>DBHR01000016.1:5148-9324 GCA_002296225.1 Acidobacteria bacterium UBA823 | reverse complement strand
CCGGCAGAACTCTGCGGGAGCTGCTCGTGCCCCGTCCAGCGACGCTGGCGATGTTATCAACCTCGGTGGCACCGGTCTCGAACGAAGCAACACCCGATTATATCAAGGTTCCTCGACCCGCTCGATCAACGCTGCGGCCAAGAGCGGGATCAGTAACTCGTGATGACCAACGAGCGAAAAGCCTCGGCCAGTACTTGAGGTTGGACGCTTCACCACGTTGGTCTGCGGGCGGTAGTGCCGGATGAAATCGAGGTTGATGGTCGTTAGTTCACGCAGTTCCACGCCACGGTTTCGTACGAGCGCTACCGCCTTCAGAAACACTTCTGGCAATAACACAGCCGAGCCACAATTAAGGTACACACCCCGCCCGAGCTGCGCGACACTCGAAACGAAGTAACGAAAATCACGCAGACTACCCACACCCAGCTCGCTCCCAGACACCTGCGGGTGCATATGAATGACGTCCGTGCCGATCGCTACGTGCACGGTTACTGGTACATTGAGGCGATGCGCCGCCGCGAAGATACTGACGTTCATATGCTCTGGCGTACTTTCATGCAAAAACCTACCGACTGCCTGTCCGATGCCGAGACCGGTCTTGACTCCATCGTTGATCGCTTGGTTCAAGACACGGCCAGTCTCCTCGGCCATACCGAAGCGTCCCGTGCTAAGCGACTCGTCAACATCCTCTGACGTGGCGCCGGCCAGAGCAACTTCGAAGTCGTGGATCATACCCGCACCATTGGTCGCAACGGCAGAGACAAACCCGCGCTCCATGAGGTCGATGACAACCGGCGAGAGTCCGGTCTTGATTACGTGCGCCCCGAGGCCCCAGACGATCCCCGCATCGACTGCATGCGCACGGACGAGTGCGTCGACGACTCGCCGAAAGTCAGCGCCGGCGAGCAGCTTCGGTAAGGCGTCGACGAATCCGACAAGCCCCGTTCCGCGTTGGTAGGGGCGTGCGAAATCATCCAGCCTGGTTTTGCTGCGCCGGGATTTCAGTGGATAGGTTCGAACCTCGTCGAATCCGAACTCTTTGTACGGAAGTTTCATTCCCTACCCCTAACTAGAGGATGAGCATCGCATCACCGTAACTGTAGAAACGATAGCGAAGCCGAATCGCCTCGGCATAGGCCGCCAGCACGCGCTCACGACCAGCGAAAGCACAGACCAACATCAACAGCGAGGACCGGGGCAGATGAAAATTCGTGAGCAGGCCTCCGACAACAGCGAAGCGGTGTTCAGGACGGATGAACAACTCGCTCACAGCCTCCCCAGCCGTAACTCGGCCCTGCCTCCAAGCGCTTTCGAGCGCACGCGTCGTTGTTGTCCCGACCGCAATGACGCGCTGACCCGTGTCGAGCGCGGCGTTGAGGGCCGACCCAGCTCGCTCGGAAATCGTGTAGTGTTCTGGCTCAATCGTGTGCTCCTCCACGCGGTCAACGCGAACAGGCTTGAACGTACCGTAACCGACATGTAACGTCACGTCCACACGTCCAACGCCGTTCGCCACGAGCGTTTGCAGTAGCCTCTCGGTTAGGTGCAACCCCGCGGTAGGAGCGGCGACCGAGCCCCGCGATTGCGCGTACACCGTTTGATATCGCTCGCGGTCCTCGGCCCGGTCGCTCCGTTTGATGTAGGGCGGCAACGGCACGTGGCCCACCACGTCGATGGCCTCACCAATGTCGCCGAGTCCATCCATGGTCAGGCGTACGAGGCGTCGACCGAAGAACCGGCGCTCGAGAATCTCAGCGTCGATAACCCGTCCGTGGCCCTCAAACCGCATCCGCTCGCCGACGCGCAGTTTCTGCCCAGGGTGCACGACCGCGTCCCAGCAGTCCTTGTCCAACCGCTCGAGTAATAGGCATTCAGCGGTGCCGCCACTCGGCACACGTCGACCCAAGAGGCGAGCCGGAAACACCCGAGTATCGTTCACCGCTAACAGGTCGCCGCATCGCAACCACTTGGGAAGAGCCGCGACCGTTGTATGCGCCTCCACACCGCCGTCCCGATTTAGCACGAGTAAGCGAGCATCCTCGCGCGCGGGGCGCGGCGCCTGCGCTATTAGTCCAGATGGTAGGGCAAAATCGAAATCGGCGACGTCCATTCGCCCACGCGTGGCCGACGTCAGAATGCCCAGCGCAGCAGCACGGACCCGACAGTAAAGCCCGCGCCCACAGACACCAAGAGCACCAGGTCACCCTTCTTCAAGCGTCCGTCGGCAAGTGCATCGCTCAGCGCTAGCGGAATGGTGGCGCCTGTCGTGTTGCCGTAGCGGTCGATGTTGATGACGACTTTCTTTTCGTCTAAACCGAGTCGGGCAGCGGCCGACATGATGATGCGCTTGTTCGCTTGATGACTCACAAACAGGTCTAGCCGATCAACCCCGATCGCGTTCTGCGCCAGGATCCGCCGGCAGCACTCCTCGGTCTTCCGCACCGCGAACTTGAACACTGCCTGACCGTCCTGTTGGACGAAATGCAGACGCTGGTTCACCGTCTCGTGGGACGCCGGTCGGAGTGAACCGCCGGCTGGCATCCTAAGAGCTGGTGCGCCACTACCGTCAATCTCATGCGCGAAGTCGATAATCGCTGGCTCGTCGTCGGCCGCCGGCGACACCACCACGGCGCCGGCGCCGTCGCCGAATAAAACACAGGTCGCACGATCTTCATAATCAAGAATACTGGACATTACGTCAGCACCAATCGCCAGCGCGTGCCGATGGGAACCAGTGGACACCAACTCTGCGGCCGTCGTCAGGGCATAGGTAAACCCGGAGCAGGCCGCCCCAAGGTCAAACCCCCAAGCGTTCGACGCGCCGATCTGGTGCTGAATCAAACAGGCCGTACTCGGAAATACCGTGTCCGGAGTCGTCGTCCCAACCACGATCAGGTCGATGTCGTCCGGGGTCAAGCCGGCCTGCGCGATCGCCTGCTTCGCCGCCGGCACGGCGAGAGCCGATGTGCCAACGCCGGGTTCGACCACATGGCGTTCGACAACGCCGGTGCGCTGACGGATCCATTCGTCGGTCGTATCGACCAGCTTTTCAAAATCCGTGTTGTTCATTACGCGCGGCGGCACGTGCGTCGCCAGCGCCGCCACCTTCACGGGCCGTCCAAAATGCTGCTCGCCCCTTCTCTTCGCACGCCCGGCCACTACCACAGTTTCGAATCCTTCCTCGGTGTATCCAATCCGAAATATTCGTAAGCGCGGGCCGTGGCGACCCGCCCGCGGGGCGTACGGTCCAAAAACCCAATTTGAATCAGAAACGGCTCGTAAATGTCCTCGATCGCGTCCTTCTCTTCGGCAATCGCAGCTGACAGACTGTTGAGCCCTACTGGCCCGCCGCCGAACTTTTCAATGACCGCGAGCAGCAGCCGACGGTCGGCTTCGTCGAACCCGTGTTCGTCAACCTCTAGTAGATCCAGCGCGTCCTTCGCGACCAACTTCGAAATCGTACCGTCGGCTCTAACCTCGGCGTAGTCGCGCACCCGCCGCAGAAGGCGGTTGGCCACCCGCGGGGTTCCGCGCGACCGTTTCGCGATCTCCTGGGCCGCAGCCTCGTGAACCGGCACGTTTAGAATGTCCGCAGAGCGGTTGACGATCTCGAGCAGATCGGCCTCCGTGTAGAAGTTCAGACGATGCACAATTCCAAAGCGGGCACGAAGCGGCGAGGTCAGGAGACCGGCCCGCGTCGTCGCACCAATCAGCGTGAACTTCTGAACTGGCACCTTGACCGAACGTGCACTGGGCCCCTGGCCAATCATGATGTCCAGCTCGTAATCTTCCATGGCCGGGTAGAGAATCTCCTCGATCACCGGACTCATCCGATGAATCTCGTCGATGAAGAGCACTTCACGCGGCTTGAGGTTGGTCAGGATCGCCGCGAGGTCGCCAGGCTTCTCGAGCACCGGGCCCGCCGTAGCGCGCACGGGCACCCCAAGCTCGTTCCCGATAACGTAGGCCAATGTGGTCTTACCGAGACCCGGCGGACCGTAGAGCAGCACGTGGTCCACCGCTTCTTCCCGCTTGCGCGCCGCCTGAATCGACACCTGGAGGTTTTCCCGTACCCGGTCTTGGCCGATGTAGGCGTCAAGCGTCTTGGGCCGAAGACCAGCTTCGTACTGCGCGTCGTCGTCCGCGCGCACCGAACTGACAATCCTCGGGTCAGTC
>DBHR01000016.1:0-4826 GCA_002296225.1 Acidobacteria bacterium UBA823 | reverse complement strand
TCGGGTCAGTCGTAATCGGGTCAGTCATAATGTGAAGTGCGGCTCGATCGTCAGCGGGCGAGTTCGCGCAGCGCCTGCCGCAGTACTTGCTCGAAAGTGCGATCGTCGGACGTCCGGAGCACCGCGTCGATCGCCTTCTCGACGAGCGGCCGATGATATCCCAGGTTCAAGAGAGCCGAGAGCACGTCTCCGCGTGAGTCCTGGGACTCGGCCGCCTCCGTAGACGCCGACGATGCATCGGTCCCGTTTACGGCCGGTAGCTGGTCCCTCAACTCGACAACCATCCGCTCAGCCGTCTTCTTGCCAACCCCAGGTATTCCTGTAAGGCGGGCCACATCGCCCTGACGAACCGCCCTCACCAGTTGCGGTGGCTCAATGCCCGACAACGCCGTCAGCGCAAGCCGGGGGCCTATGCCGCTAACGCCGATCAGGTGCTCAAATAGCCGCAGTTCGAGCATTGATGCGAAACCGAAGAGCGCTAGCGTATCCTCTCGCACGTGCGTATGAATGCGCAACGCAACGTCACTGCCAAGCTCGCCCAGCTCGTAGAAGGTGGACAGTGGGACGTGGACCTCATACCCAACGCCTTGCACGTCGATAACGACACGACTGGGATGCTTCTCCTTGAGCCGTCCAGAGAGCGAGGCAATCACGACTGTCTCCGCGTCGCGAGCTTCTCCGGCTTGACCCGCCGCCAGCTGCGCGGTTGCGACAGTCGGGCCGCCGAATCGTCGACAACGGAACCCGTCGGCGTCAAGTTGTGAGCGTGGCACAGGGCAACCGCCAGCGCGTCGGCAGCGTCGTGGGGGGTCGGCATCTCATCCAAACCGAGCAGTAGCTTGATCATCTGTTGCACCTGGTGCTTCTCGGCACGACCGTAGCCCACGACTGCCCGCTTGATCTCAGTTGGAGCGTATTCGACAACGGGAAGGTCCGCTTGCGTCGCAGCCAAGACAACCACGCCACGCACGTGTGCTAGCTTTAACACGCTTTGCACATTGCGGGCATGAAAGAGGCTCTCGACTGCCACGCAGGTAGGCTGGCACGTGGCCAAGAGCGACGCAAGCTCGCCGTGGATAACTCGAAGCTTCTCAGGAAGAGACGCGCGGCGCGGGGCGGCGATCGCGCCGCACGTGACGAGCCGCTGCTGGCTGCCAGAGTATTCGATGCAGCCGTATCCAGTGCGGTTGGAGCCAGGGTCGATTCCGAAGATTCTCACGCCAGCGAGGCCTCGATCTCCTTTTCCTCGATGTTGAAATTCGACCAAACATTCCTGACGTCGTCGTTGTCCTCAAGGGCCTCCATAAGCTTGAGCATCTGCTGAGCGACCTTGCCCTCGAGCTTCACGTAATTCTTCGGCATCATCGCGACCTCAGCCGACAACGGCTCGACATCCATCTGTTTGACCGCAGCGAGCACGGCATCGAACGCGTCGGGAGCGCTCACAACTTCCCAATGGCTCTCGTCATCACGGAAGTCGTCGGCGCCAGCGTCAATCACCACAGTCATCAGCGCCTCTTCATCGGCCCTATCCTTGGCAACCACGATGCACCCCTGCTTCGTGAACATCCAAGCCACACTGTTCGACTCACCGAGATTGCCGCCGTGCTTCGATAGCAGGTGGCGGACCTCGCTGACCGTCCGCTTCCTGTTGTCAGTGAGTACGTCGACCATCAACGCCACACCGCCAGGCCCATAGCCTTCGTAGGTGACCTCTTCGTAGGCCACGCCAGGTTCTTCACCAGTACCGCGACGAATTGCCCGTGTGATGTTGCCGGCCGGCATGTTGACCGACTTGGCCTCAGCGACGACTGTACGCAACCGCGGATTGCTGTCGGGATCGCCACCACCAATGCGGGCTGCGACAGTTAATTCTTTAATAATTTTCGTAAAGATCTTCCCGCGCTTCGCGTCGGCCGCACCTTTCTTGTGCTTGATCGAAGACCACTTGGAATGGCCAGACATGGCAGGAATTCTTTGTCGGACAAAGGAGAAAATCAAGCAAAGCTTAACATATCGACCGGGTCGCACCCCAACGCTGTTGGCCGGCCACCGCACCAGATTACCTGGCCCGCCGCCGAAGACCCGCGGCCGCCAGAGGCCACTGTAAAGTGGCGGTCAGGAGTTAAAAGCCGAAATGGACGCCCGAATGTTTTTCGTTGAAGCTCCGTCGCGCATCATAGATCTCATCGGGCGCCTCCGCTACTCCATTCATCTTCGCGAGCTGGACGATCAACGCCGCCTCGCAAGAATGATCCAGGCCCGAGCGCGCGGTCCCCAGGCCCGTCCGTGATAGTCGCCCAGCACCGCCTCAATATCGAAGCCTGTCCGTTCCAACCGATTTCGCATCTGGCGAAGCGATAGCGTCCTAAAGGCGATCGAGAATCGACGACTCGAACGTTCGGCACCCTTGCGCTCGACGAACTCCTGATCGAACGTCGTGATTCCGCGCGCTCGATCCTGCCCGACCGATTCGATCAACGTCAGATGTCCACCGCGCGCCCCGCGCCGGCCACGGAGACTGACGCGACGGCGGTACTCGCCCCATTCCGGAAGCTCGGGCACCAAGTCGATCCCAAAAGTGGCACCTCGCTCCAACACTCTCGCCACCGATGCCAAGGTCTTCTTCAGGTCACGGTCGCGCAGAAGCGACTGCAGAATGCCGTACGGCGCCATGGCCACCCGGAACGGTGCCGGGTCGAGAAACGGTAATGCTCGGATGTCACCTCGCACGAGTTTCACGCGCGGTCCGTATCGCGAGCGTCGCAGCCGACGGCGAGCCACGTTGAGCATCTCGCCTGACCGGTCGACGCCGACAACCGTTTCGACCATTCGGGCCACCGGCAGCGACACGCGCCCGGTCCCGCACCCAAGTTCCAGCACCGGACCGCCAATTCGACCAGCCAGTCGCTGCCAGAATCCGACGTCCCGCCGTTGCACCGTCTGCGCGTTCTCCCAGTCGTAAAACGACGCATACTCATCCCAACCGTGCCAGCCCTCAAGAGAGGACGACGCGGAGCCACGCGAACGTGATGCCGATTGCGAGCCTCGGGTCGAAGACAACGTCGTATCATAAGCTTTCCCGTGAAGGCGCTTCGCATTGGCCGATCAACGACCCTTTGTGACGTGACCCCCCCATCACGCCCCGGTGAATGCCGGATTCGTGTGAGCTTAGCCGGCATCTGCGGCAGCGACCTGCAGCTCCTAGACGGCTACGCAGGCTTTCAAGGTGTGCCGGGCCACGAGTTCGTCGGTGTCGTGGAAGACGTGTCCGTCGATTCCGACGGAACCTGGATTGGGCGCCGCGTTGTCGGTGAGATCAACGTCGGCTGCGGCATCTGCAAGTGGTGCCGCGCAGAGACCAAGGAGCACTGCCCCGCGCGTTCCGTGCTTGGCATCAAGCACCGGTCCGGCGCGTTCGCCGAATATCTGTGGCTGCCTGCAGCCAATCTTCACGCCCTGCCGGAGGCGCTCGATGATATGGCCGGGGTCTTCGTGGAACCTACCGCAGCAGCGTGTCAGATCTTGACCCAAACCGACATGACCTCCGAAGACGAGGTGGTCGTGCTCGGTGACGGCCGAATGGGCCTCATCGTCGGACAGGTGTTGGCCACCACGGGCGCCCAGATTACGATCGCCGGCAAGCATCAAGACAAGCTGGAAATCGCGCGCGGACTCGGGCTCGCCACCACCCATGTTGATGCGCTCGACGGGAACCGGACGGCAGATGTCGTCGTGGACGTAACCGGCCGGCCCAACGGGCTCCCAACAGCCTTACGTCTAGTTAGACCGCGAGGTACCATCGTCCTCAAATCAACGTTCCACGGTGAGACCACCCTACCCCTCTGGCCTGCGGTCGTCGATGAGGTAAAGGTCATCGGGTCCCGTTGCGGACCGTTCGCACCAGCAATCGATCATCTTACCTCTGGACGGGTCCACACCGAGCCACTCGTCGCTGGCGAGTTCACACTCGAGGATTACGAAACGGCATTCGAAACGGCTCGCGATCAGTTGAAGGTGCTTTTCCGACCGTAGGTAACCAATCAATCGACTGTTTCTGCCAAGGCGCCCTCCACTTAGGCTCTAGATCAAACGGTGCAGGAGCAGTCAGAGAAGAAACAAAAAGGCCGGACGCAATTCCTCACATCCGGCCTCGATAATAATCCCGGCAGCGACCTACTCTCCCACGAAGTTTCCCCCGCAGTACCATCGGCGGTGGAGGACTTAACTACCGTGTTCGGAATGGGAACGGGTGTGAACCCCTCTCCTATGACCACCGGGAACGTTTGCTCGCGTCGGGCACGCACGTCGCGAAGTCTCCCTTAACCGCTGAACCTTAGCGGACTGGAGACGTGTCAACCTCAAACCGGCGCAAGCCTGATATCAAAGAACGTGATGCAGCCTACACATACGGCAGCGCTGCACCAACAACTGAATACCCTACAAACGGCAGTGTTCCCAACCACGTATGCGGCATAAAAGGGAAGTGGTCAAGCCGCACGGCTGATTAGTACCAGTTAGCTGAGACCATCGCTGGCCTTACACACCTGGCCTATCACCTGGTAATCTTCCAGGAGCCTTTAGGAGCCTTACGGCTCGGGAAATCTCATCTTGGGGAGGGTTTCACGCTTAGATGCATTCAGCGTTTCTCCCGTCCGAACGTAGCTACCCAGCGCTGCCGCTGGCGCGACAACTGGTACACCAGAGGTCCGTCCATCCTGGTCCTCTCGTACTAAGGACAGCCCCCCTCAAATTTCCTACGCCCATGGCAGATAGGGACCGAACTGTCTCGCGACGTTCTAAACCCAGCTCACGTACCACTTTAA
>DBHR01000022.1 GCA_002296225.1 Acidobacteria bacterium UBA823 | reverse complement strand
CCTTCCCTGCCTTGGCGACGCCGGAGCCGACCGTCGTAGGCCATCCGGTCCGCTGGTCGGGAGACGGCAGCAACACGTCAGCGTTTGGCACCGTATATCCGCTGTGCCACCGAGCTACCTTCAACGACTGTCGTATCCTGTCAGGAGACCAGATCTCCGTCGTCAATGTCACGCGCTCTCTGCTAGGCGGCGACCCTGCAGACTGCAACGGCATCACCGTTCGAGTTGCCCAGTCGAACGAAACGAGTGGCGTGAGCCTCGGAGCCTCGGCCGCTACGAGATACAGTTGCGGCGGCGGTGGCGGTTCCGGCATCCCAGCCGGAAGCGGCAGGTCAGCGAGCGTGGTGTCGGTCCATGCGCTCCGCGGCACGGTGGGTAGAACTGAGAAGGCTCGGTCAACAACGACTGGCGGCAACGCGGCCAGCACCGTAATGGTAGTGGCAAGAAGGATCACCCAACCGCCGAGTGAGGTCCACGAGCCACGGCGCCTAGTCGTAACGTTTCGATCCAGCGATCCCTCCCGTCTACGGTGAAAACTTTGATGAAACGAGCCCCAAGGATACTACGGAAAGGGTCCCAAAAATACAACGGGTCGAAAATCCAGACCGAACAAAAACGAGCAAGTTCTAAAACTGGGCCTAATTAGCGGGCATTCTAAGTTAGAGCCTTCCACTTCTTTCGCCCTTGCCTCAAAGGTGGATCTTGGGTCAACTCAGCTTAGACGCAGGAAAACTCACTTCAGGAGCGGCTTAAGTTGATGGGTTCTAGGGGGTTTTCAGCGATTTTAATTCGGGTTGCGCGGAATGGCAGAAATGGCGATAGAATCGGCGTTGGCTACGTTCGCAGAATGTTACGGTGACCCTGTTCGGCTGACAGTGATCCCTCGGGGCCGCGTGGTGTTCCGAGTGATTCGACATATGGGAGTGCACGATGGCAGATGCACGGTTCTGTAGCGGGATGAGGCGGGTCTTGGGCGTGAGTGTAATCGCGTGTGGCGCTGTGTTATCGGCGCTTGCATCGGCGGCGTCGGCGCAGTCGTCCGACCAGTCGATCACGTACACGCGTGATGTTGCCCCGATCTTCCAGGAGAAGTGCGAGGCGTGTCACCGTGAGGGCTCGATGGCGCCGATGTCGCTCGTCACCTACCGTGAGACGCGGCCGTGGGCCCGGCGCATTAAGGCCGTCATCGAATCGCGTGAGATGCCCCCGTGGCATCTTGACCAGCGGGTCGGCATCCAGGAATTTAAGAACGACCGGTCGCTCTCGGTCGAGCAAATCGAAACGATCGTGCAGTGGGTCGACAACGGTGCGCCGATGGGCGATCTAGCCAACATGCCGCGGCCGATGACCTGGCCCGAAGGAGAAACTTGGAACTTCGAAGAACTGTTCGGCCCGCCCAGTCTGATCATCAACTCGCCGGCGTACACCATGCCTGCACAAGCACAGGACGTCTGGTATAAGCCGGTCGTCGAGACTGGCGTGACCGAGCCGCGGTGGGTGCGGGCGATCGAGATCCGGCCGTCGACACCTGAAGGTCGGCGAATTATGCACCACGCTTTGGCGCGACTCCAGCAGGAGGAAACGGAGTTCATGATCGGGAACGACCCCGATGACATTGGACCGGGGCTCTTCATGGAGTGGGCTGTTGGTAAACAGGGCGAGATTACGCGGTCCGACAGCGGTAAGCTGATGCTACCCGGTTCAAAAATCGTCTGGGATATTCACTACCACGCCGTCGGTGAGGAGATCACCAATTCGGCCGAGCTCGCGATCTACTTTCATCCCAAGGGCTACGAGCCGAAATATCGTCAAGTGCTACACCTCATTCACGGCATCGAAGGTGGAAGCCGTGGCCTCGATATTCCACCGAATACCGTCTCGGTGCATCAGGGCTTTTTTGCTCTGAAGAAGGCCGGTCGGGTCGAGAACTTCCAGCCCCACATGCACCTACGAGGCAAGGCGATGTCGATGGAAGCGTTGCTTCCCAACGGTAGGCGTCAGATGCTGAGCCACGTCGACCAATACCAATTTGATTGGCATAACAACTATGTCTATACCGACGACGTGGCGCCGTTGCTGCCGAAGGGCACCCTGCTGCGCGTGACCGCATGGCACGACAACACGTCAGCGAATCGTGACAATCCTGACCCTACCCAGTGGGTGGGTTGGGGTGACCGGACGGTTGATGAGATGGCGCATGCGTGGGTGAACATCACCTACATGAGTGACGAAGACCTCGAGGCCGAGGTCGCCAAGCGCGAGGCGAACAGGCTCGAACTGACTGATCAACAGCCATAACCATACTGTTTGACGACTGGCAGGGAGCACCCGCAGTGCCCCTGCCGGTCCGCGCACCAAACACGGTCTTGAAATCCTCCGCTTCGGTTCCGCTATCTCCAAGAGCAGGAGTGCCCGCGATGATTCGAGTGCGATTGCCCGCTAGGCGTGTGGTGAGCACCGCTGCGATTCTGACCGTCGGTATATTTGCCGTGCCCGAACGATTATTGACGCAGGAGCTGCCGCTGGCTCCGATGCGAGCCTCAGGCCAGAGCGTGACCGCGGCGTACGAAGGGTGGTTTCGCGATTCAGACGGGCAGGTCAGCTTGCTCGTTGGGTACTTCAACCGGAACACAGAAGAAGTGCTCGATATCCCGGTGGGACCGGACAATCGGATTGAACCGGGAGGCCCGGACTACAACCAGCCCACGCACTTTCTGCCCCGGCGGGCGTGGGGGGTCTTCGCCATTCCCCTGCCGCCTGACTTTGGCGATCAAGCGCTCACCTGGACGATCGTGGCGAACGGCCAGGCGACACAAGTGCCGATGAGTCTCAAACCGGACTGGGAAGTTGAGCCCTACCGCGAACCGGCGCAGGGCAACACGCCACCGACTGTCAGGTTCGCACCGATGGGCGATCCCCAACAAGGTCCGCCACTGGGAATCAGCGCCGAGTACGAGGTGACGGTGAATGAGTCGCTGACCGTGACGCTGTGGGCGAGCGATGACGGGCAGGTCGACCCGAATCGGCGTCCGCTCGAAGGAGCGCCGGTGCGGATTCGGTGGAGCAAGTACCGTGGTGAGGGAGAGGTTGTTTTCAGCGATCCTCGTCCCGAAACTGACGAGACGACCGGCGAGACGAGGACGACCGTCACGGTCAGTGTGCCCGGCACCTACGTGCTGCGGGCGCAGGCCAACGACTCATCCGGCGCCAGCGGCGGTTTCCAGTGCTGCTGGACCAACGCTCACGTGAGAGTAACTGTCTTGCCCTGAGCGGCCGGTGCGTGCTGGGGACCCGCTGACGACGACTCGTGCTCCTTTTGATCTCTAGGAGGGTTGAATCTTGCTCTTTCCGTCATCTATAATCGGTAGCGGCTCACTTTTTGGTAGCAAATGAAGAGACGGGCGAATCTTTTTTCAAATATTTTGGGGGTTAACGTGAAGGATTACGTACTACGGTGGGTGGTCGTCATGCTCTTCGCCCTAGCGATGCCAGCGGCGGTGAACGGTCAGCCTTGGCAGGGGAGAGTCACCTTGGCGGGCACGGTAACCAATGCTGCGGGTGAGGGCTTGCTCGCGGTCGTCACGGCGACCTACGTGGAAACCAAGACGGGCAAGGCCGTCAGAGGTAGCAACGGCGGCGAGTTCAATGTTAGAGGTATACGGGCCGGGACATGGGAGCTCACAATTAACGCGCCAAACTATGGGGTGGAGAAGAAGGTCCTTGAGGTGTATGAGCGCAGCTGCGATCGAGCACCTGCTCCGTGTAACGAGAAGATCGAAGTTGTCGTGACCAGTTTTGCGGACTTGCTCGGCCAAGCGAGCACGGACAGCGCGGCTCGTAGGTACAGCGCCGCACGGGAGAGCTACCAGAAAGTGTTGTTAGGGCTGCCGCCCAACCATCCGAGCTATGTGCAATTGCAACAGGCGGTCGCGATGACCTACTCGGCTGAGGGAAAAAATGCCGAGGCGTTGGATGCATTTGATTCCTTGCTTGCCATTTGGGACGGTGGGACGCCGCCGCCGAGCCCGGACACGCCGACGAAGATTCGGGTGGAGGCGATGATAAGTGCTGGTAAAGCCCGCGAATACTCCCGGATGCACGGCTACAGCGAGGCGCTTGGGAATCGGCTGTCCGCCGAGGCCGTGCGAGCGATCGTTGATCTGGCTGTCAACACGCTGTTAGACCGAGGTCAGCGAAACCGCGCGGTCCGGCTCTTAGGAGTTGCGATCGCTGGGTCGCCGAATTCACCGCTACCGTACTACTACCGGGGCCAAGCACGCTGGGATGCTGAGGTTGAAAAAGAACGTGAGGATGAGGACTGGAGCGGTGCCAAGGCCGATTTCACGAAGTTCGTCGCGCTCGAGACGAGGGACACTCCGCAACGGAGGCTGGCCCAGGACCTTCTCACAAAGCTCCAAGGAGTGTCGTAGTCGGAGCCAGAACTTAAGGAGTCTAGGCCGGGGGTCGTACGAGATGGCGCCCTCGGTTTTTTTCTAGAGACCGTGTTGTCGAAGGTCGTACTCGCCTTTTTTTCAGTCACGCTCAAGTAAGAGCGCCAGGCACGGATGGCATGCCGGGCTAGCGCGGCCGTGCGTCTGTGCCGGGTTGTTCGCGTCGGAGAAATGCTATGAACGGTCGCCACCTGTCTCCCTTAACCGCTGCCGTTGCTCTCAGTCTCGCAGTACTTGCTGCGCCGATCTCGGCGCAGCAACAACGCGCCCCCCTACCCAGTGCTGATAGGAACTTTCGGGGGAGTGTTGATTTGAAAGGCACGGCGACCAATGCTGCGGGCGAGGGGCTGCGCGCCCTTGTCACGGTGCGCTACATGGAGACCAACACAGGCACGCGAGTCAACGCCGAGGCCAACGGCGAGTTTGCTCTCAGAGATTTAAGGCCTGGGAGGTGGGAGCTTACAATCAACGCGGCGGCGATACCGCCAGGCTATGGGGTGGAAAAGTTCGTCATTGAGGTTCAGGAACGCGACAACGATGCCATCGACGTTGTTCTGACGACTTTTGCGGACCTGATCGGCCAAGCGGGTGCAAACTATGAGTCTGGTAATTACCGCGCCGCACGGGAGAACTATCAGAAAGTGTTGTGGGCGCTTCCGGGCAATTACCAGATACAACTGGCGCTCGCGATGACCTACCAGTATGACGAAATGTACGACGAGGCGTTGGACGCCTTTGATGCCTTGCTTGCTGCTTGGGCTGGCGGGATGCTGCCGCCGACCCCGGACACGCCGACGGAGGTTCGGTTGGAGGCGATGATGAGCGCCGGCAAAGCTACCCAATACCTCCGGATGCACGCCTATAGCGAGGAGATCGGCGTTCCACTGTCCACTAATGCCGTGAGAACACTCGTTGACTTAAGCGCCAACACGCTGTTGGAGCGGGGTCAGCGAAACCACGCGATTCAGGTCTTGGGACTCGCGATCGCTCAGTCGCCAAATTCACCGCTACCGTACTACTACCGGGGCATAAGCCACTTTAATGCTGAGAGAGAACGAGAACTCGCCGACGGCGAGCTGGAGAACTGGGACGACGCTATCGCCGATTTAACCAAGTTCCTTGCGCTCTCAGCGAACGATACTCCGCAAGTGAGACAGGCCAGAGACCTGCTTACGACGCTCCAACGGGAGCGGTAGTCGGAGTCGGATATCGTCGAGCCTAGTCTTAGGAACGTACGAGCCGCCCGCTGAACTGTTTCTGGAGACCGCGGTGTCGAAGCTCGTGCTCGTCTTTGCAACGGTCACATTCGATAAGAGCGCCCGCCACGAATAGCGTGTTGGCTAGTGCGGCTGTGAGCCCGTGCCGGCTACCTCGGCGACATCGAGGCGGTAGAATGCCGCGTCAATTGGCAGCGGTTCGGTCTGATAGTCCTCGTTCTTGTATTGGTAGGATGGGCGCGGCTTCGAGATGATGAACGCTGAGACGTGCTGCGCGTCTTCGTCACTTAGAACGCCAGGGTCAAGATAGGGCATCGCGTAACGAATGAAACCGGCGAGTGTGTAGTATCGCGACATACCGGCGCCGTCGTTCCACGAGCGTGATCCCCACAGCGGTCCCGCCTTCTTGTCGCCGACTTGCACCCCTTGGCCGTCGGGGCCGTGACAGTTGACACACAGTTCCGTGTAGATCGCTTCACCACGCGTCGGGTCCAACGCGTCGATGGGCAACAGGTCCTCCCGCGAGATCCGATTCTTTTTCCGCCATGGGGGGTCCTCCCCGGGTGTGTAGCCCTCCGAGAGATACCGGAGATATGCGGTGAGGGCGACGACTTCCTCAGAATTGACGTCGGGGAGTGGGGGTTCGTTGTTACGTGCACTTGCTGGCTGCGGAACGGCCGCAGCGCGAGCGGCTTGCAAGCCGCCGTTGTCCGGTCCGTGTACGGCGTTCTCACTTCGATAGAAACATCCGACGATCCGGTCTTCGAGGCTAAACCTCCGCCCGGCGCGGTTGTTGTATTCGGGGAACATGCCGGCCGAGCCGACCATCGGCAGCGCCAGCTCACGCTGGCCTGCGTTCAGATGGCAGTTGGCGCAGGTCATGCCGCTCGGTGTGTAGCGTGGCGTCTCAGCCGGGGTGTTGGTGAACAGTCGGAAGCCGTACTTGATCCGCTCACCGTCCTCTCGTGTGTCGAGCGTGATGTCGGTCAAGGGGTTCTGCGGGAGATCCCATGCCGTGACCATCGTCGTAGTCTTCGGCACAAGCGGGCCAACGAGTTCGTAGGTGTGGGACGCCACACCGAATTCGCCTGGCTGTGGCACTCGCGGCAACGCGACGACAAGGGGAGCCGTCTCCTCAGACGGCGCCGAGCATCCCGGTGCGGCGACGATTGGAGCGAGGACGGCCACGGCCAGCGCGAGCTTGACGAGCGCTTTCATACCTGCGGAATCTCTACTAGAACGCGAGCCTTGCAGTGACATTGCGCTGCTGTCACATAATTACCAAAAGCAAAATTGAGGTCCCTCAGGGTTCCCTTTTGCTACGCGTGGCACAGGGCATCCGCTACGGCCGGAAGATCATGATGTGGGCGCGATTCGCGCCCGCCTGCATCAGCCAAATGCCGTCGTTACTCCGTTCCTCAGGCAGACCGCTCAAGTCCGAGGTTGCGTAGGGCAGGCGGACCGCTAGACCGCGGCGGGTCGCGCTCACGGCATCGTCACCCGACAGAACGTATTGCATCTGGCCGGCTACCGGCAGGGGAATCTTTCCTGCTTCGACGGCGGCGACCCGCTGACGAAATACCTCGGCTCGGTCGGCGCCAGTGGTCGCCACCTTCTTCTCGAAGTTCACGCGTGGCACATGGCTCTCATGGTAGCACCACGCTGCAAAGCCTTCCGTGTTAGGGTCGTCCGGCTCGCACACAAGCGTGTTTGTTCCGTCGCGTAGGATGTGGCGATCTCCGTTCGCGTCGTACTCGACGACGGTCGCGCCGTCCCGCAGAGCTGCTGGTGCAGCGAGCACGGCCGTGGCTACCTTATCGGTTGCGTCCGGCGGGTTCGCTGGTGGCCTGCCCGATGGCGTGCCGACGATCATGATGTGGGCACGGTTCGTGCCTGCCTGCATTAGCCAGACGCCTTCCGAGTCATCAGTGTCCGTCGGCAAACCCGTTGACGCGGCCGTGGCGTAGGGTAATCGGGCCGAGCGTGTCGGCACGGTGCTCGCTTCATCCGCGCCGGCGAGGAAGTAGCCCATTTGCCCGGCCACAGGAAGGGGTAGGTCGCCGGCATCTACCTTGGCACTTCGAGCTTGAAAGACATCCGCAGCTGATTTCCCGGTTGCCGCGAGCTGTCGTTCGAAGTTCAATCGGGCGATCCGGTTCTGGTGATAGCAACTGACGCGAAAGCCTTCGACGTTGGGGTCGTCCGGCTCGCAGACGAGCGAATTCGTTCCTTCTCGAAGAATCGTGCGATGACCCGTTGCGTTATACTCGACCACCGAGGCACCATCCTGCATCGATTCCGGGAGGGCTTTGACGGCTTGGGCAATCTTTTCGTCAGTCGTTTGGGCGGACGCCAGGCCGGCAACGGTCACAATCATTAAGCCTGTCAGTGAAACGTGGTTCATCGGGCCACCTCCATGCTCTCGTTTAGTAGGTCAGGAATTGGTAGCCGTCCGCCTGCAGCGTCACGACGGCAGTCATTGCTGACAAGGCGCTCTTGACCGGCGTCGCAATTTCGCTGGCATCGAGTCCGTTGAGCACGCGCGACTGTTCGCAGAGGAAGATTTCGACGCCGGCCTCAGACAGCGCTTGGAGCAACGGCAAGCTCGGATTGTCGATGTCATACCGCTCTCGATACGCCGCGTTCGTCATTGCTGCGCGTGTACCACCGCCGTGAAGGATGAGTTTCACTTGCAAATTATCCTTGGGCACGCCGGCATGTGCATGCATATTCATAAACCGGGCCGCGGCTTCTAGGCGCATGTGCGGTCGCTCGGGAGCGTTCAGCGGTTGAAGGACTTCGAAGGCGACCCTGTAGACGTGGTCGGCGCGCGTTGTGAAATCGGCGTTCGGCAGGTCGACGTGTCGACCAAACCCTTCGATGAGCGGGCCATCGTGCAGGTCGTCGCGTGTGTTTTGCGCGTCCGCTGTTGAGATCACGAGCAACGACATAGCCAGGCTCGCCGCGCAAATACCCGGGACTCCAATCATCACGGTCCGTCGTTTCGTCATTTCCGCCCTCTCTTCTTAGTGACCTGCCCCGGACATCAGCACCGTAGGCAGTAAATTCTAACAGAGCGGGAGGATTATCCGGATCTCCGCCTGTCTTCCTGCGGATATGTCGCATTCAATGATGTGCCTAAGGGCCATAATCCGTCAGCGGTTGGGGAGTCGCTGGTGGTTTCATCTTGGTCGTCCTGCTCCCACAAGCTCGTCTATGACATGATAGCGGCCCCGATTGGAGTCGCGTTCATACTTTTGGTAAGACTCTCACGACTACTGCGGTGCCTCCGTGGTGGACAGGATGCTGCGGCCTACTGAATGACCGACACGGCAAGCCCCGAGAAGACATTCGACCGGCGGATCGTTGAGGGTCCGCTCGGTCTCGCCGTATGGCGACTCGCCTGGCCGACGATG
>DBHR01000097.1:22309-35704 GCA_002296225.1 Acidobacteria bacterium UBA823 | reverse complement strand
AATGTGGGGCCCATAGCTCAGCGGTAGAGCCACCGGCTCATAACCGGTTCGTCCCAGGTTCGAATCCTGGTGGGCCCACCATTAATATGACCGCGACCAACGCAACGGTCGACTTCCACGCCACAGACCTGACACAATACGTTAGATTGACTCATTTTCGCAGTAGATTCACGGTGATGCGTGCTTCGCTGGGCCCAATTACGTCAAAGGTCGAGCCGATTAATGCCCCGCGCGGCCCGGGCCACACTACTTCTCGTCGATGCTGCCTGATCTCGAACGGCTGATACGTTTGCAAAGCCTGCGCAATGCCGCTGATGACGCTCGGCGATGCCTCGCTAAGATCCCCGCACAGCTCGACGCCTTCGACGCTAACCTGGCTGAGCATCGCAAAGCACTCGACGATGCGAGGCAGCGGTTTGAGGACAACCAAACCGCTCGCCGCAATCTCGAGAAACAGGTTGCCGCCGTACAGAGCCGCCTCGACAACAAAAAAGATCAATTGATGAACGTAAAAACAAACGAAGACTACCTGGTGATCCAGAAGGAAATCACCGCGGCCCAAGACAACGTGCAGTCATCTGAAGAACGGATCCTCCAATCGATGCTCGACGGCGACGCGCTGGACGGAGCGGTAAAAAACTCCGAACATTCGCTGGTGGCGGCTGAAGCGGACATCGAGTCCGACCGATGCGAGATTGAGAAGGAGCGCATGAAATTTGAGGCAGCAGCGAAGAAGGCTTCCGACGCTGCGGAAGTGTTGACCCGTGAGATCGAAGGTGTCGCCCTGGCACTCTTCGAACAAATCGCCGAGAAAAGAAATGGGGTTGCGGTCGTCGAAGCCAAGAACAACCTTTGCAGCTCCTGTCATGTGCGCTTGCGTCCGCAGGTGTTTAACGACATCCGCCGGAACAATAAGTTGATTCAATGTGAAAGCTGTGGCCGTATCCTTCACTTCCTGACGTCGGGCAACTTGACGCTCGCGGATAGTGCCTAATTACGGGCTGAGCAGCCGCGACGGATTGTCACGATGCTCGTTACCTACATTGACGGCGGGTCGAGGGGAAATCCAGGACCAGCTGGATATGGTGTACGAATCGAGGATCCTGACGGAAAGATCTGTGCTGAACTCAAGGGCTTCCTAGGAATCGCGACCAACAACGTCGCTGAATATCGCGGCCTGATCGCCGCATTGACCTACCTCGTCGATGCCGGTCATCGCCAGGTGTTGATCAAATCCGACTCTCAGTTGCTGATTCGACAGATGCGAGGAGAGTACCGGGTACGCCATCCGGCTCTGCAGCGACTTCACAAAGAAGCTCGAGCCCTCGTGGAATGTTTTGAGCAGATCAGTTTCGAACACGTGCCCCGAACATCGAATACAGAAGCTGATCGCTTAGCGAATCTAGCAATGGATGAAGACAACGCAGACAAAGATGCCGACTGCGCAATCAAATAGGTTGCGCCACATCCCATGACAATCATCGGCACTGGAATCGACGCCACGGACATCCCGCGCATCGAGCGGGTCCTGCGACGCTACGGCGACCGGTTTCTCGAGAGAATTTTTACCCCCGCCGAAGTCGCCTACTGTCAGCGGCGGCGGAATCCCGCACCGCACCTGGCGGGAAGGTTCGCAGCCAAAGAGGCCGCCATGAAGGCTCTTGGCACCGGCCACTCACCGGAAGTGCTCTGGCGGGACATCGAGGTCGTGCGACACGGCGGACCGCCGCAACTTGAATTCCACGGCGGCGCGGCCCGTCGATTCGTCAACCTCGGCGCAGAGTCCACCACCTTGACGATCACACACTCGGATGCGCTAGCACTCGCTCATGTGCTATTAATCGGCCCCTAAAAGATGGAACCGACTCACCGTGCCGATGAAGCACGGGCCCCTGCTCCACCCACATCACGTGCGATCGTTGCGGTTAGCCTAGCAGGTTGACTGGACCGTTTGCGTATTCTGACAGCAGACAACGGGGACGACACGTTACTCTGTCCTCACGTCATTGCACCGTCAACGGCACGCGGGGAATTTTCGACCTGCTTTGTATAATTGAGGACGCAGTAGTGGTAGAGCGGATTCGTCACTTCGTACTACGGACGTGCGCGAAATCTCACCCGGAGGCCGAGTCCACCGCGGCCTCGGTGGAAACCAGTGCGGCTGGCGCGCTGCCGCGGCCAAGGGGAAGGGTCGGCTCCGCACGCAAGCTCTTGGCGAACTCCGAGCGGAAGAATCCCGCCTTCGCGCCGCCGTCAATGATGTCCCACGGCAGCGCCAAGTCTTGGCTCCGGTCTCGAAACACCCAAAATGCAGGATCGACCTCGGCTGTTCGAGCAGCCAAGCGCCAATCTCCCCCGTTCTGTGAAGCGGCGTCGATGACTGGAGCGACCCGGCGATCACCAAGCGATAACAGAGCCTGATAGAACGCCTGCCGTTCCGATTTAATCGACAGGTAGACGTGGTCAAGCCCAGACAAAAGAGCCCGGAGCCGCTTCGTTCGAGTTGCCACTACAGACGGCGGCGTCATCGGGAGCCACTGATAACTCGTACCGGGTTTCGGAACGAGCGGATTCACACTGCCAACGATCCGGCCAGGCCGACCCCGGCGACGAGCGTAGGTGAGCATCCGATCTCGAAGTTGGACAACGAGATCGCGGATCGCAACAAGGTCCTCGTCGGTCTCCGTAGGCAGGCCGATCATGAAGTAGAGTTTCAGGTTTTCAATCCCACTGGAGAAGATTAGCTCGGCCTTGTCGAGAATCTGAGCGTTGGTCACGACCTTGTTGATGACCCGCCGCAGTCGATCGGATCCAGTTTCCGGAGCAATCGTGACCGTCCGCTCACCACCCCGAGACAGCAACTGCACAATTTTCGGTGTAATGTCGTCGAGGCGCAGGGATGCCGGGCTCACCGTATAGCCGAGCGCAAGTAGCCGCTCGAGAATTTCCTCGATGTCTGGATGATCGCACAAGGCAATCGATACCAACCCAGCCCGGTTAGCATAGGGTTTGGCCGACTCCGCCAACGACAGAATCCGCTCAGTGGAAAAGGCGCGCACTGGGAGGTAATTGTAACCGGCCCAACAGAAACGGCAGAGCTTCGCGCATCCCCGCACGACCTCGATTAAGAAACGTGAGCCGAACTCGGTCTGGGGTGTGAAGATCCGGGTGCATGGCGGATCGACGTCGTCGATAGTCTTCAACCCCGCCTTCGAGACGAACGGGGGAACTGTTAGCTCCACGGGCTCATGAGGCTTGGCTGTTCCGTCCTCACCGTATCTCACCCGATACAACGACGGGACGTAGAATCCCGGTAACGTCGCGAGGCGGCGTAGAGCCGCTCGCCGATTCGTCGCGCCGACGGTTGCCACCAGTGACGGTACCAGCGCCTCACCCTCACCGGCCGCAACGACATCAACGAAGGGCGCAAGCGGCTCAGGATTCAAAAACGTGACGGCGCCACCGAGAACAACCAGGGGGTGTTGCTCGGTGCGCGCACTAGCGTAGACCGGCATCCCTGCAAGGCGCATCATCGTTAGAATATTCACGTAGTCCCATTCGAAGGACACAGTGAACGCCACGACATCGAAGTCCGACACCGGACTCTGGGTGTCGAGCGTCAGTAGTGGCGAGCGGGACGACAGTAGCGCGCGAAGTTCCTGCTTGGGCGGCAGAAAAACGCGCTCGCACGATACTCCGGCTTCCAAATTGAATAGGTGGTGCACCGTTTGCACGCCGAGATTGGACATGCCGACGTAGTAGGTATTGGGAAACGCCAGCACAACGCGAAGCCGATCTCCAATAGGTAGACGATCGCGCCCCCGCTCAAGGTCGAGCAGGCCCTGGGCCGCCTCGCGCTGTTGCCAGAAGGACATGAGGTGATCGAATCGGCAGCGGCGTAGGGTGTTCGCGCTACCGTAATTGCGAGAACACTCCAGGAGAAAAGACGCCCCGATACCTTATTTTACCACGCCGCTTGGTCGAAGGGGTGGCGGGTGACTCGGGTCACGTCGCCTACCGACGGCGGAAGAAGGTCGGCACGTTGAGTTCTAAGGTATCCGCGTCACTCGATTCGACGTCCGCAGGTCCGCCGTTCGCCACCATCGACTGAGCAGCTGGTTCAGGGAGTTCACTGAGACGTCGAGCAATATCCTGCTGGGGGCCAAGCGTTCTTTTGTGACCAAACCGACGCGGCTGGTGTGCGCTGGCACGCTGTGTTACGTCCCGAGTTGGATCGGCCGTAAGCGGAAAATCAACCGCCGGCTGCGTGGCCAGTGACAATCGTGGCACCTCGATAGCCGAGTCGTCGTTTTCGTGCTTCAACGACGCGTAATACTGAAGATCGACCGGCGTCGAATCCGGTTCGGCTGTCGCGGTTTCGTTCTGATTGAGCCCCGTCGCGATCACGGTAACCTTGACTCGACCTTTCATCTTTGGATCCACGACAGCACCAAAGATGATATTAGCGTCTTCATGCGCAGCCTCATGGATGATCGACGATGCCTCATTGACCTCCCTCATGGATAGATCATCTCCTCCAGTGACCATGATGATGACGCCGTCGGCACCTTCGACCGATGCATCTTCCAAGAGCGGACTCGAAATAGCTAGATTCGCGGCGTTGCTGGCTCGGGACGGGCCTTCGCCGACACCCGTGCCCATGATAGCCATGCCCTTGCCCTTCATGATTGTTTTCACGTCGGCAAAGTCCAGATTGATCAAGCCAGGCACTAAGATCAAGTCCGAAATGCCCTGGATAGCTTGCCGAAGCACGTCATCGGCCTTCTTAAACGCCTCGACTAAGGACGTTGATTTATCGGTCGTTGACACAAGTCGCTCGTTCGGAATCGTGATCACTGAATCCACACACTCCCGAAGTTGCTCGAGTCCTTGACGTGCCCTCTTAGCCCGCTGCTTCCCTTCGAAAGCAAAGGGCGTAGTAACCACAGCGATCGTCAACGCTCCGAGTTGACTAGCCAACCCCGCAATGACCGGCACCGCGCCCGTGCCCGTGCCCCCACCAAGACCCGCCGTCACGAATACCATGTCGCTACCGTCAAGGGCTTTGAGTAGTGTGTTGGTATCTTCCAAAGCAGCTTCACGCCCGAGATTCGGGTCGGCACCGGCACCGAGCCCCTTGGTGATCTTGGCACCAAGCTGAATCTTGTTCGGCGTAGCGTTATCCTTCAACGCCTGAATGTCCGTGTTGGCAACAATGAGCTCGACGCCGAGCGGACCTGCTTCCACCATCCGATTCACGGCGTTGCCACCACCACCACCAACGCCGACCACGGTGATGCGGGCGGTCGGTCGATTCGGTTCCTTAAACGCGAGCCGCAGGGGCTCGTCCACGGCAGGCATTTCGGCGCTGGTCTGTTTGGTGTGCACGTCGGTCATGGTTCAGGCCTCCACCTTAAAAAGGACGGACAAGCTGTCACATCAACACCGGATTTAAAAGAACTCCTTGAACAAGCCGCGCAACCGACCCGCAACGCGACCCAGCGCACCCGAGCCCACCAGTCGCGGTGGTTCGGCAACATAATTTTGATGGGCGTACATCACGAGTCCCACGGCAGTCGCGAACGCCGGACTTTGCACGTGGTCAGCCAGACCACCGAGCTCACCTGGATACCCACGCCGTATCGGAAGATCGAAAAGCTGTTCGGCAATCTCGGCCGTGCCATCAAGTGCGGCCCCACCACCGGTCAAGACGATTCCTGAATTCAAGGCCTTCTCGTAGCCCGCGCGTCGAATTTCGTCCCAAAGGAGATGAAAGATCTCTTCGGCGCGCGGTTGCAGAATCTCGGACAGGATCCGCCGCGCCATGACGCGAGGCTCTCGTCCGCCAACGCTGGCGACTTCCATCGTCTCGTCCTCGTTGACTAGACTGGATAAGGCGCATCCGAACCGGCACTTGATCTGTTCGGCGGCTGGAATCGGCGTGTGTAATCCAACAGCGATATCCTGCGTGAAAAGATCGCCGCCGATCGCCACCACGCCCGTGTGCCACAAGCTCCCTCGCTCGAAGATGGCAAAGTCGGTCGTCCCTCCGCCGATGTCGACAAGGGCAACGCCAAGCTCCTTTTCGTCGTTCGTCAAGACCGCTTCGCTCGCTGCGATCTGCCCCAGCACGGTGTCTAATACAGCAACGCCAGCACGGTTAACGCACCCGACACTGTTCTGCGTCGATGACGCGCTGCCGGTAATGATGTGGACGTTCACTTCGAGCCTTGCGCCGGTCATGCCGATGGGCGCCCCGATTCCGTCCTGTTCATCCACCACGAAATCCTGTGGAAGAACGTGTAGAATCTCCCGCCCGTTCGGCAGCGCTACGGCCTTGGCCGCGTCAACCGCACGGCCAACATCCTCTCTTGAGATCTCGCGATTTTTTCCGGCAACGGCGACGACGCCACGACTATTGAAGCCCTTAATATGCGCGCCCGACAGCCCCAAGTGCACGGAATCGATATCCACGCCGGCGACGTGTTCAGCTTCCTCTATGGCCTTCTTGACCGATTCCACCGCAGCTTCCAGATTCACCACAACTCCGCGCCGGATCCCATGTGCGTCGGCGACACCAATCCCAACAATGTCGAGCCCGCCGTCGTCGATCATCTCTCCGACAATGGCGGTGATCTTCGATGTCCCGACATCAAGGCCTACGAGATATCGCTCTTTGCGTGCCACGCATCCTCCGTTCAATCATTTGCCTACATCATGGGACAGCCAATGCTGAGGCCTTCGATCCCACTGGGCGTACGTACACCCGCTCTCCGTATCGCAAGTCCACGTAGTCGATCTCTGCCACGTGATCCCGCAACGCCTCAGCCATTTCCAGATACGCGTGTATCCGATCGGCAAACCCAACGTTGCCGAGGTGTAACAGTGCGCTATCGCCATCGAGTAGCACGACGACGTCATCGGTATTGGCCACGTCGATCTGCGAGACACGACGCCACAGCTCAGGCCGCAGGGAAAGCTCCCCGATGAACCGCTGAGCCAACTGCGCACGGGCTGGGTCGACGACGGGCGGTCCCTCATCGACACGCTCGAACAGACCATCGACGATCGGCAGATCGAAGTCGTATTGTGGGCCGTCCTTGTCAATAACATCGCCATGCTCGTCGATGAGGTAAAGCTCTTTATCTACGCGGCCGAGGCTGACTGGAGCCTTCTCCAATACAGTAATCTTGATTTTCGACGGCATCACCTTACGAAGAGCGGCATCTTTTACCCATGGAGACATCACCAGCCGGTTGCGCCAAGTGTCGATCTGAGCCGTCAGGATGTTCTGACCTCGCAAGCCGCTTACCAAGGCAAGAACCTCGCCGGTTGAGAGCTGCGTATGTCCCTGTACCTCGATCTGGTCGATGGCCAATCCAGACGCATTGAGCACGAGCTTTGCAGCTCGGTCGACTGCGTAGGCCACAAGCGCGAGTAGCACGAATACCTGACCGAGCCGGCGCCAGCGTAACCGCGACGCCAGCCGTCGGCCTGACGGTTTAACACGCGAGCGACGGAAGCGTTTGTCCGAAGGAGCCCGAACACCCATCTAGCGCCTCATCCCATGGCTGGCACCTGCTCGACTGACGCCAGCGGACTCCAGCTGTTGAACAATACGCCCCGCAACATCGCCAATCGACCCCGCGCCGAGCGTGATGACGAGATCTCCGGGTCGCACGAACCGCATGACTGCATCGGCCACGTCCGCAACCGAATCAACCAGATGCACCGCGCACTGCCCAGACCGCCGGACGGCCGCAGCTATTGCCTCGGCTGTTGCGCCTGGAATCGGCTCCTCACCGGCCCCGTAGACCTCTGTCAGAACAACTTCGTCTGCTCCCGCGAGCGCCTTTCCAAACTCCTCTAGAAGCTGGTGGGTCCGAGTGTACCGATGCGGCTGGAAGACCAGCAGAATCCGGCGATCGAGGCCGGCCCGCGCCGCCGCTAACACTGCTCGAATCTCGGTCGGATGGTGGCCATAGTCATCAACGACCATGACGTCGTTGACTTCCCCTCGAAGCTGAAACCGT
Organism: Acidobacteria bacterium UBA823; assembly: GCA_002296225.1. GTDB lineage: Bacteria > Acidobacteriota > Vicinamibacteria > Vicinamibacterales > UBA823 > UBA823. Next base: position 27,671 of record DBHR01000097.1, on the reverse strand, counting down.
CGCTCGACGCCTCGAAAGTCCGCTAACGCGTCCGCGATCCGTTCGAAAGTCACGCCGGCCTCTAACCCGACGGTAACCGCGGCCAGCGCATTGCGCAGGTTATGGTGACCTGGCACCTGCAAGTGCAACGTCCCCAACGATTGCGCCAGCCGCTTGCCGGCGCCGTGAACATATACCTCACAGGACCCTCCAAAGGGCCGCAGTTGCACCTGGCGTCCGCCGACATCGACAGTGCGCCCCTCGTCTAAGCCGTAACTGAGCACGCGTCGGGTTATTCGACGTAGCAAAGATCGCAGTCGGTCATCGTCCGCGCATGCCACAACGGCGCCGTAAAACGGAACCGCGTTAGCGAAATCCACGAAGGCTTCGCAGAGCCTGTCGAACGTGCCGTAATGCTCAAGATGCTCATGGTCAACGTTGGTGATGACCGAAATCGTCGGCGATAGCTTGAGGAACGAGCGATCGCTTTCGTCGGCCTCCGCCACCAAGTAACTCCCCCGCCCCAGACGCGCGTTGCTGCCAAACGCGCTCAGCCGCCCGCCGATCACGGCCGTCGGATCAAGGTTGCCACGCTCGAGGACCAGCGCGATCATTGAGGTCGTGGACGTTTTCCCGTGCGAACCGCCCACAGCGATACCGCTACGCAGCCGCATCAGTTCGGCCAGCATTTCCGCGCGAGGAATTACCGAGATGTGGCGGCGCCTCGCCTCACCCACCTCGGCGTTATCGTCAGTCACGGCGGATGAAACAACAACCACGTCAGCGTCGGCCACCAGCCGCCGCTCGTGACCAATGTGCACGGCAACGCCGATCGTTGCGAGCCGGTCGGTTATGGGCGAGCGTTTCAGATCCGAGCCGCTAACCGCATAGCCGAGGTTCACTAACACTTCGGCGATGCCGCACATGCCCGAACCGCCAATGCCGACGAAGTGAATCCGTCTGGTGCGCCCTAGCATCTACTTAGCCCAAACTCTTTGGCCCGCCAACGACTACAGCACTGCGTCCATTCACACTGAACCTCTAACCTCGCCGCTCACGACCCTACCAATTGAAGTCCGCGCTCGACGATTACGCGCGACGCATCTGGCCGCGCAAACTGTCTGACCACCTTGGCCATTCGAGCCCGCCGAGACGGGTCGCCGGCGAGAACGCCGACCCGTTGGGCCACTCCAGCCTGCAGATCGCACTGGAACAGCACATCGGCACCGCCAGCGCTGGCGATTACTTCGGCGTTCCGGCGCTGATGGTCGTCGGTGGCCGTTGCGAGCGGCACCAAGATGCTCGGACGCCCCACGGCGGCCAGTTCTGCGAGCGTCGTCGCGCCGGCACGACAAAGAACAATCTGCGCGGCGTGTAGCTCCGGAGCAATTGGCTCGAGGAAGGCCTTTACACGAGCTTCGACGCCGGCTGCTTGATAAGCTTGCCGCACGAAATCGACGTCGTCTGGTCCGGTTTGATGGGTGACCACCAGTCGAGGGCGGACCGCCGCCAGTGCAGGTGCAGCAACCGCCATCGCTTTGTTGATTGCCTGTGCACCCTGAGACCCACCCACAACAAGTAGCCGACATGTGCTTGATGTCGTGTCGGTCGGAACGGGGCAATCGAAGAACTCCGGGCGCACCGGGTTGCCGCTCACAAAGCCTTTGCGCCCGAAGAACGGCAACGCCGCGTCGAACGAAACGGCCGCAGATCGCACGAACGGCGCAAGCCAACGGTTTGTCAATCCTGGTACGGCGTTCTGCTCCAACAGCATGGTCGGAATACCCAAGAGCGCAGCCACAAACACCAGTGGACCTGAACTGTATCCTCCAACGCCTACGACAAGATTCGGCTTTCGACGCGAGACTACACGCCACGCATCCCACAGACTGAACGGTAGTAAGGCAACGGCGCGTACCGTTGCCATCCGCGACCGGCCCTTGAGACCCGCGCTGCGGATGAACTCGATTTCGAAGCCCGCACGGGGTACCGCCTGCACCTCCAACCCCCGCGAAGTGCCAACGAACACAATTGACGCTTCGGGACGTCGTTGACGAAACTCCTTGGCAACTGCGATACCCGGGAACACATGTCCACCTGTTCCCCCGCCGCCAATCAGCACGCTGAGGTTGACCATCTTGGACATGTCTACGTCCTCTTGCACCGTCAGGATCATCCATGCTCACGGCTCCGCCAACGCGTGCTGCGACACGTTCAGCAGGACACCCATCCCTATCAGACTGGTCAGTAGTGATGAGCCCCCCGCACTCACAAACGGCAGCGGGATTCCTGTGGTGGGCAGGAGACCGAGCACGATATTGATGTTAATGAAGGCCTGGAGTACCACCATCGTGGTAAGGCCAACCGCTAAAAACGCGCCGAACCGATCAGGTGCGCGCAACGCGATTCGACAACCACGCCAGGCAATGACGCAGAAGCAAAGGAGAACCGCTGTCGTACCGAGCAGGCCGGTCTCCTCCGCGACGACCGCGTAAATGAAGTCTGTATGGGGCTCCGGCAAAAAGTAGAGCTTCTGCACGCCTTCCATGAGCCCTGTCCCCCAAACACCTCCGGTCCCGACGGCAATCAGGGACTGAATTAGTTGGTATCCATCGCCCAACGGGTCCTTCTCCGGGAACAAAAACGACAATGCTCTGGCTAGACGCTCAGGTGAATTCACGATGATGGCAACTAGCGCCGGAAGCACAACGAGAACGCTCGCAAGTAGATACCGAAACCTAAGACCGGCAGCGAAGACCATGACCCCAGCAATTAGGCCGACGGCCATTGCAGTGCCGAAGTCGGGTTCAACCAGAATCAACCCGCCGACCGCTGCCACGACGATTGCGATCGGTGTAAGCGCGTAACCATCCTCGTTAATGCGGTCCATCCGGCGTTCGAGAATGGCAGCCGAGAACAGGATTACGGCCAGTTTCGCTAGCTCCGAGGGCTGGACGCCGACATCACCAAAGAAAAGCCACCTTCTTGCGCCGTTGACCGGCCTGGAGAAAAACACCGCCACCAAAAGCACGATGACGCCAATCAGCGCGGTCCAAATGACCACAGGCTTCCGGTAATGGCGGTAGTCAACTCGCATCAGGACCAAGAGGCCACATACCCCGGCGACCGCCCCGACCGCTTGTTTGAGCAGGAAAATATTCCATTGCCCGCCGCGTTCGCTGGCCAATCCAACCGACGCGCTGTACACCATGACGACACCCACGCCCACAAGAACGAGCGTCGTCAGAAAAAGAAGGTTGTCGGGCTTCAGTTTTCGCGCCATACTCCAAGGTTCCCGCCCGGCGTGAGCCTAAAGCTTTGGCCGGGTCTGCCCGAAACGTGGTTGACGGCCGGTCGTGAGCAATGAGTAGTCATCAGCCAGACTTGAGGGTGGAGACACCAACCGCGCAGACCGGGGCAGCCTGCGTTCCCAGCAGTCAGTTCTCTACCGCCGCAAACCGACTGATGACTACTCATTGCTCACGAACTTCCGCCACACTTCCTGCCAAGCGCTCAATTGCTTCCTTAAACTGCCGGCCTCGATCCGCGTAGTCACGAAACATATCGAAGCTGGCGCATGCCGGTGCCAAGAGCACCGTGCCCTGCGGAGCTGCCAATGTGAATCCAACCCTGACCGCTTCCGCTAGGGAGTCAGCTGCGTGTATCGGCACACTGTCGCCGAGTGCCTCAATAATCTGAGGTCGTGCCTCGCCGATAGCCACCAAAGCGGTCGCCCGGTGAGCCAGTGCGGCCCGTAGGACACACCAATCGCCACCTTTGAACCGACCCCCGATGATGGGGACTAGGCCAGAGTCAAAGCTTTCGATCGCTTTTAGAGCGGAATCGAGATTCGTCGCCTTTGAGTCATTGACGAACTGGACGCCTCCGATACAGCGCACCGGCTCGAGCACGTGTTCAAGCCCTTCGAACATCGAAACGGCGCGGGTCATTGACTCAGGCGTCGCACCGGCGATCACACCTACCGCCACGGCCGCCAGAACGTCCCGCAACAGATGCTGCCCCTGGAGCCGGACCGCGGACCGTGGCACCAGCGGTACCGAAGCCGACGGTGTCTCATGCGTGATCGTGTCATCGACCAGTGTGACGCCGTCTAGAATCGACGCATCCAGTCCAAATGGCAGACATTGGGCCCGACTTTCGCGAACCATGGCGAGCACCTGTGAGTCGTCGGCATTTACAACAACCCAGTCCGTTGCTTCTTGATTGGCCAAGATTCTCGCCTTGGCGGCAGCATATCGCTCCACCGTTTCGTGCCGATCCAAGTGATCAGGTGACAGATTGAGCATGACGGCAATCCAGGGATGAAATTGTTCCGTCAACTCCAATTGAAAGCTGCTCGCCTCCACAACATGAATCACTTCGGGTGTCGACTGCCCCACCTGGGCACTTAAAGCTGGACCCATGTTGCCGCCCACGAGCGTCGAGAAACCCGCAGCATCGAGCACTCGGCCTACAAGCACGCTCGTGGTCGACTTGCCCTTGGTGCCTGTCACCGCCACGAGTCGGCCGCGCAACCACCGCGAGGCTAGCTCCAGCTCCCCGATCACCGGAACACCGGCGTCTCGGGCCGTCCGCACCGCTGACTGTTCGGGTGACACACCTGGGCTTAAGACGATGAGATCAGCGCTTGTGAGCGTTTCGGCTCGATGCTCTCCAAACTCAAACGTCATCCGCTCTGACACTTGATCTGCGTTCCACGCGACGGGGGCCTGCAAATCCATCAGCACAACGTCGGCACCTCGTGCGACAAGTAGTTTGGCCGCCGCTTTTCCACTATGCGCCGCACCGACAACGACGACTCGTCGTCCATCGACCGTGAACTCCGCGTTGGCTCCAACCTCAACCATTTCACTGATGCGCCTTCCGCCTAACGCAGTTTCAGCGTCGTTAGGCTGAACAGCGCGAACACCACTGACACGATCAACGCGCGGCTAATGATCTTGGGCTCGCTCCATCCACTGAGCTCAAAGTGATGGTGAAGCGGCGCCATTTTGAAGACGCGTCGCCCTGTTAGGCGGAATACGGTGACCTGGATGATCACTGAGACCGCCTCAAGGACGAAGACCCCTCCCACTAGCGGCAGGAGGAGTTCTTGCTTGATCAAGACGGCGACGGTACCAAGCGCACCACCGAGCGCAAGAGACCCGACGTCCCCCATAAACACATCAGCCGGGTAGGAGTTGTACCAAAGGAACCCCAAGCTCGCCCCAACCAGTGAGCCACAGAAGATCGTTAATTCACCGGCCGGCGAGAAGCGGACGAGTAGAAGATATTCCGCTAGCACTCGATGTCCGGTGACATAAGTTAATCCGGTAAACGCTACTGCCGCTACGGTGAACGTGCCGATCGCCAAACCATCTAG
>DBHR01000097.1:0-21928 GCA_002296225.1 Acidobacteria bacterium UBA823 | reverse complement strand
CCAGCCCAAGTCTGGAGTGACGCTCTTAAAGAACGGAATGATTAATCGCGTGTCGTATAAGTTCTCGCCAGTTAACGCCAGTAGGGTGATGCCCACGCCCGCAGCAACGGTGGTCTGCGCCACAAGCTTGTAGCGAGGGCGTAACCCATGATGCGAGTGTCGGACGAGCTTCAAATAGTCATCTGCGAACCCGATCGCACCGAAGGCGATCGTCGACAAGACGGCAATCCAGATGTACATGTTCGTAAGATCGGCCCAGAGCAATGTCGGCGTAAGTGCGGCGGCTAGAATCAACAGACCGCCCATTGTTGGCGTTCCTGCCTTTGGATGGTGGCCCACGGGACCCTCGGCTCGGATAATCTGGCCGATCTGCGCCTCGCGCATTTTTCGGATCATCCACGGCCCAAACATCAAGCTGATCGCCAACGCGGTCAGGCTGGCTGCGGCGGTCCGAAACGTGATGTACCGCATGACGTTCAACATCGCCAGTTGTGTGTGGAGTGGATACAGCAGGTGAAACAGCATCACACCAGCTCCGATCTCAAATGATCAACCACCAGATCGGTGTGCACGCCTCGGGAACCCTTCACTAGCACAACATCTCCGGCTCTCAGCAAAGAAGCGACCAGTGTGCAGGCTTCTTCGCTGCTGTGAACGTGATGAACCATGGCGGGTTTAAGCCCACCCCAAACTGCGCCGTCCGCCAACGCCTTTGCATCGGCACCGCCCACTGACACCAATAGATCGAGACCGCAGGTGGCGGCTGCGCGACCGCTTTGCCGGTGGAGTTCTCGTCCGCGCGAGCCTAACTCGAGCATTTCTCCCAACACGGCGACGCGACGCCCACTCGGCTGCTTTGGTTTAAACACTTCCAGCGCCACCGCAAGCGCCGAGGGGCTCGAATTGTAGGAGTCGTCAATGACGACGATGCCGTCCCGTAGGCGAAGGGTCTCTCCTCGGTGAGCAGCCGGTTTCAGCGCCCCGGCCTTCGCCACAAGGGTGCGGAGCGGGATCTGGAACTGCAGAGCAACAGCGACTGCCGCCAGGACGTTCGCAAGCTGTCCGCGCCCAAGTAGCGGTACGCGTAGCGATGACGATCCCTCGCTCGTGGCGATCATGGCCTCAGTGCCACCTAGGCCCTTATCGCGCACGTCGGCCGCCTCGACGTCAGCTGACCCGTTCATCCCGAACGTGACGACACGGCCAGGAAACTGTCGCGCGCGCGTCATCACACGCGCGTCGTCAGCATTTGCAATTAATAGACTCTCCGAGGTCGCGCCGTCCATGATTTCAGCTTTCGCGTCAGTAACCCGCTCGACCGAGCCGAGCAATCCAATGTGTGCATCACCGACGTTGGTCCACACACAAACGTCTGGCACGGCAATGGTCACGAGGCGAGCGATCTCCCCCGCGTGGCTCATACCGAGCTCTAGAACGGCGATCTCCGGCCGCGTGAGCAACGCCATGAGCGACAGTGGGAGCCCAATATGGTTGTTCAAATTGCCATGATTTCGAACGACGCGGTATCGACCCTCAAGCATCACCGCCACAATCTCCTTGGTCGATGTCTTTCCTGTACTGCCGGTGATCGCGACGACGCGTGCGCTCGACCCGCAGCGAACATGGTGAGCCAGGGCTTGCAACGCTCGGACGGTGTCCTGGACAACAATGGCCACCATCGCCGAAGGAATCGACGGCGGCACTGCTCCGCGATCGCTCACCACAACCCCTCCAGCTCCGCGTTTAAGTGCGCCTGCCACGAAGTCATGCCCGTCGAAGCGCTCGCCCCGAATCGCAAAAAACAGATCGCCAGCAGTCAACGTTCGCGTGTCGATCGAAACCGGTCCCAGGTTTTCGGTTGCGTCGCCTGAGATCAGCGTTCCTCCGATAACACCGGCGATCTCTCCGACCGTCAATCGTCGAGGTGGCTCTTTCGCCACGGGTCCCTTCACGACACGAGCGAGTTGCTCCGCCGCCGTGCCAGCGCTACACGCACCACGTTGGCGTCGTCGAAAGCTACGGTTTTGCCAGCAAGAACTTGGTAGGCCTCGTGCCCCTTGCCCGTTACAAGTACGACGTCGCCGCTGCGCGCTTCCTGAATGGCATAGCCGATAGCTGTCGCGCGATCGACGATCGTCGCGTGCGGCGTCTGATGCCCTGCGTCGCGTCCGAAGGCGCCGCCTGTGTGCTGACCGCTACGTCGAGGTTCAATGCCGGCGACGATCTCGTCAATGATCGCCTCCGGATCCTCAGAGCGGGGGTTGTCCGACGTTACGATTACGAGATCGCTAAGGCGCGCCGCCACGGCGCCCATAAGCGGACGCTTGGAACGGTCGCGGTCGCCGCCGCAACCAAACACGGCGATCAGCCTGCCCAAGGCCAGAGGTCGTGCGGCCTCCAACAGCAGCCGAAGTGCGTCATCTGTGTGCGCAAAATCAATGATGACTGTGATCTCGTCGGTTTCATTCGATACGGTTTCGAATCGACCTGGCACAGCTTTCACCGCGGCGATACCAGTTTCGATCGCGCTGAATGTCACGTCGAGCGCGATGGTCGTAGCCACTGCCGCGAGAATGTTGTAGACGTTTGCTTTACCGATTAGTGCCGACCTTACCCGCAACGACCCACGTGGCGTCCGCACGTCGAATCGTAATCCGGTCAGCGATGCCTCGAACGAACCGCAGGTCACATCAGCCTCGGCCTGCATAGCATAAGTTACCGGTCGCTCGACGGAATCAGCCAAGCTGCGTCCACGCGGGTCGTCAACGTTGATAATCGATGGCCTCCGGTGTGGCAGCATCTCGAATAGCTGCCGCTTTGCCTCAAAGTAGCGATTCATGTCGCCGTGAAAATCTAGGTGATCGCGCGTCAGGTTCGTGAAGACAGCCGTAGTGAAGCGGGTATAGTCCACTCGGCGCAAGGCAAGCGCGTGTGAAGATACCTCCATGACGCAGGCTCCAGCACCGTCCTCAACCATCTCCCTGAGCCTGTGCTGGATGTCACTGGCCTCTGGCGTAGTCAGCGATACGTCTCGGGAACTCGGCCCGGTCTGGTGACCGATCGTTCCGATGCGACCGCAGCAGACAGAAGCTGATTCGAAGATGCTCTGAATCAAATAGGTCGTCGTGGTCTTGCCATTAGTGCCTGTGATCCCGATGACTGGCAGATGATGGCTCGGGTGGTCGAAGAACTCGGCTGAAAGCGCCGCAAGCGCTTGCCTTGCATCCCGCACGCGCACCCACGGCACGCGGACCTCCGGCGTGACCTGAGGTGTCGACACGATACACCCCGCACCTCGTCGCTCGGCTTCGCCACTGAACGTCGTCCCGTTAAACCGTTGTCCCTGAAGCCCGACGAACACGGCGCCCGACGAGACTTGCGTCGAGTCATACGCGATGGCCCCAACGGGGCGTGCCAAGGCACGACTGTCGTTGCACTGTTCCACCAGACCTTCCCCCAGTAGCGCGCCTGAACGTGAGAGAAGTTCACCCAAGGTCATGGGCGCAACCCATTGGATTCCGCAGTCGTCAGACGGCGCGCCAAATTAAGCTCAACCGACATCCCCGGTTCAACGAATACGCCCGGCTTAGGCCACTGCGAGAACACGACGCCGTTACCCTGAACGCTCACTGCAACTTCCAACGGCGCGAGCTCGCGCCGCGCTTGCCGGGCGCTCAAGCCGAACAGGTCGGGCATCCTCTGAACTGCCCGGTCATCCGTGACGAAGGTAGCGGACAAGGCCCTCGGCGACGACGACACGCCTGGGAACGAACCACCTATGGGACGGGCAAGAAACGAAGAGGGTGGTCGGTTTGAAGGAGCGACGCCACGGTGTCGTAGGGCGCTTTCGGCGATGCGTCTGAAAATTGGCGCCGCGACTTCGCCACCGTAGTACTCCTCGCCGTGAGGTGCGTCGAGTAAAACCAATATCGTGAAGACCGGGTCACGCGATGGCACGAACCCGACGAACGACGCGTTGTACTCGCTCGTAGAGTGCCCGTCGCCAACCAGTTTCCTGGCGGTTCCGGTCTTGCCGGCCACGCTATGGCCGAGGATGTCGCCACGCACACCCGTGCCTTGTCTGACGGCGGCCTCCATAAAGTCCCTGATCGTCTCAGCGGTTTTTCGGGTCACAACCCGCCGTGGCCGGTGGGGCGGCCGCTCGTCCCGTTCACCGTCATGTCGCAGCGCCCGCACGACCCGCGGTGCGATAAATTCGCCTCCGTTGGCAATCACGTTGGTCGCGGCTGCCATCTGGAGGGCGGTCACAGCGATGGAAGTGCCGATGGCCGCCGTCGCGAGGTCGACGTCTTTCCAAGTCGAGGGGTCGTTCACGATCCCAGGGCTCTCACCGGTGAGGTCCGGTAAGAGCTTCTGGCCGAAGCCGAAGCGCTCAATGTATTCGCCGAGCGTCTCCCACCCAACTTTTTGGGCCACTTTGATCGTGCCGACATTGCTCGATTTGGCGATGACGTCTGCAAATGAGAGCGTGTCGTGACAGGAGGCATCATCAATCCGCCACTCTCCAAACTGGATGTAGCAAGGCCTGAGGTCGATCATCTCGTCTGGGCGCACAACCCCTTTCTCCAGCGCTGCCGCAGCGGTGACGATCTTGAACGTCGAACCCGGCTCGTACACATTCTGAATGGCCCGATTGAGGCGATTTTCCTCATCCGGCGGCGATACGCGGAAGCGGTCCCGCAGGAAGCTGTCCGGATTGAACGTAGGCTCGTTGGCTAGCGCCAGCACTTCGCCCGAGGACGGGTCGAGAATGATGACCGTGCCACCGTCGGCCTTGTGCATCTCGACCGCCGCGTGCAATTCGCGTTCCGCGATGTGCTGCAGAAATTTGTCAATTGTTAACTCAAGCGTCGCGCCGAGGGTGGGCGACTCCACCAGACGAGTCTCGAAAACGCGGCCTTTCGCATCACGGCTGATGATCTTCTGGCCAGGGCGTCCTTGAACTTCGCTGTTATAGGCGAACTCGAGCCCGGCCAGTCCCTGATTGTCGATGCCGACATGGCCAAGGAGGTGGGCGCCCAACTTCCCGTTCGGATACCACCGGTCAGGCACTTTTTCGAATCTAACGCCCGCCAGTCCAAACGCTTCGACCCGCGCCAACTCGTCATCCGAAACCCTGCGCCTCACGTAAACGAACGACCGGTCACTACTCAAGCGGTTGACGAGTTGGCCATAGAAGACCTCATCACATGGGTCTAGGGCCTCACACAGTTTCCGGGCAGTGCGCTCCGGGTCATTAATCTCGGATGGAAACGCAAAGATCGAATGGCTATCGCGATGGCCTGCCAAGATATGACCATCTCGATCCACGATCTGGCCACGCGGGGGCCACGTCTTGATGGTTGCCCCTTGTTGTTTGCGAGCGCGAGCCGTATACGCCCCGTGCTGCTCTGACTGCAAGTAGAACAACCTAGCTCCGACACCAACGGTCCACAGCGCAAGACCGACCGCTACGAAGAAGACGCGACGGCGCATCATCTGGCGCCACTGTGCGGCGGGAGCCTCACCCAGCGGCGCCTCGGCGGCTTCGAAATAGGCAAACAAGCCACCGGGTGCGCGGGCGGCTCGTCGTCGGCTCTTGCGTTTCGTCCGTTCGGACAATGGACTCTCCTGTTACCGCACCGCGACAATCGCGGAGTTCGCCGGTTGCACTGGCACGACACGGTTGAGGATCACCACTTCCTCCTGAGTGGGCATCACGAGGTCTAACTCTCCAATCGCCATCTGCTCGATCCGCTCCGGTGTCCGAAGAGCCTCAAGCTGGATCTTGAGATGCTGCTGAATCGCCTCTTGTTCGGCACTCTCCTCTTGCATTTCTGGGAGGAGATATCCTTGTTGGAGCAACCCAGCGCGCTGCCATAGAGAAAACAAGAGCGTCGCTACCAGGACACACCCGACAGCCAACGTACGCCACAGCTCACGCTGCCGTGTTTGGTCGACCTCACGCACGACCCGGTTACGAACGTTTTGCTTGACCACGTACTCGACCCGTCGTCCACTCATGCGATCCGCTCCGCCGCCCGAAGCTTGGCGCTCCGTGCCCTAGGGTTCCGGTCGCGTTCATCGGAACTCGCCACAAGCGGGCGCTTCGTCAAGACCCGGATGATGGCTTCTTGACCTCGCGCAAGTGCACGCAACGTCTGTTTGACGATCCGGTCTTCGAGTGAATGGAACGAAACAACGACCACCCTGGCGCCCCCGCTCAGTCGGCAGCAGATCGCTTCAAGTGCTTCTTTGAGACCATCGAGTTCCCGATTGACCCAGATGCGAATGGCTTGAAATGTGCGAGTGGCCGGGTCGATTCGCCGCCAGCCGCGCTGAGGAATCGCCCGTCGGATAATCGCTGCCAACTGACCCGTCGTGCGCACGGGCATCTCACGACGTGTCTCGACGATCGCTCGTGCGATCCGCCGCGAATGACGTTCTTCTCCATATTGAAAAATCAGATCCGCGAGTTCCTGTTCTGGCGTGTCGCGAATAAGATCCGCGGCGGTTGTGCCAGCCGTCCGGTCCATCCGCATGTCTAGTGGTTCGTCCCGTCGAAAGCTGAAGCCCCGTCCCTCCCCATCCAACTGCATCGACGACACACCGAGGTCGGCGATGGCTCCGTCGATGGTCGCGAGGCCGCGTTTATCGAGCACGGCCGCAAGGTCACGAAAATCCGCGTGGACAAACTCGACCCGGTCGCGCCAAGCCGCTAACACTTCGGCTGCATGCGCAAGCGCCAGCGGATCGCGGTCGAGACACAAGAGCCGCTGTGCCCCACTCTCCATGAGCGCACGGGCGTGGCCACCGGCCCCGACAGTGCAGTCAACAAACACGCCTCTGGGTTCCGGAACCAAGTAACCCATAGCCTCCGCCGTCAACACTGGCACGTGCGATGGGTCGGCCATCAGATTCCGAACTCCGCTAGGGCGCGCGCGTCGTCGTCCGAGTACGGCTCACGCTGCAGCTTGGCAACGAAACGATCGTGATTCCAGACCGCAAGATGGTCGTATTGCCCGAAGACATCGACCTCACCCGCCATAGCAGCAGATTCCCTCAACCGCGCGTGGATCGACACCCGCCCCTGCTTGTCGAACTCCGCGGGCTGCCCAAAGTAGTTGACGCGGTCGAAATACTTGATGCGGGACGGATGGGCAGATGGTACCTGAGCGAGTTTCGCTTCGATGGCTTCCCATACCGACATCGGGTAGACCTGGACAAACTCGCCAGACACGCTCGTCACAAACAGGTCGGCGCCGTGTCCGTCCATCCAGATGCGAAAGGCAGACGGAATCTTCAGTCTGCCTTTGTCATCGATTTTTGCTGGGAGGTTCCCTCTAATCACCCAGAAACTCCATAAAAGTCCAAAAAACTCCACCGCAATCGTATGAAAAGGCCCTAGATCCTGTCAACGCCTAATAATGTTGCGAATCAGTGACTTACGCTTAAAATTCGCCTAAGTAGACTGGTGGGCTGAAAACGCTGGCAATGCGTGTGCTTAGTGTTACCATCGCCGCGCCCGCCGGGCCTGGCTAGACTCCCGTGTTCGCGTCGGCAACGCACGTGAGACGTGACCTTTCAGCTGACTTTTGATGTTGCGCGCGGCCCTCATCGGGTTTCCCAGCGTCGGAAAAACGACACTCTTCCGTCTGATGACGAGCACGGCGGGAGCCCGCAACGGCGTTAAGCGCGCTGCGGCCCACGTCGGCGTCGCCCGAGTGCCCGAACCCAGACTGGATCGCCTCGTCGAACTCTTCCGGCCGAAGCACCGCGTCCCAGCGACTGTGGAACTAGCCGAAATGGCTGGTCATGCCGCTGCCCGCTCGCTTCTCGATATTGCGGCGTTCAGGGAGGCGGACGCGCTCCTCCACGTCGTGCGCTCATTCCGCGACGAGCGGGTGCCTCACACCTCCGGCAGCGTTGACCCAATACGAGACGTACGCACCATGGAAGAAGAGCTGATTCTGGCCGACCTCGGGGTGGCCGAGCGTCGACTCGAACGGCTGGGACAGGACCTCAAGAAGCGCAAGAGTGACGACCTCAAGACCGAACAGGCGGTGCTGATGGAGTGTCAGGCAGCACTGGAGGCAGGCACGCCGTTACGGCGAATGACGCGTGACCCGGAGGCCGCGAAACGTCTCCGAGGATTCCAGTTCCTGTCAGCCAAGCCGTTGCTCGTCGTCAACAATCTCGACGAATCCGATCTGCCGCACGGACTGGAGCGGTCGGCTCTTGACTTCGAGGCGTTCCTGAGCGAGGCCGGCGCTAACGCAGTGGCGGTATGCGCCAAGATCGAGCTCGAGATTAGCCAGCTCGATGAAGAAGCTGCTGAGGTGTTTTCGGCGGATCTCGGACTCATGGAATCCGGCCTGAATCGGGTCATCCGGGCTAGCTACGAACTCCTAGGCTATATCTCCTTTTTCACCGTCGGCGAGCGAGAATGCCGAGCTTGGACGGTGTCACAAAGCACTGTGGCTCAGGATGCCGCCGCGGAAATTCACTCGGACATCGCGCGCGGATTCATTCGCGCCGAGGTCGTGCCCTACAACAGCCTCGTGGAGCACGGCTCAATCGCTGCGTGCCGGGAGCGCGGGCTCGTTCGCCTCGAGGGCAAGAACTACATCGTGCGTGACGGTGATGTCATCACGTTCCGTTTCGCGACGTGATAGCATTTCATTCCGCTATGCGCGCGCTGATAACCGGCGGTGCCGGATTTATTGGGTCCCATCTCGCCGAAGCGCTACTCGACGCCGGCCACACCGTGGAAGTAATCGACAATCTCTCCACGGGGTGCTTCGACAACATCAAGCACCTGAAGAATCGGCGCGGATTTCAGTATGTAATCAGCTCGGTCATGAACGAGCCGCTCTTGGCCGAACAGATCGATCGCTGTGACGTCGTGTTCCATTTGGCGGCTGCGGTTGGCGTCAAGCTGATCGTCGAAGCGCCGGTCCACACCATCGAAACCAATGTGCACGGCACGGAAATTGTTCTAAAACACGCTAACAAAAACAAGAAACTTGTCATCGTGGCCTCGACATCAGAGGTCTACGGCAAATCGACTGAGATCCCGTTCAGGGAGGACGCCGACCTCAGGCTCGGTGTCACGTGGAAACCCCGCTGGGCTTACGCGTGCAGCAAGGCGATCGACGAATTCTTGGCGCTGGCGTACTGGAAGGAGAAGCAGCTTCCGGTCATCGTCGTTCGCTTCTTCAACACCGTGGGACCCCGCCAAACAGGTCAGTACGGAATGGTAGTGCCGACCTTCGTCAACCAAGCGTTGGCCGGGGAGCCGATCACGGTGTACGGCGACGGATCGCAGTCGCGAAGCTTCACGTATGTCGGTGACGTCGTAGACGCGCTGATGCAACTCGTCAACGAACCGAAGGCTATCGGCGAGGTGTTCAACATCGGCAACGGAGAAGAGATCTCCATCATCGGGCTGGCCAAGAAAGTCAAGGCGATGACGGACAGCGCTTCGGAGATCGTGACAATTCCCTACGGTCAAGCGTACGGAGCCGAATTCGAAGACATGCCGAGGCGCGTACCCGACATTTCTAAGATCCGTGAACTCACCGGATACGAGCCAAAGGTCCAACTTGCTGAGATTCTGACCCGCGTGATTGACCATTTTCAGAAACAGAAACAGTGACCCAAGAACACGGGATATTGCCACGATGGATCTCCTAACTCGTGTCAACGAAGCGATAACGAGTGCCATGCGCACTCGGGATCAGGCGGCCCTGGGTCCGTTGCGCATGTTAAAGGCTGCCTTAGTCAATCGTCGCGTCGAACTCGGGCGGGAACCCACGGAGGACGATGCTCTGAAGGTTGCCGCGTCACTGGCCAAACAGCGGCGTGATTCGATCTCTCAGTTCGAGCGCGCAGGGCGAACCGACCTGGTCGCCCAGGAGAAGGCCGAGCTAGCACTTCTCGAAACCTTTCTCCCACCACCAGTGGACGAGGCTGAGGTCGAACGGATCGTCAACGCTGCGATCGCTGAGACCAACGCGAATACCCCCAGAGACATAGGACGGGTGATGAAGCAGGTGATGACGCAGGTCGGTGGGCAGTCTGTCGATGGCTCGGCCGTCAGTGCGCTCGTGAAACGAAAACTGAGCCGCGAGCGCTGATCCGGTGAGCAGCCAGCACGCCACTGGTTAGCGTGAAACCTAAGTTTGTGATGCGGTGATGACCAGGCGATCGCGCGACTGCACTTCTGCCGGACCCGAAGCATCGCCGTTCTAGTCGATGCGGGCAACCGCCATCAGACGCCGTCAGCTGTAAACGCCAAAAAAGGGGGAATTACACCGCTCAGACCGGCCGAGGGTACACAACCTAGGCGTGACCCGCTGGCCCCGCCTAGACCACAAACACCGAGCCCGGATAGCCTACCTGGCCCGCAGGGTACGCAGGAAGTGCACGACGTTCCAGCGCTCCTCTTCGCTCAGCTTACTTTCAAACTCGCGCATTGGCCGTTTGCCGACCGTAATCTTATAGAACAGTTCGCCATCGGTCATGCGATCCTGAGCCTCGGCCGTGGTGATGTCAGGTGGGGCCGGTTTGATCCTGGCGGTCGCCGGCCCGTCTCCCTTGCCAGCCTCGCCGTGGCACATCCGGCAGTTGCGCTGATAGAGCGTCTCTCCTTCTGCGATGATTTTGTCATCAGCCGGAACAGGATTCTCAACGGCTTTCGCCTCCTCCGGAACGTCCCAGCCGTCCTGGACCACCACCGCGCCAAACACCACCGTCCCGATGAACATCGCCGACGTGACCACTATTAACTTCCACATTGCCGTCGTTGTCTCCCCACCCCTCCCGACAGACTCACGGACACCACGGCCAATGACCATGACTCAGCAGCTTATCAGGCCTCCGCCGGCCCACGGCGCGCCTCAAGCTCAAGTATGTCAGTTACAGCCTCTACATCGCGCTCATCGGCCTCCTTGACCTCCCAGATTGACACGAGCGGGAACACTTTGGCAAAAACAATGTATAGCAGCGCGAAGGCCGCAAACTCAGCCGCCGTTAAGCTAACCTCCACGAGCGACGGCGTATACAGCCCTCCGTCCCACATGGCCTCCGATCTCGGATAGGACGCCGAACTGATCACGATGACATAACGCTCAAGCCACATGCCGACAACCACCGCGCAGGACGCGACGACAGTCCCGGCCACTGTCCGAGTTCGCTTGAACGACAGGATGCCAAGGGGAACTATGAAGCAGCATGTAATCATCGACCAGAACACGGTCGAAAACGGCCCGTAAAGCCTAGCGTTGAGCACCGCTATTTCGTCCGGCTTGTTGCCGTACCAGACCGTCAGGTGTTCCGCGAACGTGAAATAAAACCAGAGGCAGGCCATCGTCAGCATCAACAGTCCAAGATTGTTGAAGTGGATCGGTCGGAAGAACGCCTCCAAACGGAACGTCTTACGGAGTATCGCCATCGCGATCAGTAACGCGGCAATGCCGGAGAAGATGGCGCCGACAACAAAGTAGGGGCCAAAGATAGCGCTATGCCACATCGGCACGAGACTCATGGCAAACACCCACGACACGACGGTGTGCACGGAGACCGCGATCGGAATGATCGCCACAGCCATCACGCCGATCGCTCGTTCGAGCAACTTACGCTGCCGGCTCGTGCCCTGCCAGCCAAGGGCCAAAGGGCGATAAAGCCAGCGGAGACGCGGACTCCGGTCTCGTAGAAGCGCCAGGTCAGGAATAAGCGGTAGATACAGATATGCGATACTTCCCAACAGATACACCGAGATGCACACCACATCCCAGATAAGTGGCGACAACGGTTGCGGATACAGCAGCGGGATGTAGATGAGCTCCGGCCGGCCTAGATGCCAGAGCACATTGCTCGAACCCATGAGCAACGCGAAGACCGTAATTGCCTCCGCAGCCCGCGTGATCGGACGACGCCACTCCGCGTGCGTAAGACGCAGGATCGCCGAGATCAGCGTACCGGCATGGCTGATGCCGATGAAGAAGACGTAGTTGGTGATGTAGAGGCCCCAGTAGACCGGCTGATTCATCCCGGCGATGACCATGCCGTCCTGTAATTGACGTAGCCACTGGTAGCCGCCGAAGGCAATGACCGCAACAAGGAGGCCGACAGTCACCCAGACGGTTCGGCCCGTTTCAAAGACTGGGCGTAGCAGCGATTCCTCAATCGCTCGATCCCGGTCTGCCGCTGTCACCCCAGTCTCCTTCCCGTAGGTAGAACACACGTGGGCCAGTGCCGAGCTCCTCGAGCGGACGGTCAACCCGCGGGCTCTCCGACAATTTCGACACCGTGCTTTCTGGATCCTCCCGATCGCCGAAGACGATTGCTTGCGCCGGGCATGCCTGCGCGCACGCCGGCTGCACTTCACCGTCACGAATTTCTCGCTCCTCGGTGCGCGCTTGGTCGTTCGTCCGCCGGATGCGTTGCACGCAAAACGTGCATTTCTCCATGATGCCCTTCCAACGCACCGCAACGTCGGGATTGATCGTCTGCTCGAGCGGCGCCTCCCACGAGGGCTCACTCCAGTTAAAGGAGCGGACCGTGTATGGGCAGGCTTGCCCGCAGGCACGTGTACCGATACACCGAGGATGGATCTGGGCATTCAAACCGTCCGGGGTCTCGTAGGTCGCGGAAACCGGACAAACTTTCACGCAAGGCGCCTCGTCGCAGTGAACACACATGACGGGAACGAAGCGGACACGAACGTTGGGAAACTCCCCTTCTATGTGGCGTTCGACCCGAAGCCATTCGATAGCCCGGCCGATCTTGGCCTGGTCCGGCCCGGCAGTCGGCACGTTGTTCTCGGTCCGACACGCCACGACACATGCGTTGCATCCATTGCAACGATCAACGTCAATCGCCATTCCCCATTTGGGCATCTCAGTGCACCTTCCTCACACGTCGATTGACCTCGATCCGGTACGAAGCACAGCCACAACATCGGTCACCTTACGAATGCTCACGGCAGTTCCGACCAGCGCTAGCTCCGAACCATCGGCCGGATCGGGTGGCGCGAGCAGCGCCAAGGGGTTCGCACCTCGGTCGGTCGCGTACCGTCCATAATCGGTATGCCCTTGTCCGGCCGCCATAGCCACAACCTCGGGTCGCAGTCCCGGCACGACTCGCGCCCGTGCGACAAGCTCGCCCTGCGCCGAGCCGACGGCAACTGGATCGCCGTTGGCGATGCCATATTGCTCGGCTGCCGCGACGCTCACCTCAACAACCGAGCCCCAGCGCGTGCCGGTCATCGGATCGGCGAGCTCTTGGAGGAACGGCAAGTGCGCACTCCGGCCATCGCCAAAGGCAAGCGACGGGTAGACGTGTAGAAAAAACGGCCGCTCGGCTGTTATCTCGGCCACTGCTCCAGCCCCCGCCAACAACGGGCCCACCTCGAAGCGGTAGCGGCCCCCCGGAGTGACGAACTCGACGTCGGCCGCAGTGGAATCGTCCCACCAACCGCCCGACTCGAGCGCACTCCGCCAAAAGCGATCCGCGCTGGTTTCGACGATCGAGCCCCGCTGGGCATCGTGCAGCCCGCTCCACGCAACCCGTAGCGCCGTTTCGTAAGATTCCCATGGCAGCGCAGCCGCCATGTCGTCGCCCAGCCGCTGCCCGACCTGCAGGAGTACATCTGGCATTGCGCGGGTGTCGTGGAGCGGCCTTACGAATACTGGTCCCGAAAGTGAGGCCATTGATGTACCCACACCCGGCGCCGGAACGTCGTCATCGAACCGCTCGAACGCAGTCGGCTCGGGCAGAATCAGGTCGGCCTCCCGAGACGTTTCGTCGGCAAACGATCCAAAGCTGGCAACGAACGGAATATTCGAAAATAGGTCGGCGACCCCCGATGCGGCCGGCAGCGTGAAGAATGGATTCGTGCCGGCCACCAACAGCGCGCGGGCGCCGACCGACGCGTCGGCCAGCACGTCGGCCAGCGGCCTCGGCTCTTCGAGCTCGGACGGCTCCTCGAGCGCCGGATACGGTGTGAACGGTGGCACTAAATCGAAGTAAATGCCACCTTTGCGACCAAACGCACCCATTAGCGCGTTGAGATGCGTGACGGCCACTGCCGTCGCCAAGCCGCTCGGACCAGTGACAGCGGCATCACCCGCAATGGCAATCGTCGGGCCGTGCTGCGCCATTTCACGGGCCACTCGCTCGATTTGATCAGCGGACACGCCGGTCGTCGCAGCGACCGTCTCGGGCGCAAACGCCGCCAGCACGCGGTCGCGGAACGCCCCGAAACCTTCCGTGCGCTCATCCACGAAAGCTCGGTCGTACCGGTCGTCGCGTATCAGGACGTGCGCGAGACTGAGCGCTAGCATCGCATCGGTGCCAGGCCGAGCCGGCAGCCACTCGTCCGCGTGAGCGGCGGTCACCGACAGATGCGGACCGATCGCGACCAGCTTTCCCCGCTGCCCAGGCCGACCGCGACGCAGATGGCCAAGACCGCGCCCGAAGCGCACTGGCGAGCGCGACGCTTCCACGAGCGCGGCCCCAAACGTTACAACGTAATTCGCGTGTTCGAGGTCATGAGCGGGGAACGCATCGATGCCCGCCACCAGTTCGTGGGCACGCCGCACCGTAGCGTCGCCGAATGGCTCGTGTACCCAGTGGCGCGCTCCGCCAAACGCCGCCGCGAACCGCCGCACCAGTTCCCTTCGATGGCCGCGAAGCTGGCCGGTCAGGAAGGCGAGTCCAGCTCCGTCGGCCCGCAGTGGCGCCAGTTCCGCAGCCAAGCGGTCCAATGCGTCGTCCCAAGAGACCTCGGTCCAGTGTCCGTCACCGCGTGCGCCCTCACGAACCAATGGCGACCTGAGGCGATCTGGGTGATACATCGCCTGCGGCAGCGCCTGGCCGCGCGCGCAACTCCCGCCCTGCGAGATCGGATGCGTGGGATTTCCCTCAACCTTAACGAGGCGACCGTCTATCTTCCGGGCCAGAAGGCCGCAACCTCCCGAACACTCGAAACACGTTGTCGCGTGAAACTCCTCGACGCCCGGAATAAACTGCTCCTCGGGGATCAAGAGTGGGATGATTTGCTCGGAACCCGGAGGCGCGCACGCGTCGAGCAGTACCCCGGCCGTACCCGCGACAACCGAACTCTTGAGAAATTCTCGTCGTTTCATTTGTGGCAAGTCACGCAATCCACCGAAGCCTGCTGGGACTCGTGACAGCTAAGACACCAGTCCATTTTGTAGACCATGTGGCGCGTCGCGCGATCACTGATACCGATATCACCGTGGCACACTTGGCATTCGACCTCGGCCTGGATGTGCCACTTGTGGTTGAAGTGGGTGTACTGCGGCAGCTCGTACAGCCGTACCCACGGAATCTCCTTCCCGGCGTCGGCAAACTCAAAAATCCGGTCCAGGTCGGGATTCGGCTCGACCGGTTCCATGAATTCGTGGCAATCGACGCACACGCTGACGCGCGGGATACCGGCAACGGCGTACCGGTCATAATACTCGTGGCAATACGAGCAGTCGATCTCGTTTTCGACATGAAGCCGGTGGGAAAACGCGATCGGCTGATCGGGGCTCGCGCCAGCGTCTGATGAGCACGCACTGATGGCGACGCCGATGAACAATACAGCGGCGCCCAGTATCAGCACGCTAGGTGTGGACCGAAGTTGCAACATCACGTTTCAACCCGCAGCAGTATATTAGCCGTACCAACTCCACGTGTCCGCAGGGGGTTCAGCACTCGCTTGGTAGCGTGAGGCGATGGACTCGACCCGGTCACCGTCGGCCGACGACTGCTCTCAGGAGTGAAACGTGACGTCGAACTGACGAGGGAGGTGCAAGTAGAGGCCGAACGCGCCAACACACGTTAGGAAAATTGGCTCCTCAGGTAGGACTCGAACCTACAACCCTTCGGTTAACAGCCGAATGCTCTGCCAATTGAGCTACTGAGGATCCTGACGACGCTAAGGACCGGCATCACGCACGTTCCATGTTTCACGACCCCGTCGAACATCTGGATAGTACCGAAACACCACCAGTCGGGTCAAACCACGGAAGGCATCCGCACTGTCACTTGCGTCGTTGACCGCGTGCCTTTCCGGTCTTCCTGAACTGCACGATAACACCAAAGAGGCCCATCGCCAGCCAAACCAGCAAAGGCTCATGGTCGAGCCGGTAGTTGAACCAATAGCTCAAATTACTCAAGCTCAAATTACTCACCGCCGCCGCGGTTGCCGGATCGCCAAACAGAGCGAGGCCGCCGATGACGCTCGTTAAGGCGCCGAAGAAGGCGGTGCCCACGATGATCACGTAGCGCTGCAACAACAACGCCACGAAAGCCCCGACGATGGCGAAAAGGATAACCACCAATACCTGCGGATCCTCGGCACGTTGTGTCGAAACGAAAATAGCGATTACCGCACCTAGAGCGGCGCCGACAATCGTGACACCGACGAAATAGGCCAGGAAGAACACCAACCCGCCCACCACCGCTCCTACGACCACCGCCCCCACGAGCAACCACCACGGCTCAACACTTCCGATGAAATCCACTGTGACCATCACACCCAACACGAGACCGTACCCGGCGAGCACGAAGCGGAACAGGCGGTGTCCGAGAAAGCACGCCAGCAGGCCACCGCCTAGTAGAATGTAGGCGACCGGGTCGTGCAAGGATTCCGGAAGCATCGCCGTAGATTATGTAAGCGGCGTGGGTGCGCCTGCAACTGCGCGGCGTCATTGGTGCCTGGGAATGCTCGCACCGTAACGCCCCGGCGACGCACGCCGACTCCCGATGGTTTCATCGCCAGCCGAATCGACGCCTGATCCACAACCCCGCGTGTCACGCATGCGTCTGGCTCTACATGTATCCACCACAGCGATCGGCTTGCTTCTCTTCGTGTTCTTCGTCCGACGGGCGGGGATCACAGACATCGCCGCTGGTATCGCCAGCGTCGGGTGGGGCTTTCTCCTTCTACTCGCGCTGTCCGGCTTTCGATTCGCAATGCGCGCGTTCGCCTGGACGCTCTGCGTCAAGCCTTCGGCCCGGTTGACCTTCCGCGACGCACTAAAGGCGACCTTGGCAGGTGACGCACTCGGGAACATGACGCCACTCGGACCGCTGGTATCCGAACCGGCTAAGGTCGCCCTCGTCACCCACCGCATTCCGTCCACGGATGCGCTCGCCGCGCTGGCCATCGAGAATCTCTTCTACGCACTATCAGTCGCGCTGTTCGTAACGGTCGGCCTCATAGCGCTCATGGTCCGATTAGGCACCGGTACGGGCTGGTGGTTCGTTGGTGGTGTCCTCGTGGCGGGGGGCATGATGGCGATCCTCGCCGTGCATGCGGTCATGTGGCGCCGACTCTCACTGGCCAGCCGATGGCATGCGTCGCTCTCAAGGCCGTGGCGTGGCGGCTGGCTCGATAACAGCCTGTCATGGCTGTGTGCGCTCGAAAGCCGAATGCAGGCGGCCTACCCACGCAAGCACGTCGCCCTCGGACCAATTGCGGTGGTGGACGGACTCTTTCACGCTGCTGCGCTAGCGGAAACCTATCTCGCGTTAGCATTTGTTACCGGGTCGTCCCCATCGTGGCTGGACGCATTTCTCTTCGAGTCGGTCAATCGAACGATCATGGTGGCGTTCAAATTCGTGCCCCTGCGCGTTGGCGTCGACGAAGCCAGCACTGGCTTGTTCGCCGACCTTCTGCAGTTCGGCACTGCCACGGGCGTCACGATCGCCGTCATCCGGAAGGCTCGGATGCTTTGCTGGCTTGCCGTGGGCGTGCCGATCGCGCTGACTCGCGGTCTGTCGGCGACAGTTCAGCGCCCCCGTGGCGTTACTTCTGAAGTCGGCTGGCCATCCGCCCTAGATACAAGGGGGCTGGACGGCAAGCGTGCCGTCATCGCGATCATGGCGCGCTCTTTGGCCGAGCCGAGCGAGATCAAGACGCGCCTGTCAGGAGCCATTCCCAATGCTCGCGATCGAGCCGACCTCTACGCGGCCTTCATTGCCGACCAGGTGCGGGTCTGCCGATCGCTGCAAGGTGTCACCGTGCGCTTGGCGCATACGCCTGAAAGCGGCGCTAAGGGCTTCGATACGATGGGGCTACGCGCCGATGAATTGATGCCGCAGCGAGGCCGCGATCTGGCGACCCGTGAGCGCACCTTATTCGAGGACCTCTTCTTGGAAGGCTTCCGCCGGGTCATCATCATCGGTTCCGATATACCGTCACTCCCAACTCACATCCTTGAAGAGGCCGTCCGCTGTCTCGCCACCCCAGGACGCGTGGTGCTCGGTCCGGCCGAGGACGGCGGCTACTACCTGATCGGCCTGAGGCGCGCCGGCGCCTCATCGGCCATCCCAGACCTTTTTTCGAATGTCAGGTGGAGTACGCCATGGACGCTGGTTGACACAGTCGCCGCCGCCGAGCGATCGGGAACGATCGTGAAACTGGTCGAGCCATGGTATGACGTCGACGACCAGGCCGGCCTGGAGAAACTACGCAACCATCTGAACGATACAGACCGAGCCGCCGAAGCGCCGGCGACGGCGGCGGCGTTAAGAAAGATCTTCTAGGCCGCTGTTTTCCTGCAGGTAAGATGAACACTAAGAACTAGTGACGACAGACTGCCCTTAGACATCCCGCCGTCCCGCCATGGCCTTGTGCATCGTAACCTCATCAGCGTACTCAAGGTCGCTGCCGACCGGCACACCCATAGCAATGCGAGTGACCCTGACACCGAGTGGCTTGAGGAGCTTCGCTAAATAGATAGCCGTGGCTTCTCCTTCCACATTGGGATTGGTGGCCAAAATGACTTCCTCAACCTCGCCACTGGCAACGCGCGCCAACAGTTCCTTAATCTTTAGGTCGTCCGGACCAATGCCCTGCAACGGAGACAGCGCACCCATCAGCACGTGATAGGCACCGTTGAACTCCCGACTCTTTTCGACCACAGTGACGTTCAGGGGTTCCTCGACGACGCAAATGAGCCGCTGGTTGCGACTCGGGTGCGTGCAGTAGTGACACGGATCCACGTCGGTGATGTTGGTGCACACCGAGCAATACGTGACCCGGTCTTTGACCTCGTGAAGCGCCTCACAAAGACGCTCGACCTCGTCGCGGGGATTTTTCAGGAAATGAAACGCCAGGCGCTGGGCGCTCTTGGCACCGATGCCGGGCAGACGCTGCAGTTGCTCAACCAGCTTCGTAAGCGATTCGAGTTGGGTCATCCGGTGAGCCCGGGAATCCTGAGGCCGCCCATTTGTCCAGCCAGCGCCTCGTCAACCTTACGATGCGCATCGTTGATGGCGGCCACGATCAGGTCCTGCAGCATCTCGACGTCATCCATCGAGACAACTTCACGATCTATCGTGACCGATACGACCTGCTTGGCTCCGTTCATCACGACCGTGACCATCCCACCGCCGGCGCTCGCCTCAACCCGCGTTTCCGCCATCTGCTTCTGCAGCTGCTCCTGCAGCTGCTGGGCCTGCTTCATCATCTCCTGAACGTTCATAGCACTTACCTAACGCGCTCGGTTCGTTGGCACCGGGCCGAAACGCCGATCACGCCTCCTCAACGCTGCGAATCTTAGCAGGGAACACATCCAGCAGGTCCTGCACGGCGACGTCATCCATTACCTTGGTTTTCAGCGACTCGTTGATCTCAGACGCCTCAGTTGGCGTCGGGGCAGATGTTGGCACCTTGGCATCAGCGGCACCTTGCTCGGCCTCGTCGCCGGCTGGGCACTGTTCGATCTGTTCCCCAGCCAGCCGATCCAGGCGTTGTTCGCAGTCGTCGCCGGCGTGGTGTTCTTCGCCACGCGCAGCACGCGCTACACCCTGGCCACGGCGGCGATCACGCTGATGGTGCTGTTCTGCTTCAACCAGGTCGGCGATGGCTACGGACTGATCTGGCCGCGGCTGTTCGATACCCTGCTCGGCAGCCTGATCGCCGCCGCCGCGGTGTTCCTCATCCTGCCGGACTGGCAGGGTCGGCGCCTCAATCAGGTGGTCGCCAACACCCTCAGCTGCAACAGCGACTACCTGCGCCAGATCATGCGTCAGTACGACAGCGGCAAACGCGACGACCTCGCCTATCGCCTGGCCCGACGCAACGCGCACAACGCCGATGCGGCGCTGTCCACCACGCTGTCGAACATGCTGCTGGAGCCCGGACACTTCCGCAAGGATGCCGAAACCGGCTTCCGCTTCCTGATCCTCTCGCACACCTTGCTCAACTACCTGTCCGGTCTTGGCGCCCATCGCGAGAGCCTGCCGGATGACGCCAGCGATGCCCTGCTGGAGCGCGCCGCGCAGCAACTGGCGACCAGCCTCGACGACCTGGCCAGCGCGTTGGCGCAGAACAAGCCCGTCGCCATCTACAGCGAAGATGAAGAGGCGCTGGCGCAGCAGCTGGAGCAGACCCCGGATGAAATGGACGATGCCCACCGTCTGGTGCAGACCCAGCTGGGGCTCATCTGCCGGCAGCTGGCACCGCTGCGCAGCATGGCCTCCCACCTGATCAAGCAACAACCGGCAGGCCAGGGACAGGATTCGCGCTAGTGGCCTGTGCGGTGAGTTGGTTGAGGCAAGTTCGGATGAACATGGCTCCGAGACAAGGCGCTGCGACGAGTCATAGCGGGCTATTGGCAAGGAGCAGCAACGCAGTATCGGGCCATGGGCGCCGAAATTGACCAACTGAACTTACCAAAAAGGCCACTAAGGCAACGCCGTGGGGACCGGCATTCCGTGGCGCGCGAAGATCACCGCGTAACTGCCATCCTCGACCATCGCAGCGATCTCCCGGTTGAAGGTGGCGATGATATCGCTCAGCCGAGGATGATCGCTGCGCACCACCAGCGAAAGCTCCACCCGCCGGAACTAGCCCGGCACGAAGCGGAGTGCATCCCGCTCATGTCCCAGTTCGCGCTCGAGATGGAACAACGCAGTACACTCGTCCTCCAGCGTCAGGTCGACGCGCCCGGCAATCACCATCTTTGCCGCCTGGACGAAGTTGGCGGAATAGCCCTTCTCCAGGCGCGTATCCTCGTTCAGCTCGTCGCTGTACATGTAGCCCCGGCTCAGCGCAATCGGATGGCCAACCAAGCTGTCGAGCCCGTCGTAGCGGAAATTGCTCTCGCGACGCTGGCCCCAGCGCATCCGGTTGCTCAGAAACGGGCGTGAGCTGAGCGTGTAGTCGACGCGCTTGACCGTCGGCCAGCCGTTGATCATGTCGTAGCTGCCGTTGCGCAGGCCCAGCAGAGCGCGCTCCCAGGGCACTTCGATGTATTCCACCTGATAACCCCCACGGCCGAGCGCGGTGCGGATGAGCTCGACCGACAACCCTTCCCCGGGCAGGCTGCGATCGGTGTAAGGCGGCCAGACGTTGCCGGCCAGACGAAGCACTTCGGCCGGCAACGATGCGCTTGCCAGCAGCAATATCAACCCGATGACCCGCCGTGTGCCCGACAAATTCTCTCGCTCTTCTGGCGAAACGCTATCAGCTCTAATCAAAGCACAAAGCCCGCCAGTTGACGCCAGCGTCTCGTCGGATGTCGGGCTGCATCGGAAACGCGGCAGGAGTACCATCGCGCGTTTTCCGACGAGGTAAGCGCTGGTGCAGACTGACGTGGTGGTAATCGGTGCCGGTGCGGCCGGTCTAATGTGCGCCTTCACCGCCGCTGCACGGGGCCGCCAGGTCTTGCTGCTGGACCACGCCAACAAGGCCGGCAAGAAGATCCTCATGTCCGGTGGCGGCCGCTGCAACTTCACCAACCTGTACACCGAGCCGTCGAATTTCCTCTCGAGTAACGCGCACTTCTGCAAGTCGGCGCTGGCGCGCTACACCCAGTGGGACTTCATCGAGATGGTCAGCCGTCACGGCGTGCCCTATCACGAGAAGAAGCTCGGTCAGCTGTTCTGCGATAACAAGTCC
>DBHR01000076.1 GCA_002296225.1 Acidobacteria bacterium UBA823 | reverse complement strand
ATCGACAAACCAAACGTGCCCATTGGCTCGAGCAGCCTCGGGTCCGCGGAGCGCAGCGATTCGACCATCGGTAACCACCCTCCCACCGCGAAAACGCCGACGATTGGCAGTACGCACAGACCGCCAAACATCAAGACACCCTGCAGTAAGTCGCTGTACGCCACCGCCTTGAACCCGCCGACGGTCGTGTAAAAGATGATGACGGCCGCGCCAATCAGCACACCTCCGGTATAGCCAGTGCCCAAGAACGCATCGAACGCCTTGCCAGACGCCGTGAGTTGCGCGGCCGCGTAGGCTGTCACCATGCTGCCAATAATCACCGTGCTGACAAACCGTATAGCGTGGGTCGAATCGCGAAAGCGCGACGTCAAGTAATCCGTGACCGTAATCGACCCGTAGCGGTCGGTGTATCGCTTGAACGGCAACGCGACGAACGACCAAGCAAGCGCGACGCCAAGTACCTCACCAAGCACAACCCATAAGGCGTGTACGCCTACCACGTAACCCATGCCCGTCAGGCCCAACAGCAACCAGCCGCTTTCACCCGTGGCGTTCGCGCTAAACGCGATGACCCAAGCCGGCAAGCGCTTGCCCGCCACGTAATACCCAGCGAGATTCACAGACTCCCTCGCACCCCACGCCCCGATAGCGAGCAGGACGGCCAGGTATACGACGAGGACTGAGATGATGGTGAACGACGCCATGATTCAGAAAGAACCCGGGGGGTCGATGGAGCGGACGCTGCGCCGTGCGGAACGCCGGTGGATAACGTAGAAGCCGAGCTCGATGACTAAGCCAAGTCCGACCGCCACAACGAACAGCACCCACGCGCTCAGCGACAGACCGGCGAGCATGATCGCACGCGCATCCTAACATACCCCCGCCAGTCCAAGCGGGTCTCTGGCTGGCGGTTCCATCTAGGACACCACAGTGGCAACGGCACCCATCCGTCGAAACATCCTTGGCGTTTTGGAATTACGTTTAGCTGCAACATAGCTATCAGGGGCGGCGCGGAAATTGATCTCTATCGGCGGTGGAGTTGCCGGACGGATGGGCTCGCACGTCCACGACGACCCGGGTGCTCCCCTCTCGCACCGCCGCCGCTAGGCGCCGTCGGATAGCGAACTTGATTGCTCGCCTTGTGGCGGGAATGAGGCACAGAAAGCCCGCAATGTCGGTGAGTAACCCTGGGGTCATCAACACGATGCCGGCAATAAGGATGAGCAGGCCGTCGACGATCGCGCCACCCGGCATCCGACCCACCGCCGTTTCGGCCTGAATCTGCCGTAGGACCCCCAGTCCCTGGCGACTCGCAAGCGAGACACCCAGCACACCGGTCGCAACGATGATTAGCAACGTATTCACCGTCCCGATCCGCGATCCGACTTCGATGAGTAACACCAATTCGGTCGCAGGCACAAGGATGAACAGCATCAGCAACTTGGCCATCGGCTCCATAGTCGCACATTATCCCGCGGGAGGCATCAGCACCTGATATTGTTCGGAATGGGTACGACCGACACGAAGATCAAAGCCGATGTCTACTTGGCCTAAACACCGTTTGCTTTGTCTGTCCACCTGCGCGATTCTAGTTCTCGGCTCGCTGCCGCTTGCCCGCGCTCAATTAAATGAAAAGCAACTCATCGCCCACCGCGGCGCCTCGGCCTACGCCCCGGAGCATACACTTGCAGCTTATCGGCTTGCGATCGAGCAGGGCGCAGACTACGTCGAGCAGGATCTTGGTGTAACTCGCGACGGCGTTCTCGTCTGCCTCCACGACGACAGCCTCGAACGCACGACTAACGTGCGGGACATTTTCCCAGGACGGTTCGTGGAGGAACAGATCAACGGGCGAATGCGCCAACGCTGGCGCGTCCGTGACCTAACGCTATCAGAAGTTAAACAGCTTGACGCCGGCAGTTGGTTCGGTGTGGAATTTGTGGGCGCCCAAGTGCCGACATGGCAGGAGGCGATCGATCTCATCCGCGGCGACGCTGGGTTGTTTCCAGAGTTAAAAGCACCGGCCGAGTACGAAGCATTAGGCATCGATATGCCCGGCCTCGTCATCGACACCCTACGTCGGAATGGACTCGAGACCGCAGGCCCGAACACCGACACGCCGGTGATTCTCCAGTCGTTCGACGAAGCCAGCTTGCGCCGTCTGGCCGACGAATTACCGACGTTACCTCGCGTATTCCTGTTCGGCTCGCAAAGGCCGCGGATCACGGACGCCCGCTTGAAGGAAATTGCGACGTTCGCGACCGGCATCGGACCGGCTAAAGCGATCGTGAACGCCCAACCGGACCTAGTCACACGCGCACATGCCCTAGGGTTGACCGTAACGCCATACACGTTCCGGTCTATCGAAACCGGTCGCTTCGACAACGTGCAGGAGGAGATGCGACACTTCCTGTTTACGCTTGGCGTGGACGCGCTGTTCACCGATAATCCGGATCGTTTCCCACGCCAGCCCTAAGCTGACCTACTCCCCACCTTCAGCAACCAACAACTCGACCGTACCGAGTGTAGAGTATGTAAGCCGCGCCGCGTCACCGGCGCCGATCGGGGGCGGTTTCACGACCGTGCCAGTAATCACGACGTCGCCAGCCCGTAGCTGATATCCGTACTTCAGCAGTTCGTTCGCGATCCAAACTACACCCTGGACCGGATCGCGCCCCATGACATAAGACATCCGACCCTCGGCTCTGGCCTCGCCGTTCACCTCAAGGCTAACTCGCTCGCCCGCCCAGTCGATCTCGCCGGCGGGGGCACGCTGGTCGCCGAACATCACACCGATGTGGAAGACATTGTCGGCAATTCCATGATCGTGCGTATAGGTCGCCTCTCCGTCAGCGCCCACGCGAGGATTCAGCAACTCGATGACCCCACCGACCTCTTGGATCGCACCCATAACATCATCGCGCGTCACGGCCGGTCCGGGAAGGTCCTGGTTCAACCATACAGCGACCTCCGCCTCAACCAGTGCCTGGCCATTAACAAAGCCGTCAGTCGGCACAGGCTGCCCGGGTTGGTAGACGTTCGACATCAAAATGTGGCCAAAGACCGGGTCGATCGAAACTCTGGGGTCGGTCTGTCGCGACCAGCCAATCTTCCACCCAACTCGCGCGTCGGTCGCCTCCTTGCGCTCGAGCCGCATCCGCTGGAGCCGGTATGCGCGCTCACGATCCAAGTCGGGAAAATGCCGAACCAACTCGGCCGACACTACGCCCTGACGCTCAATCGCCAGCAAATGCTCGAGAAGAACCTCGTCAGTTGCGTCCGGTGTCAAGGGTTCCACGACGAGCTCGGTCTCGAGCACCTCTTCCGTCGCCGCCGGCGGACTACCGCCGCACGCCACCAGCAGCGCCACGAGCCCTAGCGCCCAAGCTATTCTTGCGAACCCTCGTTCCGACGAGCATTCGTGACAGGACATGGCTGGTCTCCTAATTTAGGCAAATAACCGGTCGAATCCCTATAGGTCAAAATCACAGGCTGCGATTATAGTGCGGCCTCTGGGAAGTTCAACCGCTCAAGACCACCGCCGACGACCCTGAGTCCGCGGGTAAGCTGCACCAAAGAAGCCGGACGGCTGGAGAACGGCCGCGATCGCCTACACATCGGTCCCTGTATCCCAATAGAAACCTGGCTTGTCCCGTTCAGATTCGTTAGGACACGCCGACGCCTAAAAGCGGTAGGGCGACGAAATACGTGAACACGGTCAGGAGCGCAATGCCCCCAAGGTTAAGCCAGAGACCGGCACGGCGCATGTCGGCAACCGTTATATAACCCGACCCAAAGACGATGGCGTTCGGCGGCGTGGCGACGGGCAACATAAACGCCCAGGACGCAGCTAACGCTGCGGGCACGATGAGCAAGTAGGGATGAACGCCAAGGCCGAGCGCACTGCCGCCAAGGATCGGAATGAACGTCGCGGCCGTCGCTGTGTTACTCGTCAATTCAGTCAAGAAGATGACGAGCGTCGTTACGAGGATGATCAGCAGCCAACTCGGTATCCCCTGCCACGCCGTGGCCTGGTGGCCCAAGAATTCGGCGACGCCATTCGCCTGAATCGCTGCGGCAAGGCTCATCCCACCACCAAAGAGCAGCAAAATGCCCCAAGGCATCGCATTCAGGTCCCGCCAGCGCATCACAGGCCCACCAGCGTCCGTTCGTGCAGGGATCACGAAAAGGCTTAATGCGGCAGCCATCGAGATCCCCGCGTCGGTTAAGCCGGCAAATATCCGGACCCCCCCAATCTCCACACTAATCAGCCAGGCGCGTCCGATCCAGCCAATCGCGGCGAGACCGAACACCACAGCCGTCGCCCGTTCGGCCCAACCCATCTCCGGCAGTGCCGCATACCCCTGTCTAATGGCCTCGCTCCCCCCGATCGAGCTTGACGGAATCGGAAACAGCATTCGGGTCAGAACCCACCAGGTCACCGGTAAGAAGACGATAACAAGCGGCAGCCCCATAGCCATCCACTGGGCGAAACTAATGTCGCGGCCGAGCGTGTCACGAATGTACGAGACGAGAAACAGATTGGGCGGAGACCCGATTATCGTCCCAACGCCACCAATCGATGCAGCGTAGGCAATTCCCAGCATCAGGCAGACCGCTAGGCGATGGATCTCGCCAGATCGAGCACCATCGAGGCGCCCGGATACCATGCCGATCACACTCAGCGCAATCGGCAACATCATGATGGCCGTTGCCGTATTCGAGAGCCACATGCTAAGGCCAGCAGTCGTGATCATAAAACCCGCGACAATCCGCTGTGGGTTCGTGCCGACAATCGACAGAGTCAGCAGTGCAATCCTACGATGCAGTTCCCACCGCTGCATCGCCATCGACAGGATAAACCCGCCCAAGAAGAGAAAAATGAGGTCGTGCGCATAGGGCGCGGCAACATCGCGGATGGCACTGGCGCCAACAAACGGAAGGACCACGAGCGGAAGAAGGGCCGTCGCAGGAATATCGATTGCCTCGGTGAGCCACCAGAGAGCCATCCAGACCGCGAGCGCGGTCGTGGCCCGGCCCGCATGGCTGAATACAACAACCCCACCGTCCGACACATAGGTTTCTGGCAGAACGTTGTAAACCACCAGAGCGATGACCGGACCGGCGAACCGTGCGGCGGCCTTGACCGATAAGGAGGCGACTGGATGAGAAATTCGAGTCATCCCTCGACGAAACACCGAGACCTGTTGCTACTGGATTGATACTGGGCGGCAGTAAAAACGTTCTGGATGTTCTACCAATAGTCCGGCACGGTCTGGCAATCCGGATGGCCGCTGCTCACTATAGCACCAGTTGCTTCCCGCCAACGGTCAGGCGTGATATCGTGGAGTTCGCTCAGGCTCAGAAAGAAAGGTAGCTCATGCCCTTTGGTATCGGCCTCGGGGAGTTGGTCGTCATCTTTTTCATCGTGCTTCTGGTCTTCGGTGCGAGTCGTCTATCTGGAATCGGACGCGGGGTTGGACAAGCAATCCGTGGCTTCAAGGATGAGGTCAAGGACCCCGACGCCCCAAAAGAAGACGCGTAGACCTCAAGCGACGTCTTCGACCACTTCGTAGGTCACTTCGGCCGGTCGCAGGAGGGTATGCACTAGACCATCCTGTTCACGGGGCAGCTTCGTCCACAGCAGCTGGCCACCTCGACACAGCGGAACTCGCTTAGTGCGTCCAACTCTACAAGCTCTACAACCCAACACGACCTATCGCTTGGGAACGTTCAGAGCCGCGAGACGCTCAACAACCTGGGCACCGGCGCTCGAAGCGTTGACATCCTTGTCGATGTACAAGATCCGACCATCGTCACCAATGTAGAAGGTCCATCGCTGCGGGAACTGCCGTTCGGGCGACACGACACCATAGGCGCGCGCGACATCTCCGTCGGGGTTGCTCAACAGCGGAAAATCAGCTTCCAGCGACTCGGCGAACTTCCGGTTAGTGTCCGCATCATCAACGCTAACCATGAAATACTCCGCATCGTACTCACGAATGGCATCACCGTTCTCACGGAACGATTTGCACTCCGCCGTTCAGCCTCCGGTGAAAGCCTTCGGAAACCAGGCTAACACCACGGTCCGTCCAGCCAATTCAGCAAGGGAATGCATCTCGCCATCCGAGCCAATAAGCGAAAACGTGGGTGCGGCATCGCCAGGACCCAGTTCCTGAGCACTCGCGACGGTCGCGACGGCAAAAATTCCGCCTAGGACACATGCAATAAGCAGCATTTTAATCATCTTGACACCTCTCCGGCACATTCCAACCACCACTCTCGAGCGGAGGCCCGAACGCACGGACTCAGCCCTTGGTAGACGTACTTTCCTATGATAACCCGCAACGGGTAGGATCCGGGAACCTGTAACGAACCAAGGTCGCCTTGACAGTGCCAGGGCTTTGGCCAAGCATGAGCGGCAGTGAGATCACCCGGGAGAACAGCCGGACCGGCGACCTACTGTTGCCTCCCCTTCCGCGAGTAAGATATTCATATGAATCGGGCTGAAATCGTCGCCAAACATCGAGAGTTCCTCTTTCCATCAGTCGCCACCTTCTACGCTGATCCGCTACCGCTCGCGCGCGGTGAGGCCCAGTTCGTCTGGGACGTCGACGGCAACCGCTACCTCGATTTCTTCGCAGGCATCGTGACCGTTGGCGTCGGCCACTGTCACCCAAAAGTCACAGCCAGGATTAACGAGCAGGTTCGCACGTTGCAGCACACCTCAACGTTCTTTCCGCATGAAGCGACCGTGCTGTTGGCGGAGAAGATGGCCGAAATCACGCCGGGGTCGCTGTCGAAGACCTACTTTACAAATAGCGGCAGCGAGGCAAACGAGACCGCGGTTCTGCTGGCTCGGCTCCACACCGGCCGCACCGAGATCATCGCGCTCCGCCACGGTTACAGCGGTCGGTCGCAGACTGCGATGTCGTTAACGGCACACGCCAACTGGCGGCTGAGTCCGGTAACGGACAGTAGCGTGGTCCACGCTCATAATGCCTATTGCTACCGCTGCGCGTTCGAAAAAACGTATCCGGAATGTAAGCTGCTCTGCGCCCGCGACGTCGAGGAGCTCATCAAGACCGCCACATCCGGGAAGATTGCCGCGTTCATCGCTGAGCCCATCCAGGGTGTCGGCGGCTTCGTGACTCCGCCAGCGGAATATTTTCAGGAGATCGCGTCTATCGTCCGGGCAAACGGCGGGCTCATCATTAGCGACGAGGTGCAGACCGGCTTCGGTCGAACTGGTGACCACTGGTTCGGCATCGAACACTGGAACCTCGAGCCGGACATCATCACGTGCGCCAAAGCGATGGCTAACGGCACACCGGTAGGTGCAACGGTGACCACCGCGGAGATTTCGGCAGCGATTAAGGGCGCGCAGATTTCAACCTTCGGCGGTAACCCAGTGACGGCGACCGCAGCCCTCGCAACTATCGAGGTCATCGAGGAGGAGGGTTTGCTCGCCAATGCGGCGGCCATGGGCCGCGAACTAGCCAAAGGCCTCACGAAACTCAAAACGACACATGCGATCGTCGGGGACGTTCGAGGGAAGGGCCTGATGCAGGCGATCGAGTTAGTGACCGATTCTGAATCGAAAAAGCCAGCGCCGGCAGCCATGAACGGCCTACTTGAGGCTACCCGGGAACGCGGGCTCCTCATCGGCAAGGGTGGATTATTTGGTAACACCGTAAGACTCTCACCGCCCCTGAATATCGGCCAAGCCGACGTAGACGCTGCCATCGACATCCTCGATCGATCACTGGCGCATGTGGTTGAGGCCGGAGAGGTCGAAGTCTAGGGGCTGCCGTCGAAAGGGGAAGACCCGCCTGAATCAACACCCGCGGTTCCCGCAATTATTTGAGCAGTCGTTCGCACGCGCCCTCACAAAGACCTAGCCCTCCTGCCCGATCTCAGTCGCCCAGGCGTTCAAGTAACCCAGTCAGATCCGCGGCCCGCTCACAATCGGTCAAGTGCCAGTCGTTGAACGGATCGAGCAGTAGCGCATGGACACCTGCGGCCCGAGCGCCGACGACGTCAGCCTCGTACAAATCACCCACATGAAGCGTCGTGTTTGCGCGGGCCCCGACCACGTCCAACGCATGTCGGAAAATTCGTGGATCTGGTTTTTCGTAACCAATCACATGCGAGTCGATCACCGCATCAAAATATTGGCGAAGGCCAACCTTGCGCAAGAGCTCCTCAATCGTACCGTCGGAATTACTAACAACCGCCAGCTGCAGTCCACGATCGCGGAACGCGGCCAGCGCTTCAGGCACGCCGGGAATAACCGCGGACCAGAACGCAACCCTCCCGACCCGATCGAGCAATGGCACCATGCCGTGCGCCAGTCCGTCCACGTCCGCGGCTTTCTGTGCCGGAGTCAATGACACGCGGCCCAACATCTCCCGAATGTAGAACTCGAAGGCGTCGATCGTCTCAGTGGATCGGAGCCTCGGCAACGCCGCCGAAACAGCTGGCCTAGCTGCCGCCTCAGCCCGTCTTAGATCGGTAGGGTCACATTGGATGCCCTCGGCCTTGAGCGCAGCGACGATGTAGCTGAGTTTCATGGCCACAACCGTGTTGCCAGCATCTAAGAAAAGTGTCTTGAGGCGTCGATATGGGATAGCCGGGTATGTCACAATGCTACCTTTGTCAGAAGCCGCTGCAATCACTAGTCGGCGGTTCTACAGACCGTCACCGCATCGTGCAGCCAGCAGCACCGAGCAACTGCGATAATTCCGATCTCAACAAACCTTTTACCACACCGACACCGCCAACTTGATACGTTATGCGCACTCTCAGTAATTTTATCAATGGGCAGTGGATTCAGCCGTCCGCTGCAACGCACCTACCTGACGTCAATCCCGCGGATACCACCGAGACCATTGCCGAGTCGCCCAGATCTGCGGTGGCCGACGTCGCTGCAGCAGCCGAAGCTGCGGAGAGAGCATACCCGGCCTGGCGCGCCACTCCTGCCCCCCAAAGGGGTCAACTCCTCTACCGCGTTCAACGCCGAATGGAAGCGCGCCGGGACGAACTCGCCGAAGCACTCACGCGCGAGGAGGGAAAAACACTCGCTGAATCGAAAGGAGAGATCCAACGCGCCATCAACGTCGTAGAGTTCTATGCCGGTGAAGGACGCCGCCTGCTTGGCGAAACCATTCCGTCCGAGCTACCGTACAACTTTTGCTACACGATCAGGGAACCAGTCGGACCCCTAGCCTTGATCACACCATGGAACTTTCCGGTCGCGATCCCAATTTGGAAGCTTGCACCTGCGGTCGTCTGCGGTAATACGGTGGTTCTCAAGCCCGCGTCACTCACTCCGCTCTCCGCTTCGCTTATCGCAGACATCTTCGCCGAGTGCAACGCGCCGTCAGGTGTCCTTAACGTGGTCTATGGCAGTGGCCACGAGGTCGGCGAGGCCCTGCTTGCACATCCGGCCATAAAGGGTGTGTCGTTCACCGGCTCAAATAACATCGGCGCCCATCTCTACGGGGCCGGCGCTGCCCACGGAATTAAATGCCAGTGCGAGATGGGCGGCAAGAACCCGGTCGTCGTGCTAGCCGACGCCGACCTTGAACTGGCAGTCAATAGCGCCGTGCAAGGCGCCTACGGCTCCACGGGCCAGCGATGCACTGCAACCAGCCGTGTGATCGTAGTTGATTCGATCGCCGACGAGTTCGTCGAGCGCCTGGAAACTCAGGCCAGCACCCTAGTGGTGGGCAACGGGCTCAACCCATCCACCGACGTGGGACCCTCAGTTGACCAGAGCCAAATGGATACGGTGCTCGACTACATTGAAATCGGCCAACACGAAGGCGCACGGCTAGTGGCTGGCGGCTCACGCCTGACGGGTGACGAACACGACCGCGGATATTTCGTGGAGCCTACGATTTTCGACCGAGTGACGCCGGGCATGCGGATCGCACAGGAAGAGATTTTCGGCCC
This sequence comes from Acidobacteria bacterium UBA823, assembly GCA_002296225.1. Classification (GTDB taxonomy): domain Bacteria; phylum Acidobacteriota; class Vicinamibacteria; order Vicinamibacterales; family UBA823; genus UBA823. The sequence goes on along the minus strand of DBHR01000076.1, from coordinate 22,181 downwards.
AGTGCTCTCCGTCTTGCGCGTGCCAGACGTCACCTCGGCGCTATCCGTGGCAAATGCCGTGCGCTACGGACTCTGCGCTTCGATCTACACCCGCGATATCTCGAGGGCATTACAGCTGGTCGACCAGATCGAGGCCGGCATCATCCATGTTAACTCGCCGACGGTCGGCGGCGAGGCCCATGTCCCGTTCGGTGGTATGAAAGCCACCGGTGTTGGTCTACGGGAAATGGGACGCGAAGCGATCGCCTTTTTCACTGAACTCAAGGTCGTCTATCTCGACTACGCGGATACCGCACGGGGGGGCAACCTCTACTGACCAGTGCGGGCCTGATGCACGATCCTAATGCCCGCGCTGGCGCCAATTCGACTAGCGCCAGCCTCTGCCATCGCCTTAAAGGCATTGTAGTCTCGTATGCCACCGGCCGCTTTCACTCCAATTTGTGAACCCACAACCTCTCGCATGAGCGCCACGTCGGCAACCGTCGCACCGCCAGGTCCGAAACCCGTCGATGTCTTCACGAAGTCGGCGCCGGCCACCTTAGCCAAACTACAGGCAATGCGTTTTTCGTCATCCGTTAGTAACGCGGTCTCAATGATCACCTTACTCAACGCATGATCCCGGCGGCATGCCTGGACGACCCCCTCGATGTCGCACTGGACTAGCGGCCGGTCACCACTCTTGAGCGCACCTACATTGATCACCATGTCGATTTCTGAGGCGCCGTCCGCAAGCGCGCGCCGGGCCTCATACTGCTTCACGTCGGGCGTTGTGGCACCAAACGGAAATCCCACAACGGAACAAACGCCGACAGGTGCGTCGGCCAGGCGCCGGCGGGCATGGGCTACCCACGTGGCGTTCAGGCAAACCGTCACGAATCCGTACTGGGCGGCTTCGTCACACACCTTGTCGATGTCGCGACCCGTGGCGTCTGGCCTTAGCAGGGTGTGATCGATTACGCCTGCCACCTGATCCGGCGCTCCACCCGCCGCGTGCAAGCCCAATCGCGCCGCACCGGCACCGAGCACGCCACGCAGCCGATTTGGACAGCAGTCGACCAACACCTCGTGACAGGCGCAACTCCGTCTGTCCTTGGCTCGGCGGTCGACCTCCGTCACGACCGCATCAGTCACGGCCTCAATGATCCGATCGACGTCGTTGAAATTCACCGTCCCGCCCGACCCGATCCGGAGGATCCCAACCCTTCCAGCCTCTGAATCTTAACCAAACGCCTGACGTAACGCGGTTCGTGCATTGTCGCAGACAGCCAGGCATCTAAAACTTTTGCGGCCAGGTCCGTGTCGACGAGAGTCGAACCAAGCGTCAGGACGTTAACGCCCACATGCTCTCGCGCATGCCGAGCGACGATCGGATCACTCACCATTGCCGCGCGGATGCCTCTGATCTTGTTTGCTGCAATCGCCGACCCCAACCCCGCGCCATCGATAACCACGCCAGCATCAGCCTCACCGTGGACCACCGCCCACGCTACGGTCGCCGCTACGTCCGGGTAATCAATCCGGTCTGAAGTATGGGTGCCAAGATCTCTGGCTGTTAGACCGCGTGCCCGTAGGTGCCCCAAAACCGACTGCTTAAGATCCACTCCGGTATGATCGGCGCCGACCGCAACAACCCGGATCTCACCAACCCGCACGCGGTCCATCTCTTCGACATCGATCTCTCCCTGGCGAACGACCAAAACGCGCCGTTCCCTCAGCGTGTCGTAAGCCAAGGGCGTAATCTGACCCTCGCTCGCCAACTCAACGGTAGCACCGCGCTCAAGGGCAAGGGCGACCGTCTCAGTGATGATCTTAAAGCGCTTCATCGCTCAACTGACCAAGTGTCGTGATCGCTTTATCGTTTCGTCGTCCCACCATCCCCCAACGAGAGCCCAGATTATGATAGCCTTCCGGCTCGCTGGGTAACGATATGGCCCCGCCGGGAATCAGAACAATCCTTTTTACTGCCAACCAAATTCGCGATCGCGTGGGCGAACTCGCGTGCGAGATCGACAAAGATCACCGGCCCGATGAACCCGTCCAGGTCGTTGCTGTCTTAAAGGGCAGCTTCGTGTTCGTCGCCGATCTGATTAGAGCCATGCGGACACCGTTAACCCTCGATTTCATCGCCATCGCATCTTACTCCGCGGGCACGACGTCCCCCGGCGAAATTCAACTCTTGAAAGACCTCGACTCCAAAATCGAGGGACGACCCGTCTTAATCGTCGAAGACATCGTCGACACCGGTCACACGCTCCACTACCTACACAACATCCTTGGAGCCAGGGCGCCCAAGAGCCTTCGCACGGCGTGCCTGCTAACCAAGCCGTCTCGGCGTGCGGTCACCGCGCCCATCGACTACGCCGGCTTCGAAATCGAAGACCGTTTCGTTGTGGGCTACGGACTCGATTACCGCGAACAGTTCCGGCAGCTCCCTTACATCGGCATCCTCGACGAACTTACCGAACCGCTTCGCTGACCTCTGCCGCAAGCCTCCGGGCCGCCGCCAGAACCGCCGGTTCGTCCAGTGACAGCACGCGCCCATCACGCATCAGAATGCGCCCATGGACGATCGTCATGATCACGTCATCGCCACGAGTCGCATAGACCAAGTGCGAAATTGGATCGTACATTGGCGTTTGCCGCGCGGCTGCCATCGACACAACGATCAGATCCGCGCGTTTTCCGAGCTCGATTGACCCAATCTCAGACTCCAGTCCTATAGCGCGAGCGCCTCCAATAGTCGCCATCTGCAAGGAGGCCTGGGCGCTGACTGCCTTCGGATCGCGCCGCTGCAGCTTGTGGAGTAATGATGCGAACCGCATCGCCTCAAACATGTCGAGATCGTTGTTGCTGGCAGCGCCGTCCGTGCCCAGCCCAACATCGACACCAGCCGCTAGGTATTCTGGCACCGGCGCCGAACCGCTCGCGAGTTTCATGTTACTTTCCGGGTTGTGCGATACCCCAACTCCCCGCCGGCGCAGGATATCGATGTCGACCTCTGACAGCCATACGCCGTGAGCAGCAAGTACCGAGGGACCCCAAAATCCGATCGATTCCAAGTAGCTGGTGGGCGTCCGGCCGTATCGCTCCTGGGCAATACGTAGCTCATCCTCGGTCTCCGCCAGATGGATCAAAATTGGAACGTCGTGGCGCATCGCCAGATCTCGGACAAGCACAAGGGTGGCTTCGTCAAGCGTGTGCATGGCGTGTGGTGCGACGGCCGGAGTGATCCGTTCGTGCCCCGCCCACGCCTGAATGAATGCGTCCGCGCGGGCTAGTGCGTCAGCCGGTCTAGCCGCATCAGGTGCAGGGAACTGGATGACCGTCTGACCCAACACAGCCCGCAGACCGGCCTCCGCTACTACCTCCGCGATCACCTCTTCGAAGTAGTACATGTCCACGAAGGTGGTTGTGCCAGACCGAATCATCTCCAGCACAGCCAAGGCCGACGCGACCCGGACGAACTCTGGCGTGACGGTCTTCGCCTCAGCCGGAAAAATGTATTGCTCAAGCCACTCTTTGAGAGCTACGTCGTCGGCGAGTCCCCGAAACATCACCATCGGCGCGTGGGTATGCGTGTTAACGAACCCCGGCAGTACAATTCGGCCCGAGGTATCCACAATCTCCAGTGCAGTTATGGCCGACGCTACCTCGGCCGCAGAACCCACAGCCACGATGCCTGCTCCGTCGACGGCCACCGCGCCATTCGTGATGACGCGCGCCGCGCGATCCATCGTGATAACCGTGCCACCAGTGAGTAGTAAGTCGACCTCTATCGGATTACTCGGCTGGGCGGACGCCGCACTGAGCGATAAAACACACCACGCCACGGCGCCCCCTGCGAAAGTTCGTCTCGCCAACATGTCCTTGCATCTTACTCGAAAGGCGTATTCGCCCGGCGACCCGCACGTTACGTTATAGTGACGCGATGCCCGTACATGTCGTGGATCACCCAATCGCACAAGACGCGCTCGCAGCGCTCCGCCGGAGCACAACCGACGCTAGAGAATTCAGACGCAACGCCGCCCGGCTCACGACAACGTTAGCCGTCGAAGCAACGCGCACGCTGCGAACACGGAACGCCGAGGTAGAAACGCCGCTCGGCCAGGCATCGGCACGTCTCGTGCACGGCGAGATCGTAATCGTCCCGATCCTCCGAGCTGGCCTCAGCATGTTAGACCCCCTGCTCAGCCTACTTCCCTCCGCCCGTGTCGGGTACATCGGGCTACAGCGCGACGAACGAACAGCGGTCGCCTCCAGTTACTACAGGAAGCTTCCCAAGCAGGTCGCCGACGCGCGGGTGCTACTCGTCGACCCAATGTTGGCGACTGGTGGTAGCGCAATCAATGCGCTCGATCTGCTCAAAGGTGTGGGAGCAACTGAAACTGCACTGCTCTGCATGGTTGCAACCGCAGAAGGCCTCTCCGCTGTAGAGGCAAAACACCCCCGGACCGCCATCTACACAGCGGCAGTAGATCCGATCCTGAACGGGCAGAAATTCATCGTGCCCGGTCTCGGCGACTTTGGCGATCGATTGTACGGAACCGATTAATTCCGTAAAGGAAAACAAGTGGTGGGCGCTAGTGGATTCGAACCACTGACCCCCGCCGTGTGAAGGCGATGCTCTACCACTGAGCCAAGCGCCCACTCGCCCACTCAGTTTACCGGATTTCCTCCGCTCCAACCAAGCGGCAACCTGGAGTTGAAGACTCGGCCCTTACGACTCTTTCACCTGAGCGATCAAAAGCGAGAGGATCGCCGCAAACTCTCTGTCAGCAGCAACGTAGGCAGTGCCGTAATCGGCTTCTGACATTTGCTGCCGCTCCCAATCACCGTCGAACGACACTTCCTGACCACCTCTGGTCGCGCGGTCAGCTGCGCTCTCAGGCGGAGACTGATACTGCAACCCGTCGGCACCGTAATCGGTAATGAACAATCGGGTCTCTAACACTGACGCGCTACTTAAGTCGACGTAGACGTCGCGGTAATTTCCAGAAATAACTTTCACGTCGATCAACTGTGGCACCTCGTAGTCAGCACTGATGGCCAAAAACTGTCTTCCCGGAAAATAAAGTGCGGCCACGTAACGCTCTTCCGTATCGGTGTCCTTGGCGCCGATCGCACCAAGACCGGCGTCATCCAGTAACTGTGCCAACTCTGCCGCGAGAGCTGCGGATCGAATCTCATATCCAGGATGCCAACTCGATTCAGGTGACTGCGCGCTCGCCAGACTCGGACACAATCCGATCACTACCGTCACCATCGACGCTACCAACCACCGACTACACTCACCTCTCATAATCGACCTTTCCTAAGTCAGCAATTCCGTCCGCACAAGAATACTCCGACTCAGCCCAAAACCCGGCGCCCCCTATTCGCTGTACTCGGCTACGAAGCGGTCGTTCCCAGGCGATGTGCGACGCGCCGACCAATACTGCTCAAGCTGAGCTCGACGAAAGTCCCAAGCCGCGCCTCCGTAGTCGCTTAAGGGTATCCCGAAGTTCCCCCGCACGCTCAAACTCGAGATTAGCTGCGGCGTCCCGCATCTGGCCTCGCAACTCCCCGATTCGCGCGTCCAGTTCGACCTGGGTCCGGAATACTTCGCCCTCCTGACCTACGGGCTCCACGGTCACGTAATCTCGCTCGTAGACACTCGCCATCACACTGTCGATGGCTTTAACGATCGATGCTGGTGTAATACTGTGAGCTTCATTGTATGCCCGTTGAACTGTTCGGCGACGTTCGGTTTCGTCGATAGCAGATCGCATCGAATCAGTTACCACGTCTCCGTACATGATGACCCGGCCGTGCACGTTTCGCGCCGCCCGCCCCGCTGTTTGGATCAAGGAGCCGGCCGACCGAAGAAACCCCTCCTTGTCCGCATCGAGGATTGCCACCAAGGACACCTCCGGCAAATCGAGGCCCTCGCGAAGCAAGTTTATGCCGATCAGCACGTCAAACTTCCCCCGCCGCAGGTCGCGCAGAATTTCGACACGCTCCAGTGTGTCAATATCCGAATGCAGATAGCGAACTCGGATGCCAAGCTCCTGGTAGTACTCGGTCAGATTTTCTGCTTCACGCTTCGTTAAGGTCGTAACGAGCGTCCGCTCCTTCCGTGCGGCGCACGCGCGTACTTCTTGAAGGAGATCATCCACCTGGCCTTTGACTGGTCGCTGGTCAATTACCGGATCCAGCAGGCCCGTTGGCCTGATAATCTGTTCGACGACCGCGCCATCTGTCTCGCTCAGTTCGTGCGGCCCTGGCGTTGCCGAGACATACACAACCTGATTGACGCGTGCCTCCCACTCGTCAAAATTAAGAGGGCGGTTGTCGAGCGCTGACGGAAGGCGAAATCCGTACTCCACCAGCACCTGCTTCCGCGAGCGATCTCCGCGAGACATACCGCGAATCTGTGGGATTGTCTGATGGCTCTCGTCCACAATCGTCAATGCGTCGTCAGGGAGGTAGTCGAGCAATGTCGTTGGCGGGTGGCCCGGCGCGCGTCCAGATAGATGCCGCGAGTAATTCTCAATACCGTGGCAATATCCGATCTCTCGCATCATTTCGAGATCGAAGAGGGTGCGCTCATGCAGGCGATCAGCTTCGGCTGTCTTTCCTTCAGCCCTCAGCTTCGGCTCCCACTCTGTCAACTCAGCCCTAATTGTTGAAATCGCCTCTCGCGTTCGCTCGCGCGGAAGCACAAAATGCGATCTTGGATAGATGGCTATCTTGTCATGCGTCCGTCCCGGCCGCCCGCTCACGGGATCGATGCTCACGAGGTCATCCAGTTCGTCGCCGAACAGGCCAATCCGGAGTGCCTGGTCATCGTAAGATGGATACACCTCAACGATGTCACCCCGCACACGGAAGGTGCCTCGCTGAAAGTCATGATCATTGCGCTCGTACTGAAGTTCAACAAGTTTCCGCAAGATCCAGTCGCGCTCAATCCGCTGCCCCCGTTGAAGAGACAAAAGCATGCCGAAATATGTCTCTGGGGAACCCAAGCCATAGATGCAAGAAACACTCGCGACGATGATCACATCTCGCCGCTCAAACAACGACCGAGTAGCCGCCAACCGCATGCGGTCAATTTCGTCGTTGATGGTCGCTTCTTTATCAATGTAGGAATTTGTCGCAGGAATGTAGGCCTCCGGCTGATAGTAGTCGTAGTAGCTCACAAAATATTCAACCGCATTGTCCGGGAAGAACCGTCGGAACTCCTGGAACAGCTGGGCGGCCAAAGTTTTGTTGTGTACCATCACCAGCGTCGGACGGTTGATGTGCGCAATGCAATGCGCCATCGTGAAGGTTTTTCCAGATCCGGTCACACCCAAGAGCACTTGCCGACGGTCACCTCGGTCAAGACCAGCCGTCAACTCGCCGACCGCCCGCGACTGGTCACCGCGTAGTTCAAAATCTGAGACCAATTGAAACGTATCGCTCACAATTACTCCAAGACACGTCCGACAGACCGGTACACCTCAGTCACGTAATCGGCCAACAGGTCAACCGCTCACCGTACTACAAAAACAACCAGGAAGCTGCTGTGGGACGTAGCCGACAGTCATCGTCACCAGTTGGACAGACCCGAAGAGATTAGAACTTGGGTGGGATGTAGGGACCGAAATAGCCTTGCCGGGTGCGGACGGTAGCCCCACGTAGTTCGGACCGAGAGCTTGAAATTCTCACGTCAACCTCTCGCCAGGCACCGTCTGTCCGCGTATCAGTGGAGGCGTAGCCGAACGAATACCGCGCAGCGATTTCCTCGGCAATATGTGCGTAGATCCCGTTCAGCGGTTCGGCGGTCAACGGTAGAAACACTTCCCCGCCCGTCGTCTCAGCCAAGACCCTGACCCGCCGCATGAGCCGCGCGTTGCCAGGTCGGCCCTTAAGGAAGCCGATGGCATAGACCGTTACGTCGGACGCCTTAACAAGATCCAGCACATCACCGTAGGACATATAACTCCGTGTGTCACCACCGTCGGTGTACAACACAAGAATCTTCTGTCCGTCTTGTGACGAGGCTCCATCGAGATAGACACCGAGCGCATCATACAGAGCGGTCCAGCCTTCTGGCTCCCGTCCCCTGATCCGTTCGACCAGCCGAGGAAAATCTTCTTGGCGATAACGCGCAACCCGCACTTCGGTGTCGAAGTCCACAAGGGTAATGTCTTCGGCTTGACGAACGGTGTTTAGGAACTTAATCGCCGCCGTTCTAGCCAGCCGAAGATCCACTTCCATACTCGCACTCGTATCAAAGAGGAGGCCAAGGTGCAACGGCGGTCGCGTAGCCTCCAGCGTGTTGGCACCCACGAAATAACTAATGTTCTGTTTGACCCCCTCCTCATAGATCTCGAAGTCGTCATCAACCAGATCCGTGACAAAGTTCCCTTCACGATCGATGACAGTGACTCCGAAACGTACGAGGTCAACACCGGTCGTAAACGTCGGCTGCGCCCAGGCGACGCTGCCCCCGGCAACGAGCAGAACCGCGACAAGCAGTGTTAGTGGCATAGCCTATTGGGTCCGACCGACTACTGAAACGTGAAGTGGACCGATCATACCGAAACTGACCCGGAAGGCAACGTTGGAGCGGGTACTGCCAACCCTTTGAAAGGAACACGGACAGGGTCATTTTCTCGCCAGACGGAGTAGCGGTGCTTTATGCGTATAATTAGCAGTTAAGCGTCACCCTGAACATCAGTGCCGAAACTGTAGAATCGCCATGAAGTGCCTCGCCGTCTGCCAGGACGATGCGGTCGCCAGAACACTGCACCAAGCCCTGACACCCACGTTTGAGTTGAACTGCCTAGTCGACACACGGCCTCTCGCGCGACGGTTGCAGGACGTCGGACTGCACTGCATAGTCGGGGATCCCCGGCGCATCGATACCTACGTCAAAGCCGACGTGACGCCGGAGACGTGCATCATCATCGAAGACCCTGGCAAGCGCGGACTGAAGCGAATTCTGTCGGCGGTGCAGGATGCCGGCGCGACGCTCATCTACGTGCTCGGTACGCCGCATCACCTACATCGCGGCTGGAACGACGAGCTACGCGCGGAGTTCTCCGACGTCACGGCTCTTGAGTTCGCTGAGCTATTCTCAGGCCCGCTCTTGATCGAACTTAGCCGATCGACGACTCGGGCGAAGGTGCACCAGTACCAGCGGTACTTTGCCAACGCCGACCGTGTGCTAATCCTGCTGCACAACGACCCGGACCCGGATGCCCTAGCGAGCGCCCTCGCCCTCCGAACCGTCCTACGACGGACGAAGGCTACGGCGATCATCGGTGCCCTCGACGGTGTCACACGACCCGAGAACCTCCGGATGGCTAACCTGCTCGACATCCACGTCGAGCGGGTCACGCCAGATGCCTTCGTCCATTTTGACCGCATCGCCACCGTCGACGTGCAGCCTCACTACTTCAACAGGGCGTTGCCTCGGGTTGATCTTGTGATAGACCACCACCCAGAGCAGTCAGGCTACACAGCTGTTTACAAGGACATCCGGGCTGACTATGGCTCAACATCTACGATATTGACCGAGCACCTGCGTGCAATTGACGTGACCATCTCCGAACGGACGGCCACAGCGATGCTCTACGCCATCAAGTCGGACACCTTGTTTTTCGCCCGCCACACCAATCGCGTAGACTTGGACGCCTTTAGCCACCTCTATCCACTAGCCAATCCTACGATGGTCCGGAAGATGGAGGGCGCCGAAATCACACTGGAACGAATGGAGTACGTCCGCCGGGCAATTGAACACGGGACCCTAAGTGATCAGGTATTCACCGCGTTCCTCGGAACTTCGTCGCGCGAGGACTTTATCCCTTACACGGCGGACTTCTTTCTCCAACTCGAAGACGTGAAATGGACTGTGATCGCTGGCATTGTTGACGACACACTCATCGTCTCAGTACGCAATCTCGGCTACTCGCGCAACGCTGGGGAGTTCGTACGACGGAGTTTCGCCGACATCGGCACGGCTGGCGGACATCGCGCGATGGCTAAGGCAGTGGTGCCCATCGGGCGGTTCAAAGAAAAGTTCGGCAACCTCGAAAACACCGAAGTGTCCAAGAAGCTCAAGGAACTTATCGACAGCTTCCTGAAAAATTAACCTGGGACCGACCGTCGCAAAGGGCCCCCTCACGCACGACCGAATCGGGTGGCTCACCCTAACTCTTGATCGGGATTGCGGCCTTCAACCGCTCGCTTCAGTTGACCGAACGCAGTCGCTCGCCGGACGCCGCGATCACCGAGTCAATGAACAGACGGTGGGCGTCCTGGTGCCCGCGGTCGACGAGCTCAGCTACGACTTGCCGCCGGTCAGACCGCTCATCGTATGCACCGGCGAAATCAAAGGGACCAAGTGGATTGTGGATGGGACGGATAAGAAAGAGTCCTTGGAATTGACCGACGCGTGCCGCGACGGCGTCGCGAACCGCAGCAGCCTCCATCGCCGCGAGATACTCCCCGGCTCGTCCGCGTGCGTCGCGCCGTCCTGCACTAAGCGTGTGCGGGAGGACCAGTTCGGCTGTTGCCGACACGACTATCACCTGCTCGACGCCCGCGTTAAGTACTTCCTCGAGGAGTCGCGAAACGGCGTCCGCGCGGTCAGCGGCGCGATGGGTCTCTCCCCGCCACAAGCTGTTTGGGGCAAACGCGATCAAGTGGGGCTCGGTGACGACAGGCAAGCTAACCGCAGCCGCAAGGGCGTCGAACACGTGATCCCGGCCTACGCCAGCAAGATCCCAAGTTTCAGAGGCTCGGCGCCCGCCCTCGCCGACACTTTCAAAGAACCTGTCACGATACGGTTGCGCCAACAGAGCGAACACCAGATCCCGTCGGATGTCCACGTCATGCGCTATCACGATCAACTCACGGAAACCTGGCTGTCCGAGATTGTCGGCGAGTAGCGCTGTATACTCTCGGCTAACGTCCCGCCAACTCGGCCGACCCGTCGCCGACGCGCCTCGAACGAGATGCCACAACGCCTTCGCGAACCGACCGCGCACTTCAGACCCACTCAGAGGCACCGCCAGCATCTGCCACCACATGGTCCCACGGGATCGGCGCCTGGACCGAAGAGAGTGGAGGGCAGTCACGCCGAACAGCGCTAATAGCGTCAGCACCAAAATGAACATCACCCTCGGCAACATAGCCGGCAGAGCCTCCGGGCCGAACATCGCCGACAGCACCTCACTGTAGCCTCCTGACAGCGCCACGCCAGCATCATCGCCAACCAGTTGTAGAACGAACGCAATCGGGTACACCAAGGCTGCGACCAATAAGGAAATCAACGGGAAGAGCGCCGTCACGACAACCGCACCGAATAAATAGGCCGCAGCACGCAGGCTGGCCCGCCAGCGGTAAAACGGCCGGGCCACACCGCTGCGCCAAATTCCCCGGTCGTCCCAGAGTTTCGACCCGCCGTCAATCGCAGCGAACATAGCACTTACGACACCCATGCCTCGGCCGGCGACCAAATCAATCTTGACGCCGGCCTCGTGCAGCGCGCACAACACACCAGCATGATAGGCACCGGCCGTGCCTGTGCCGGTGAGAACAAGCGCCGTCCGCAGGCCGGGTGAATACGTGGACTTACGAGCGGTTGGGGTCGAGTGCAAAACAGGCAATCCGGCAACCGGCACGAGCGTTTGACGCTCAGCCGTCGTGTACGGTCCTCAACTTCAGAACCTCAAAAGTGCGCGTACCCCCAGGCGTTGTTACCGTAATCTCGTCGCCTGCTACCTTGCCGACTAACCCACGACCAATCGGGGAAGAGGTCGAAATCCACCCCTTGTCGGGCTTGGCGTCCTCTGGCATGACGAGTTGGTAGGTTACGGTCCCTTTACCCGATTCACGCAATTCAAGCGTCGAGCCGAACGCAGCCCGATCTCTTGGAAGCTTATCGAGCTTCATCAGGGAGATCTGGGACGCACGCTGCTGTAGCATTGAAACTCGCGCCTGGACCAATCGCTGCCGCTCTTTTGCGGCCTGATATTCGGCATTCTCACTAAGATCGCCAAGTTCACGAGCGCGCTGAATTTCCTTCGGCAGCTCGTGCTTCAGTTCTCGCTCAAGCTTCTGAATCTCATCATTAAACCGTTTCAGCAAACGCTCTTTCACCATTGGAATGTTCCACAAGCTGACCTAGGCTTCAGGCGCCGATGGGGCTCCCAAGGGTAGCACAGTCTGTTATTCTGCTTAGGCACCCCACACCAGAATTGCAGGTGCCGTGGTGGTCGCCGCATCATGTATACCAACGTGGAGCAGGTCACTAGTCGCCGGAACGTGATCGTTGCTGCGTTTCGTGGCGTAGCCACTGGACAGGTAGCCGCGCACGACCGCGTGTTGCTCGATGGACGGCACCTCGTCGAAGAGGCTATTCGCGCTGGTCTTTCCATTACCGTCCTAGCAATGACGGCCTCGCGCCTCGCTGACGACCCGGCGGCGGCGGCGCTCGCGTCGTCGCTGGCCGACGCAGACACCCGGGTGCTCAGCGTCACCGACCGCGTCATGGAGGCCATGAGTCCAGTCACGTCCCCATCAGGATTCGTCGCCCTCGCCGAGCGCCCCACCGTCACGTTAGATGAGGTCATGGCTCGGCGGCCACAACTGGTGCTCGGACTGGTGGATATCCAAAATCCCGGTAACCTCGGCGCGATCATCCGCACCGCTCACGCCGGCGACGCCACCGGCGTCGTAACAACCGGCGAATGCACGGATCCATACGGTTGGAAGGCGCTCCGCGGCGCTATGGGCGGAACGTTTCGGATTCCGGTCGTGCGGCGCGCCGCGCCAATGTCGCTCGTCGCCCACGCCCGCAGCTGCGGCCTTGAGGTGGTGGCCATAGTCGCACGCGGCGGCACCCAACTTTACGATGTTGACTTGACACGTCCGACCCTTGCAATGGTGGGCGGTGAGGGCACTGGCCTGCCACAGGATCTAGTTTCCGCTGCGGACGGCGCTCTCTCTATTCCAATGCTGGGCGCCGCGGAGTCGCTCAACGCCGCCACCGCCGCGGGATTGGTCATCTACGAGGCGTTCCGCCAGCGCCACATCGCCAGCGCGCCCCCCCCGGCAACAGAGGACGACAACCGATGAAACCGGGCGAGCTTTTCTCCAACACCAAGCCGGACGAGAATAAGCACGCTCCATCACCACTCGCCGACCGGATGCGCCCGCGGTCCTTTGATGAGTTCGTCGGCCAACGAGACCTGCTCGCCGCTGGCCGACCACTCCGCCAAGCGATCGAAACAGACACGCTGCAGTCGACCATCCTTTGGGGACCTCCTGGGACCGGGAAGACGACTGTCGCGCGACTGATAGCGGTCACTACTCGCGCACATTTCATCGCCTTCAGCGCCGTGCTTTCCGGAATCCGTGAAATTAAGAGCGTTATGGTCGAGGCCGTGGATGCGCGGCGCCGACTGGGACGACGTACACTCGTATTCATCGACGAAATTCACCGATTCAATAAAGCTCAGCAGGATGCGTTCCTGCCGCGCGTCGAGGCCGGCGACATCACCCTTATCGGTGCGACGACGGAGAATCCATCGTTCGAGGTCAACGCAGCGCTTCTTTCCCGATCGCGAGTCTTCGTTCTGGAGCCACTGGAAGCACCAGACCTACGAACCATCCTCGCACGCACCCTCAACGACGTCGAGCGCGGACTCGGTGGCCGGGGTTTGACGGCGACGCCAGATGCGCTGGAGGCCATTGCACTCCACGCCAACGGAGATGCCAGAGTCGCGCTAAATCTGCTCGAGCTCGCTGCCACGCAGACACAAGGCGGCGTGTCGCACAGTGCACCGAGGAACGACGCTCCACCGAAGACAATCGATGCGTCATTACTCGCTGATCTGCTACAACGCCGAGCGCTACTCTACGACAAGGCTGGCGAGGAACATTTCAACCTCATGTCGGCGCTTCACAAATCGATGCGCAACAGCGACCCCGACGCTTCGGTCTACTGGCTCGCTAGGATGCTCGAAGCAGGCGAGGACCCCCTCTATATCGCGCGACGCTTGATTAGATTCGCGTCCGAGGACATTGGTAACGCCGACCCGCGCGCCTTGACGATTACGGTGGCCGCAAAGGACGCTGTGCACTTCATCGGGATGCCCGAGGGCAACACGGCCCTCGCTCAAGCCGCGCTTTACCTAGCCACCGCGCCCAAGAGCAACGCCGTCTATACCGCCTACTCACGAGCCGCCTCAGATGCGCACGAACGTGCCGCCCAGCCGGTGCCGCTGCATCTTCGTAACGCGCCCACACAGCTCATGCGGTCGCTGGAGTATGGAAAGGATTATCGCTACGCACACAACGAACGTGACGCCATCGCCGCAATGGAATGTTTACCTACCGAACTGCAGGGGCGATGCTATTACCGGCCGTCCGATCGAGGGCACGAGCGCATCATCGCCGAGCGACTCGCTGAATGGAAACAATTGAAGAAGAAGCAGAAGAAGAAATAGCGAACGAAACCGGCAGGCAAGAAACCAGAACCGTCGTAGTTTGTCAGTCCCTCGTCTTTGATCTTTATTCTCTGGTCCCGAAATGAACTGAAGCTTTGAGACCACACAGGTCCGAAAACTTCTAGCATGGAGGCATTCAGTTGTACGTCGCTGGGCGAGTTAACAACCAGCCAAGGACGAACGCGGCGACACCACCGCCGAACATACGCGGACTCGGCCCAAGCGGACCGGCGTCGACAATCGTGAAGAGTAGGAACGACATCCCCAAAAGCTGTAGAAAACGGCCCGCGTAGTAGAACGCAAAGCGCATCACGACCGTTCGAAGCTCCGCTCGATCTCACGCTTTCCCAGCCGGAGTAGGACCGGCCGTCCGTGGGGGCATACAGTCGAGTACGCGGTTTGATTCAGCTCGTCAAGAATGTGCCGCATCTTGTCCAGCGTCAGCGGGTCATTCGCTTTCACGGCCGCGTGACAGGCAGTAGTCGCCGCAATCCGGCGCAGCGCATCTTGAACACGCTGCCCCGAGTCCAGCCCGTCGAGATCGTCGGCAAGCGCCCGAATTGCGGCCTCGCAACCAACAAGACCCAGCAGGGCCGGGACGGCTCGCACGCGCACATCGTCTCCGCCGAACGCCTCGACCTCGAAGCCGAGCCGCTCCAGCGCTTCGGCATGCGCAGCCAACGCCTGCCGCTGATTGGCCGATAACTCAATCAGTATCGGTTCAAGTAGGCGCTGACTCTCAAGCCGTCCCGAGGTCAAACGTTCCATGACACGCTCGAACAGCACACGCTCGTGCGCCACGTGCTGATCAATCACAACAATCCCTTCGTCATCGACCGCGATAATAAAGGTGTCACGGAATTGTCCGAGCGCGATCATCGGTCTAGCGCCAGCGTCCGTCCGCAAACCCGACGTGCCGGCATCGGCGCGGCCAGGCGCCAGACTCGCCGATGACTCACCCACAAAAGCCGACGACACCGGCGCCCACCGACTCGGAATCGACGCACCGGTCATGACACCAGGAATTGGAACGGGCGTTGGCCCGTCTCGACCCGTCACCATCGTTTGAAACTTGAGTCCCGGAGCGCCAGCCTCGCCGAGCGCTTCGCCAATCGCCCGTCGCACCACTTCATGAACAACTGACTGGTCCAAAAACCGTACCTCAGCCTTCATGGGGTGTACGTTGACGTCGACCCGATCAGCCGGCATCTTGATGAACAGGTGTGCTTCGGGGCGCCGCTCCTTAATCGTCGCGCGACTGTAGGAATCGATGATCGCGTGCGTAATCGTTCGGTCCTTGACGATTCGACGATTCACGAAGATGTTCTGCGGACCCCGCGAAGGTCCGTGCTCCGTCAAAGCAGCGACAAAGCCGCTAACCGCGAGGCCCCCGGCCTCCTTCCCCACTTCGATGAGATCGGGACGATCACCGTAGAGTTGATAAAACCGCTCCGCCATCGTCTTGGCTGGTACGCACCGCACCACCTGCCGCCCAGCGCTCGTCAAGCTGAAACCGACCTCCGGATAGCCTAACGCGAGCTGGGTCAACAGCCTTGAAACTCTCGCCGACTCAGCCGCATCTGATTTGAGAAACTTCCGCCTAGCCGGCAGGTTGTAGAACAGATCGCCGATTTCGATCAACGTTCCCTCAGGCGCACCTACTTCCCGAATCGAGCCGAGCACGCCCCCGTTGACCTGAATCAACGTACCCGCGTCGTGCCCTCGAGCACGAGTCCGGAGTTTAAGATGACACACCGACGCCACGCTGGGTAAAGCCTCTCCCCGAAATCCCAACGTATGTATAGCAGCCAAGTCGGCAGCATTCACTAACTTGCTGGTAGCATGCCGCTCAAGCGCCAGGACCGTATCGTCCCGCGACATACCTTCTCCGTCATCCTCGACGCGAATCAGTTTCTTGCCGCCAAGTTCGATTGTTACGGTGATCCGCCGCGCGCCGGCATCCAGCGCATTCTCGACGAGTTCCTTGACGGCGGACGCGGGCCGCTCGACCACTTCGCCTGCAGCGATTTTATTGGCCAGCTCGGTAGGAAGGCGGATGATCTTCGCCATGACGCTCGGCGAGGTCGGAACTCAGTCCTGAGGTTGGCCCAAGGCGGCCTGCGCCGCCGCCAAGCGGGCCACCGGAATACGGAGTGGTGCAGCACTAACGTAGTCGAGTCCCACGTCGGCAAAGAAGTGGACCGACGCGGCATCACCCCCGTGCTCACCGCAGATACCGATCTTCAGATCTGGTCGTGCACGCCGACCCCGTTCGACGCCAATCCGCACGAGTTCGCCGATGCCCACCGTGTCAATCGACTGGAACGGATCGCGCTCAATGAGCTTTCGCTCCTGATAGACCCGCAAAAACCGGCCAGCATCATCGCGCGAAAAACCGTATCCCATCTGCGTGAGGTCGTTCGTGCCGAACGAAAAAAACTCGGCCTCAGACGCGATTTTGTCGGCCGTCAACACACTCCGCGGCACCTCGATCATCGTGCCCACGAGATATCGCACCTTCACGCCCTGGGCGTCCATCACTTCGGCCGCCACCCGATCAACGATCGTCTTCTGATCACGAAGTTCGCTGACATCGCTAACGAGCGGGATCATAATCTCCGGCGTCACCTTGGAACCTTCCTTGGCGAGACGGCAGGCCGCGTCGATGATGGCATTGGTCTGCATCTCCGTGATCTCTGGATAGGTGATGCCAAGCCGCACTCCACGGTGACCGAGCATCGGATTGAACTCTCGAAGTTGCTCAACACGCCGTAAGATCCGACGCTTTGACTCAATGGCGTCTCCCGTTTCGCCGCGAGCTTCCGCGACCGCGATGTCAACCATTAGCTCTTCGCGCTTCGGTAGGAATTCATGTAGCGGCGGATCGATCAAACGAATCGTGACCGGCTGCCCCTTCATGACCTTGAACAGACCATAGAAATCGTCACGTTGGAACGGCAGCAACTCATCGAGCGCGGCGCGGCGGTCAGCTTCGTTATCCGCCATAATCATCCGCTGGACAATCGGAATACGCCCTTCGCCAAAGAACATGTGCTCAGTCCGACAGAGACCGATTCCCTCTGACCCAAAGGCGCGTGCCATGGCGGCCTGATCGGGCAGGTCCGCGTTCGCCCGGACTCCGAGGCGGCGATGTGTATCGGCCCATTGGAGCAGCCGTTCGAACCGTTGAAAAATCTCAGAACGTTTGCCGTCAAGACCGCCCGCAAGCACCTGAAGGATTTCGCTAGGCGTCGTGGCTACCTGCCCACACTTAACCTCTCCCGTCAGCCCATCGAACGACAAGTGTTCACCTTCGCCGAATTCCTCTTTGCCGACACGCACACGCCCCCGCGACTCATCGATTTCAAGCTCTCCAGCCCCAACGACCGCAGGCCTTCCCATTTGGCGCCCGACCACCGCTGCGTGCGAAGTCATCCCACCCGTCGCCGTCAACACGCCCTGGGCCACGTGCATGCCATGAATGTCATCAGGCACAGTCTCCCTCCGGACGAGCAGGACGGGCTTGCCCTCCCGTGACCATGCCACGGCGTCATCAGCCGTGAAAACGACGTGTCCCGACGCAGCGCCAGGCGAGGCGGGCAACCCCTTGGTTATCGTCGGCAAAGCAGCCCAAGCCTTCGGGTTGAAGACCGGCACGAGCAATTGGGTCAACGACTCGGGATCGACCAACGAAATCGCCTCCTTTGCCGATATCCGCTTCTCTTTAACCAGGTCGGTCGCAATGACGACCGCTGCGTAGCCGGTCCGCTTGCCGCTCCGCGTCTGCAGCATGTAAAGCTTTTCGTCCTGAATCGTGAACTCAAAATCCTGGACGTCGCGGTAGTGCCGCTCAAGCCGGGACGTGATTTGTCGAAGCTGGCTGTAAGCGCGCGGCATCAACCTTTCCAACTCGGCGATTTGCTGTGGCGTCCGGATGCCGGCCACAACGTCCTCACCCTGAGCGTTCACGAGGAACTCGCCGTAAAATTGCTTCTGTCCAGTCGCCGGATTTCTGGTGAAACCCACACCAGTGGCCGACCGCTTCCCGGTGTTGCCAAACACCATCAGCTGAACGTTCACCGCGGTGCCAATGTCGTCCGGAATGTTGTAGATACGCCGGTACTCAACGGCGCGCGGATTGTGCCACGACCGGAACACCGCATCGCGCGCCATCCGCAGCTGCTCGTGCGGATCCTGGGGGAACGACTTCCCGGTCTTCCGCTTAACGAGCCGCTTGTAGCGTTCGATGACCGTTCGCAACGCCTTCTCACTGAGACTCGAATCTTGGCGTACACGCTGTTCACGCTTGACGCGGTCGAGAACGCCGTCTAGCGCCTCCTTCGGGACCTCAAGCACCACGCTGGCAAACATCTGGATGAACCGGCGATAGCTGTCCGCAGCGAAGCGACCGTTCCGTGTCTTGCGCTTCAGTCCTTCAACCGCACCGTCGTTCAGGCCCAGATTCAGAATCGTGTCCATCATACCGGGCATCGAGAATTTCGAACCGGACCGGACGGACACCAACAGCGGATTCTCAGTCGATCCAAGCTCGGCGCCGACAACCCGCTCAAGCCGCTTCAGGTGTCGAAGCGTCTCGTGCTCAATCGACGCAGGTAGCGCGCCGTCGCCCGCGTAGTAGAGGCCGCAGGCGTCAGTCGAGATCGTGAAGCCAGGAGGCACGGGTAGCCCTGCGTTTGTCATTTCGGCTAAACCTGCGCCCTTGCCGCCGAGTAAGTCACGCATGCCCCGGTGCCCCTCGGCTTTACCTTCACCAAAGAAGTACACCCGCTTCGCTCGCCGTGGCGTCTTGGCTATTCGCCTGCGACCGACTCGCTTCCCAACTCGCGGCCGCGCTGTCGCGCGGCCACCAGCACGCTTTGTTACCGAACCCTTCTTCCCTGTTTGCACGATTTCTTCCTATGAATCTTAACGGCGCAGCCGCGCTGACCGTTCACATGATTAGTGGCTCAATCTTGGCTGTCAGTCACGATCTCAGAAATATCCGCCAGTTGAAGGATTAGCCTCTCCAAGCGCTTCATCAGCCTTAGACGAGCGGCCCGAACAACCGGATCATCCACCATGACAAACACTTCCGCAAAAAACCGATCTACGGCAGCACCGAATTTAGCCGCCTCGGCAAAACCGCGCCGAAAATCCTCACCGGCCGAGATGACGGTTTCAATGACCGGTCGGCGAATCTCAATCTCCTCGAGTAACTCACGCTCGGCGTCCTTCGTCAACAAATCGCCAAGAGCAGGCTCCGTCCGTTCGGCTAAATCATAGTCAACGTCGGACAAATTGCGCGCAATGTTCCGCACCCGCTTAAATGCGACAGCGAGATGTTTAAAATCTTCCCCTTCAGTAAACTCTGGCAGCACCTCAAGCTTGCGCCGAGCCTCCAGCGGCCTGACGCCGATGCCCCCCGCACCGATCACTGCCCGGACGTTCCGAATGTCATGGCCTCGTTGTTCCAGAACAAACTGCAGGCGCTCCAATATAAACGCCGTAACGGCCGTCGGCACGCCCGGATCCGTCTTCCATGACTCGAACGGTCGGGCCGCCACTTCGAGCAGGTCGCGGCATGAGGGCCGTACCGTCAATCCCGTCAGTTCAGGGAGGTCTACCAGGATCTTGAAGACGCCGTGGGATTGCCTGCGTAACCCAAACGGATCACGCGAGCCGGTCGGACGTTCACCCGCACTGAACAGGCCAACAATCGTGTCGAGTTTATCGGCCAACGCAACCGCTGCCCAAGTAATGGCACCCAGGCCAAGATCGGCCGCGACCGGCCGTGCCGTCATTTCCGGCCTCACTGGCAGATAGTGGTGGTAGATGGCCTGCCAAACCGACTCGGGAAGCCGTTCCTCCCGAGCGTAGATGCCACCCATGACCCCCTGCAACTCGGCGAACTCCCCTACCATCTCGGTCGTTAGATCGGCCTTAGCTAAACGGGCAGCCAAGCGCGCGTCGTCGCGGGCGTCGCCATGGTCAAAGACCTCGGAGACAATCCAGGCCGCCAGCTCTTCCATTCGGGCCGCTTTCTCCCGATAACTCCCCAGCCGATGGTGAAACAGTACAGTGCCCAGCCGCTCAAGCCGAGATTCAAGCGGAATCTTGCGGTCGGCGTCCCAGAAAAACCTGGCGTCGCGAAGGCGGGCAGCTAGCACCCGCTCGGCATTCCGAGAAACGCGTTCCGCGTTTTCTGGCGCCGTGTTCGTCACGGCCAAGAAAGTCGGTGCCATAGCGTTCTGACGAGCCGCTACCGGGAAGAAATGCTGGTGGTGGATCATCGTTGTCGCCAGCACCTCGCCCGGCAATTCGAGGAAGACTTTATCGAATTGGCCCGCCACAACGACTGGGAACTCGACAAGGTCTGGCACCTCGTCGAGTAATGCAGATAAGGCCGGCGTTGCAAGATCCACCGAGCCCTCGTTCTCCTCGGCCCGCGCAATCAGCGCCGACCGGATTCTCTCAAGGCGCACCTCGCGCTCAAGCACGACGAACCGTTCAGCAAGTTTCGTGCGATGGTCTGTGAACGACTGCACCGCAATCGGCTCACCCGCCCCGTCCCCCAAGAATCGATGACCATAGGTGACGTTCGATGTCCGAACGACTCCCACATCGTTCTCCGCAGTGACCATTCTCCCGATCTCGAACGGTACAACCTGGCCGCCGAACAGGAACAACAACCATCGGATCGGTCGACCGAACGGAAGTTCGCCCCGCCCGTCGTCAAGCTTCGCATCCCATTGCATCTGTTTCGGAAAACTGAGGTCCCGAAGCGTGGCAGCAAGTACCGTCGGCAATACCTCAATCGTCGGTTTCCCGGCTTGGTGACGCTGGTAAGCGAGATAAGAACCCTTTTTCGTGTCCACCTCGACAAGCGCTGAGACGTCAACGCCGTGCTTGCGAGCAAACCCCGTCGCCGCCTTGGTCGCGGTCCCGTCGGCCTTATAGGCCGCTGAGACGGGCGGCCCGGTGACCACCGACTCAAGATCCTGCTGGCGTTCGGAGAGTTCCGCGACCGTCGCGACAAGCCGTCGCGGGGTACTAAAGGCCAGCGGCGACGCGGCCGCTGCGACCCTCGCTTCATCCAATCGCGCCTGCAGAGAACAAGCCAGATCACGCGTTAGCCCAGGTAGCCAGCGCGCGGGCATTTCTTCAAAGCCGATCTCAATAAGCAACTCTCGGTCCATCGCGTCTCACTTCAGGCCGCCTAAGCCCACGTCACTCATCCACTTCGTCTCCCCCAGCGCCGCCAATGTAAGCGCGCGCGATGGCGACGGCGAGTTCTCGTACTCGCAGAATATATGCCGCCCGTTCCGTCACCCCTACCCCACTACTCGCGTCAAGTACGTTGAAGACGTGAGAACATTTAAGGCAGAAATCTAGCGCCGGAAGTACCAGGCGCGAGTCGAGCAACGTCTTTGAGAATTCGTAATATCGATCAAATAAATCTCGATGAAACGCGGCAAATTCGCCGGCCGGCTGCTCGACCTGTCCAAAGACATACTTGGACTGCTCGACCTCCTCTTGTAATCGAACCGTACCGTACTTTATCCCCGGCGCCCACTCGAGATCGAAGACATTTTCCACCCGCTGCAGGAGCATGGCGATTCGCTCGAGACCATAGGTGATTTCCGTAGAGATTGGTGACAAAGCCTGCCCGCCCGCCTGCTGGAAATAAGTAAACTGGGT
>DBHR01000092.1 GCA_002296225.1 Acidobacteria bacterium UBA823 | reverse complement strand
GCGTGTGACCCTTCTCCTGCTCCCTGATGAACGCTTGCGACAACCGGTCGCGAGGCCCGAGTTCCATCGACCGCAGTACCGGTTTGGGCTCCGGTGTACCAAGGTCGTAGTCCTGGAGATACCGGTAGCCGTCCTTATTGACCAGCCACCCCCCTTCGCTCCGCGCGGCCTCGGTAATAAGAATCCCTGTCGCCGGCAGTCCCGTGGGGTGGTACTGGACGAACTCCAAGTCCTTGAGCGGCGCGCCCGCCCGATAGGCGAGCGCCATCCCGTCACCGTTCTTGATGTTCGCGTTGGTTGTAAACGGGAAGATCTTTCCGCAGCCACCGGTGCACAGCATCACGGCCTTCGCCGTAATGCTGTGGATCTGCCCGGTGGCCAGCTCAATGGCAACAACGCCCAGGCAACGCCCGTCATCGACAAGTAGCTTCGTGACGAACCACTCATCGAATCGCTTGACAGCTTTGTACTTCAGCGACGTCTGGAACAGCGCATGGAGCATGTGGAAGCCGGTCTTGTCCGCAGCGAACCACGTCCGCTGCGCCTTCATCCCGCCGAACGGGCGGACAGCGACGCTGCCGTCCGGTTCTCGGCTCCAAGGACAACCCCAGTGTTCCAGCTGCACCATTTCACGCGGTGCTTCCTCCACAAACGCCTCGACTGCATCTTGATCGCTGAGCCAATCACCCCCAGACACGGTGTCGTAGGCATGGGCCTCAGGGCTATCGTCGGGCTTGATGACCGCCGCAGCGCCGCCTTCGGCCGCAACTGTATGGCTCCGCATGGGATACACCTTGGACACGACAGCGATGTTCAGACCGGGTCTCGCTTCCGCAGCTGCGATGCTTGCACGCAAACCGGCCCCGCCACCACCGACGATGAGTAGGTCACAAGAGTGTTCAGCCATTACTGTTCTGCCGGAAGCCCACACACGGGCGCAACGGTCCTCAGACGCGCTGATAGTCCGCCTGCCAACTCGTGATCGCCTGTTTAATCGCCTTCCCTTCAGTCAAGCTGCCACCAAGCACCTTGCGTACTAGGTCAGGCAGTTCGGCGTCGCTGGCAAAGCGCAGTGCCACAAGATGCGATGTCGAGAGCTCTCCAATGCGGAACTTGAGGTCGTCAGGAAGAATCTCCGTTAGCTTCAACCGCATCTCAAGACGGATCACGCGGTCCTGTGCCCAGAGGGCGAACAACCGAGCACAGAGCATGACGATCACCAGCGTGAGCGCAACGAACGCTCCCAGCACGTTTTCGAACGAGAGGCCAGTCACGGCACGATAGACGGACCACACCAAGTTGGTCGCTAAGATCGGAAACGCAACGAAGTGAAAGGCTGGGATCATTCGGACGTGATTGGCATAGTTCTGCGGCTGTGCTTGGGCCATAGATTCCTCCTCAATGGGCGACGAAGGCGACGCAACAACGGGGCATTATATCGTGACGGGCTGACGGGCCCGGGGGCGCACTCCTACACCGACGAAGCCGCGGGCGGCGGCGTTGCGGTTTTGCGCGAAGGACTAAAAAACGGCGTCTCGACCACTGCCGCCTCGACCTTATGCCGAACCGCCTCGATCGTAAATTCAATCTGGATTCTGTTGCCGGGCGCCGCGTAATCACGGCTGACCGTGGCGAGGGCGATAAGCTTCTTCAGTACAGGTGACCAGGTCATCGATGTCGCCTTGCCGATCTGTTGTCCAGTCTTGTAGACCGGAACGGCCTCCCGTGATGCCACAATCGGCGGTTGCGGCGGCAGGCCAGCGGCCTCGAAGAGCACTTCGATCGCTGGCCAGTCGATTTCGAGCCCAACGATCCGGCGCGGCGGACCGGTCCGTCGTTCGCCTTGAAGCGCCGACTGCCCGACAAACGGCGCCTTGTTAACACCCACCAAGCGGTCGAGTCCCATTTCGAACGGTGAATACCGCTGTGACGGAATGAGCGCCTTCCGGCTACCGAAAAAATCGACGTCGGTCAGTAACAGCCCGGCCTCGATTCGGACCACATCCAGAGCCAGCATGCCGGCCGGTCGGAGGATGAAGTCCTGCGAACGATCGACGAGCGCGTCCCACACTTTGCCGGCGTCTTGCCAGGGCATCCAGATCTCGTAGCCCAGGTCACCGGTGTAGCCCGTGCGAGAGACGTCGACCTGCACGCCCTGGATGGTGCCGCTCGTGACACGGAAATACCTCAGTGCGTCGACATCGAGATCGGCGACCTGCCGTAGAACATCGGTCGATGTTGGGCCCTGTAATGCGAGTGCCCCGACCTGCTCCGACACGTCACAGATCGTTACATCGAGCCCACGGGCGTTCTGTTGAAACCACCGGAGATTCGGGTCAGCCGCAGTCCACCGGTACTGCTCCTCGCCGAGGCGCGATACCGTTCCATCGTCAATGACCTTGCCGTCCTCGTCACACCAAGTCGTATACGCAACCTGGCCAACAGCCAGCTTTGTTGCGTCTCGGGTGATTAAGCGATCAACAAATGCTGTCGCCTCCTTGCCAGTAACTAAGTACTTGTAAAGAGGCGAAATGTCGATCAACGCCGCGGACGTGCGAACGGCCGCATACTCGTGCTCGTGATGTGTCTCGTAGGCACTGACGGAGAAAAACCCAGACCATTCGCGATAGTTCAGGCTCTTGCAGAGCGCCAGAGTGCGGGAATGAAGGGCGGTTCCGATCGGCACGAGGCTTCCAGGCTGTAATGGGGTCGCAGCCGTCAACTCAGATTATAGGAACCGTTGGGTGATTCTGACAAGCGCCCGCAATCGCGTAAAATACGAAACGCTGACGGCTTGCCGCGAGTCGCCAGCGCAAACTGATGACCAGTAGATACGACGCAATTATCATTGGCGGCGGACACAACGGCTTGGTAACTGCGGCCTACCTGGCACGCGGCGGAAAAAAGACGCTGGTTCTGGAACGTCGTCGAGTACTGGGCGGTGCGGCCGTCACCGAAGAAGTCTTTCCGGGCTTTAGGTTCTCGGTGTGCTCCTACGTCGTTTCGCTCCTCCGGCCAGAAATCATCCGCGAACTCGAACTGGCCCGACACGGCCTCGAGATCCTGCCGCTCGACGGCACGTTCACGCCGATGCCAGACGGCGACTACCTTTGGCGCGTCAACGACCACGCCGAGACCCGCCGAGAACTCTCCCGTCATTCCCGACGCGACGCCGAAGCCTACGAAGAGTACAGCCGGGCGATGGTCGACATGGGCCGGTTCGTTAAGCCGATCCTCGGGATGACGCCATTCGATCCAACGTCGTGCGACCCACGGTCGCTCATGCAGTTGCTGTCACTCGGTAAACGGTTCCGCGCGCTTCCGCGTTGCTCCCAGCAACTGCAGGTGCAACTAGCAACAATGAGTGCCGCCGACTTTCTGGACCAATGGTTCGAAACCGATGTGCTCAAAGCCACGATGGCGGCATCAGGAGTGACTGGGACCTTTCTCGGCGTGCGCTCACCCGGAACGGCCTACGTGCTCCTTCATCACTACATGGGAGAGATCGACGGCGCCTTCCGATCCTGGGGCCTACCCCGCGGCGGTACAGGCGCAATTTCGAACGCGATCGCCAGTGCGGCGCGGGAGGCCGGAGCCGAGATCCGCACGGGGGCACCGGTGGCCAAAGTGCTTCTCAACCGTGGAAGAACGTCGGGAGTGTTATTGGAGAACGGCGACTCCGTGTTCGCCAACATCGTCGCATCGAGTGTCGATCCGCGCCTGACATTTTTCAAGATGGTCGGGAAGGAACACTTGCCGGACGATTTCGTCGAAGACGTCAGCCGCTATAAGCTGCGCGGTTCGTCCGGCAAGGTCAACTTGGCGCTCGATGCGTTACCTAACTTTACGAGCCTGCCAGGCGCCGGCCCGCACCTGCGCGGGGGACTCACCATTTCACCGAGCGTCGACTACATGGAACGCGCCTACGACGACGCCAAGTACGGCAAATACTCACGACACCCCTACATTGACATGGTCATTCCAACCCTGAGTGACCCATCGATGGCGCCTCCCGGCAAGCACGTGCTGTCCTGCTTCGTCCAGTACGCGCCCTATCACCTACGCTCGGGCACGTGGGACGACCAACGGGAACGCTTCGGCGACAGCGTGGTCGACACAATCGCCGAGTATGCGCCGAACCTGAAAGACATCATCCTGCACCGGCAGGTGCTCACTCCGCTCGATCTCGAGCGCGAGTTTGGCCTGACCGAGGGCAATATCTTTCAAGGTGAGCTGACGCTGGAACAGTTGTTCTTCCTACGACCGGTCCCGGGTTGGGCGCGCTATCGGACGCCGGTCCGCGGCCTGTATCTCTGCGGCTCCTCTACGCATCCTGGCGGCGGCATCATGGGTGCGTCGGGGCGAAACGCGGCGCAGCGAATTTTGAGAAGATGGAGGCTTCCGGGCACGTGAGGTCGATCGTGAAGTCATACGACGCGATCATCATCGGGGGCGGTCATAACGGGCTGGTCGCGGCATTCTATTTGGCCAAGGCGGGCGTGCGGGTGCTCGTGCTGGAGCGTCGGGACAGGGTCGGCGGCGCGGCCGTGACGGACGACCTCTACCCCGGGTTCAGGTGCCCCACCCTGGCACATGCTGCGGGTCCATTACATCCCACCGTGGCCCGAGACCTCGCCCTGCATCGCCATGGCGTGCGGCTGACAGAACCAGACCCCAGGCTCTTCGCGCCGCAGCCTGATGGTCGCGCCCTTGTGCTTCATACCGAAACGACGCGCGCCGCGGCTTCAATCGGTGCGTTCTCCAAGCATGATAGCGAGCAATACGTCGCCTTCAGCGAATGCCTCGAGAAGATCGGTGGTGCGTTTCGCGACTTCCTCTGGCGGACACCGCCGTCGACCGAGAACCCAACGGCAAACGACGTCTGGCAGTTACTTAAGGCGGCCCGCCGGTTTCGCGGTCTCGGCAAACGGAACGGGTTCCGACTGCTCCGGTGGCTGGCAATGCCAGTGGCCGATCTGGTCGCCGAATGGTTCGAGACCGACGCGCTGCAGGCCATCGTGTCGGCGCGTGGCATTTACGGCATGAACCTGGGTCCGAAATCGGCAGGCTCAGGCATGGCGCTCCTGCTCCAACAGGCGCTTGGGGGACACGTGCTAGCCACAGCGGCCAGCGCCAAGGGCGGACTCGGCGCGTTCAGCAAGGGCCTTGCCGCAGCTGCCGGGGCCGCCGGTGCCGAGATTCGCACTGGTACCGAGGTCGCGCGCGTTGACGTCCAGCGGGGGTCTACCACCGGCGTGGTGCTCAGTGACGGTACGACGATCGCTGCTCGCCTCATCGTGTCGGGCGCCGATCCCAAGCGAACGTTCCTTAACCTAGTCGCGGCCTCCGACCTCGATCCGTCGTTCGTGACCGCTATCCAACGATACCGGGCCTCCGGCACGATGGCCAAGATCAACCTCGCACTCGACGCGCTCCCGGAATTCACGGCGCTGGCTTCGGCTACGGCCACGGAGCGAACAGCGGCGCTCGGTGGACGGATTCACATCGGACCTGACGTGGATTACCTTGAGCGCGCATTTGACGCCTCCAAGTACGGTGGTTATTCCGAGCATCCCTACCTCGACGTGACGATTCCCACGATCGCCGACCCAACCTTGGCGCCAGACGGTCAGCACGTCATGTCGATCTGCGCACAGTTCGCCCCTTATCACCTGCGTAATGAGAAATGGCCTGCGGCGCGGCGCGGCCTCGGCGATAGGGTCATCCGGGCGCTCGCCGCTTACGCTCCGCGGCTCGAAGACCGAATCCTGCACCGGCAGATCCTGACGCCGGTCGATCTGGAAACGACCTACGGCCTGACCGGTGGGCATATCTTCCACGGCGAACACGCTCTGGATCAGTTCTTCACAATGCGGCCTGTGCTTGGCTGGGCCCAGTATCGAACGCCGATTGCCGGTCTGTACCTGTGCGGCGCGGGCACACACCCCGGTGGCGGTATCACCGGCGCTTGCGGTTTCAACGCGAGTCGCGAGATTCTTAGGGACCTGCGCAAGGCTAGTGGGTCGAGGAGAACACAAGGATGAGTGGTAGCACCCCAGAAATGAAAATCACCTACGCGACGATGAGCGCCGATCAGATGGAGTCGCTCCATCTAGCCATCGATGAGGCGATCGAGCGGATCAGGCCGGAACTCGGCAAGACGTATCCGATGTACATCGACGGTGAAGCGATCGAATCAGCCGAGCAGTTCGACGACCTGAGCCCGATCGACACGCGGACGGTGTTGGCACGGTTCCAGAAGGGCACGGCCGACCACGTGCGTGACGCGGTGCGAGCTGCCCGTGCGGCAGTGACTAGTTGGAGCGAGCGCTCGTGGACCGAGCGGGTCGCGATTGTGCGAAAAATCGGAGACGGCATCCGGGTCCACCGATGGGATCTCGCCGCTTGGATGGGACACGAGACCGGCAAGAACCGACTCGAATGCGTGGGCGATATCGAGGAAGCCGCCGACTTCATGACCTACTACTGCGATCAGATGGAGGCGCACGATGGCTTCAGCCAGACGATGGGCAAGCTGGCACCGAACGAGGAGAACTCTAGCGTCATGCGCCACCACGGCGTCTGGGCCGTCATCTCCCCGTTCAACTTCCCCATGGCGTTGGCCGGCGGACCAGCGAGCGGTGCGCTGGTCGCGGGCAACACCGTTGTGCTGAAACCGGCCACCGACACACCGATGCTGGGCGTCAGGCTCCACGACATCGTTACTGAAGCGGGCGTCCCACCAGGCGTGTTCAACGTCGTCACCGGACCCGGCGCTACCGTTGGTCAGGAGATCGCTGAAAATCCAGGTGTCGATGGCATCGTCTTTACCGGCTCAAAGGAAGTTGGGATGATGCTGCTCCGCGAGAACAGCGGGCGGCGGGTACCCCGGCCCGTTATTACCGAGATGGGGGGCAAGAATCCGACCCTGGTCATGTCCTCGGCCGATCTGGACAAAGCGACGGAAGGCGTCTGGCGTTCAGCGTTCGGCGCCCAGGGCCAGAAGTGCTCGGCCTGCTCCCGTGTCTACGTCGCATCCGATGTGTGCGATCGGTTCGTTGAACAACTCGTGGAGAAGACCAAGAAAATCAAGACCGGTAATCCGCTCAAGCGTGACGTATGGATGGGACCAGTTATTAACGAGGCTGCGGTTAAGACTTACGAACGGGCGGTCCAAGAGGCCAAACACGCCGGCGGACGAATCCTCACGGGAGGGCGCCGGATGACGGAGGAACCCTTTCGGCACGGCTACTTCCTGGAACCAACCGTGATCGACAGCCTGCCGAATGACCACCGGCTTTTCGTCGATGAACTGTTCGTGCCGATCACTGTCGTGGGCAAAGTCACCTCGTTCGACGAGGCGATGCGGCTGGCCAACGACACCGAGTACGGACTGACAGCCGGTATCTTCACTGAGGATGAGGACGAACTCGCTGGCTTCTTCGACCGGATCCAAGCCGGTGTCGTGTACGCCAACCGGCAGGCTGGTGCGACGACCGGCGCGTGGCCAGGAATCAATCCGTTCGGCGGCTGGAAAGCAAGCGGTTCATCGGGCCGCGGCGCCGGTGGGCCCTACTACGTCCAGCAGTTCATGAAAGAGCAAAGCCGGGTGAGAATCTACTGAGGCTGAACGACCTGATCTCTGGTTTCGGTCGCACAGTTGACCTCCAGCCTGACTAGCCTTCGAGTCCGCTCAATTTCTCCACGCTGGGCGGCGTGTAGACTGCGAAGCGGTCGAGCAACTCGTCAGGGTCGGCACTTACCAACACCATGCCCAGGTGCTCAGGTGATAGAAAACCTTGTTCCCCCGCGTAACCCAAGAACGCGAGCAACCGGTCGAAATACTTCTCTACATTTAGTAACCCACAGGGCTTTCCATGGATCCCGAGCTGTCCCCAAGTGAGCGCTTCAAACAGTTCATCGAGCGTACCGAAGCCCCCCGGGAGTGCGACGAAACCATCGGCTAGGGCGGCCAGAAGCGTCTTTCGTTCGTGCATCGACCCGACGACGTGAAGCTCTGTAAGGCCGGGATGCGCGACTTCCTTCTCGGCGAGTGCACTGGGGATGACACCAACAACCTCCCCGTCTAGAGAAAGCACGTGGTCGGCGAGTGCGCCCATGAGACCAATGCGTGCGCCGCCGTAGACGAGCCCGAGGCCGCGACGGACGAGTGCGTGGCCCATGCGACGGGCCGCGACTTGGTAGACATCACCGCTACCCGCGCTCGAGCCACAGAAGACGCAGATCCGCTTCATGGCAACATGGTACCGTACGGCCGGATGACCCCAGCCTCTGGAAACGCAGCGTTCGGCGCGCGGCGTCGGGCTGATACATTGTCATTATGGAACTGACCGAACTCCCCACTCCACAAGTCCTCATCGAGCGAGGCCGACTCATGGCAAACATTGGCCGGATGCAGGCTGCTGCGACGGCGGGAGGGATGACACTCCGGCCACACACGAAGACTCACAAGAGCCCACGGATCGCGCAGTGGCAGCTCGAGCGGGGTGCGTCGGGCATCTGCTGCGCGAAGATCGGCGAAGCTGAAGTCTTCGCCGACGCCGGCATCGCCGATATCCGGCTGCCTTACCCGATCAATCCCTTCAACGCCCCGCGCGTTATGGCGCTACTGGACCGCGTGCAGCTGTCGCTCGTCATCGACCATCCGGCAGTGGCCGAACAGTGGTCCCAAGCAATGTGCGTGGCGGACCGGCGGCTCGACGTCCTGGTCAAGATCGACGTGGGGTATCACCGGTGCGGTATCGCGCCGGACATGGCAGAGGCCGTCGCGTTCCTCTCGCACGTGACTAGCCTACCCGGGCTGAGACTCCGCGGTCTGCTGAGCCACGCCGGCCAGAGCTACGACGTGCAATCATCGGATGAGTTAGCCGGCGTGGCGAGGGACGAAGCCGAAATGCTGCGAGTGCTCGCGGGCGGAGCGCGCCGGGCTGGGATCACGATTGAAGAGATTAGCGTCGGCTCCACCGCGACGGCGATGCTCAGCGTTGCCGAACCGGATCTCACCGAAATCAGGCCCGGCAACTACGTCTATTACGACCGCAGTCAGGTAGCCATCGGTTCGGCCTCGCTCGATGATTGCGCTCTCACCGTCATGGCGACCGTGGTCAGTAAGCCAGCAAGGGACCGGATCATCCTCGACTGCGGCAGCAAGACGCTCACCTCGGACGTCGGACGTGGCATGGTCCGGCCAAAAGGCTACGGCGAGATCGTCGCTGGCCTCGACGTCCATAACAAACCCGACGACTCGCTACTGATCACCCGACTCTCAGAAGAACACGGGGTCGTGGAGGTGCAGCGCGGCGGGACGACGCTGGAACCTGGGGACCGCGTGCGCGTGTTGCCGAATCATTCGTGTGTTGTATCGAACATGGTGGACACCGTCCAGCTCGTCGACGGATCAACCATTGTCGAGACGCTACCAATCGAGGCGCGCGGAAAAATTATATAGACACGCTCGCCGTCACAGAATCAGGCCTGCCGGGGCTTTGCTTTCTGGGTTGCCTTCGCCTTGGCTCGCTTCGTGGCGGAGCGCTTCTTGGCGCGCCGCGCGCGCGTACTGAGTTCCTTCAGCCCTTCGCCGTCGCCGAGCACCAGCAGCGGTTGAGCCGGCGCACGCAGTAAATTAAAAAACTCACCCTTCGACGTACGCGCGTAAATCTCGCGGCCGTCGGTGAGCAATGTGACGTCGCCGCCGCCGCGGATTGTATCGTAGAGCCGCACGTGGAATCGTCGCTTCAAGGTATTGAGCAACGCGCGGATCTTGTAGACGGAGAAGCCGCGACGGCGCAAATCAGCGAGGACAAGTAGCTCGTATAACTCGACCGGGGAGTACCGCCGCTCAGTGAAGCCACCCGCGGCGGTGCGCTTCGCCGCAACCGTCGGCGTCAGGAGCTTCCGCGCGGCCCACCATTGCAGTTGGCGGGCGGAGAGTCCGGTCAGCGCGGCAACTTCACGCGCGCTGTAGGTCTTTTTCAGCCGCACCGTCAGTCACACCCTCATGGCACGTCGGCGACCCGCTCCGCCATCCGCGCTCCGTCAAAGTCCTTCTCGGTCAGGCCCGACGCGCTATGCGTCGCATAGACCAGCGTGACGCACCGGAAACGGATCAGGATGTCGGGATGATGATCCGCGCGTTCGGCCTCCAGCGCCACACGATTGGCGAACGCCACCGCATCCGAGAAAGATTCGAAAGTAAACTCTCTCCGGATGGCCTCGCCCTCGCGAGTCCAAGAGGACAGCGCCATTAGCCGCTCGGTAATCGCCGCGTCGGAGAGCCTCGTGCCAACGGTGTCGGTCATCAATGCGTACCCGAGGCCAACATCAGCGGGCGACCGTTGATCGACAAAAACTCTACCGGTGTGGTCAAGAGTTCGCGACCGGGGATAAGCAACACCATGCGAAATCCAAGAAGAATCCAACCGACCTTGACCAGTGTCCCGCGGCCGGAAAGCGTAGCGCCCAGCATGGACATCGAGGAGGCGTCAGTGACGTGCTTCCCGTCACTAGTGCCCCTACCCACGCAGCGGCCCGGATTCTCCAATCGAAGTGTGTACGAGGTGTTGCGCGTCCGCATGACCAGTGTGTCGCCTGGCTGCAACTGCCGCACGTCGACCCCGGGCGCGGCGTCACCTTGAGCGATCAGCTCATCGACGTTGCAGTGGTCGTAAAGGCTAGTCACAAGGCTAGCCTAATGGAGGATTGCAGTCTTGAAAGTCGAAGCATTTCTTTGTAGGTTTGGTTTTTCTTTTATTTGCAATAAATTTTTTCGCTTGAGTAGTCAAAGGTTATAGAAAAGTGCAAAAAAATATCATTACCTACAACTGCTTCAGCACCCAGCCCTGTTAATAGTAGTTCAAGAAATGGAGGAGCTTTTCCAAATGTTAAATTAAGTTTTTTGTTATTAAAATGTATGGGCAACTCGTATATTGATGTCTTAAATTTTCCAACGCCAGGATAAAAATCTTCACTTTCACCTATAGGGTCTAATTCTTCAACATGGCAACTTTTTAAATAAGATATCTTGGCTCCAGTGTCTAGAATTGCCCTTATCGGCTCTCTGCCAAAAACTATTTCAATTGCTGGTACGCCCATCAATATTTTGATATCAACACTGTCTAAATCCTTAAACGAACTTGGTTCAAGAATGGAAAAGGATTGGTCCTGAAAGTTCACCTGAAATTGATAATGCTGAAGAATATCACCACCAATTAAACCATCTAATTTGGATCCAGTTGCATTGCTGAAATAATCAATATCCCAACCTAGAACCTTTTGTAGTGTTGCATGGGGTTGGTTGAATATCTCAATTTCAGATGACTTTGCAATTGATACAGGGGAACCCGTATCAATTAAGAATCTGCTCTCCCTATAGAGCAAGATTAGATGGTTCTCAACTATGTCTATATTAAATTTCATTGGGTCAGTTGAACCTAAACCACCCGTAAGCTGCTGATTGTATTGCCTGTTTTGCTCCCGGTTCGTCGTTCCATCTATTCTTCTGTTACCTCCGCTGTGATCGCAATCTTAATGCAGTCGTGCACGCTCATAGCGGCCGGACACTTACCTTCGTGGGTCATCAGCGCACGATCAGCAGCCGCGCGGGTGCCGATGGGAATCTTCAACACGTAGCGAACGCGGATCTCGGTGATACGCAAGATCTTGTCTACCGCCTTGATGTCGCCTTCCACAGTAGCGGTAAGACGGCCATCAGCAGACGGAATCTGACGCACTTCCAGTGCGCCGGCTAGAGTGCCCAGCAGTCAACCACCAACCGCCGCGATCATGTGATCGAGCGTGGCCGGCATCTCTTCCTCAGGCTCAATACCGTAGAAGTGCTTGATACCACCGTGAACGCCGAAGCGGATGGGCTCCTCGAAGTTCTCAACATACGCGTGACGAATTGAACCCTTGATTTTTTCTAGCCGAATCCGGCTGGTGTGAATAAGCTCGGCCACTGCACCCCCCTTTTGTGAACGCGTTATAATTCTGACCTATGCGATCAAAAAACGTCACACCTTTGTTGATCCCGGCATTCCTCGTATTGGCCGCGACGGCCATGAACGCGCAGGAGTTGCAGAAGGAAGAGGTTCCGGGAATTCGGAACTATACCCAAGTAAACGCGACCGTCGCGTGCGCTGGGGCTACTACACTCGAGGCGCTGGAGGAAGTACAGCGGCGCGGGTTCGTATCCGTGGTCAACTTCCGCACTGAAGGTGAGAATGGCGCCAATCCGGCCGGGGCGGCCGAAAAGGCCGCGGAACTGGGAATGAAGTACTTTCACATTCCTTTCCGGTCCTCGGAGCCGTGGGCCGAGGCCGCTGAGGAATTCCTCAAGGTCATTGCCGAACCGGTCAACCAGCCAACGTTCGTCCACTGCGGATCGGCCAATCGCGTTGGCGCAATGTGGCTGATCAAGCGAGTCAAACTCGATGGTTGGGACGTCGAACGCGCCACGGTCGAAGCTGAAGCGATCGGCATGCGGTCGCCCGCACTCAAGGAGTTCGCGCTCGCATACGTCCGTTAGTGATCACCGCTGTGACGTAGCGGACGCACACATGGCCAACAAACCCAAACCGCAACGCGCCCCTGGCAGCGAATCACCGCTCGGAGACATGGACGCCGACACCTTTCGGCGTCACGGACAGCGCGCGCTCGACTGGATCGCCGAATACCTGGACCATTCCGACCGCTACCCGGTCATGGCGCGGGTACGCCCGGGCGACGTTCGCGCCGCGCTGCCCGCCGCGCCGCCCGAGCAAAGTGAATCGTTCGATGCGATCCTCGACGACTTCGAGCGGGTCATCGTCCCCGGCCTGACTCACTGGAACCATCCCGGGTTCTTCGCCTACTTCGCCACCAGCGGCAGTGCGCCAGGCGTCATCGGAGAGCTGCTCGCCGCGGCGCTTAACGTGAACGCGATGCTCTGGCGTACGTCACCTGCCGCGACCGAGTTGGAGGCACTCACGCTCGACTGGCTCCGTCAACTCGTCGGTCTGCCGGACGGATTTGAAGGCGTCATGTACGACACGGCATCAATGAGCACGCTGCACGCCCTAACCGCTGCGCGGGAAGCCACAATACCCAACGTCCGGGAGCAGGGCCTCGTCGGCCGGGGCAACTTGGCCAGCGTTCGAGTGTATTGCTCCGAACAGGCACACTCTTCACTCGATAAAGCCGTGATATTGCTCGGCCTAGGCCAGACCGCGCTTCGAAAGATCCCGGTTGACGCGGAGTTTCGCATGCGGCCGGAAGTTTTGGCCGATGCTGTAGCCGAAGATCGGGCCGCTGGACGCGCCCCGATGGCCGTGGTCGCTACCGTCGGCACGACGACGTCCACGAGCGTTGACCCCGTACCCGCCATCGCGCGAGTATGCAAGGCGGAACAAATCTGGTTGCATGTCGACGCTGCCTACGCGGGCGTCGCAGCGATGGTCCCGAACTGCGCACATATCCTCGACGGTTGTGACGGTGCCGATTCAGTCGTGATTAATCCACATAAGTGGCTGTTCACGCAGGTCGATCTGAGCGTGCTATTCTCGCGCCGGATGGACATGGTGCGGGCGGCGTTCTCGCTAACCCCAGATTACTTGCGCACGGCCGAAGCCGATCAGGTGCACAATCTCATGGACACAGGCATTCAGCTCGGCCGGCGATTCCGAGCCCTCAAGCTATGGATGGTATTACGCCACTTCGGCGCCGAGGGTATTCGTCAGCGACTGGCTGAGCATATGCGTCTCGCGCGGCTCTTCGCTAGCTGGGTAGACGCCCATGACGATTTTGAACGCTTGGCCCCGGTACCGTTTAGCGTTGTCTGCTTCCGGGCCCACCCCAGCGGCGTGGGCTGGGATGAAGCCGAGTTTGAACGGTTCAACACCAAACTTCTCGAGGCGCTCAACGCATCGGGCGAGGTCTTCCTTTCGCAGGGCGGCAAGCTGATGGGCCGCTACGTAATCCGCCTCGCGATCGGCAACCTCCGAACCACTGAGCAGCACGTCGCCCGCGCCTGGGAGCTCGTGCAGCACCACGCACGGGAACTCGCAAGCCGCTGATCACCGGGCCCGCCGTGTGGCGACTTACTGATTTGGCCGATAGCATAAGTAGCCGTTCGCGAACGCACGAGATCTGATGCACATCACACGGTTGGCCCGAACCACGCTCGTGCTTGCCGTCTTGACGCCGACACCGGCGTCGGCTGACAAGCTCGTCACGCCCTTTGTTGGCAGTGTGATGAGTCAGACGACCTATGGAGTTTCGATGGCGAGCATGGGACGCAAGGCCGTCGGATTCGAGTTCGACCTCGGCGTCGTGTTTCGATTCTAAGAACGCTTTCGGGTCTCTAGCCGAACAGACACGCTGCAACGACCCGGCATGCGGTCCTATTCCGGCCTTACGCACGATCCAAGATCTTGTCGGGTATACCCGCCGCCATGACGCGTCCGGCGTCAAGCCGAACTACCCAGTCAGCAAGCGCCCGTACCTCATCGGCCCGATGGGACACATACAGCATCGGGATCTGAAACTCGTCGCGCACGCGGACCAGGTATTGCAGCACGCGCTGGTGCATCGCCACGTCGAGCGCGCTCAGGGGTTCGTCCAATAGCAGCATCTGGGGCCCTGCCATGAGGGCGCGTGCAATCGCCGTGCGCTTTTGCTCACCGCCTGACAGTTGGTCCACTCGCCGTTCAATAAGTGGCTTGAGATCGAGTACGGCAAGCACGCGGTCTAGGGCTTCCGGCGGCGCGCCATGCGCGCCGTAGGTCACGTTCCGGTGGACGTTCATGTGCGGAAACAGAGCCACTTCCTGGCGGATATAGCCCATGCGGCGTTGGCGCGCCGGCACGTTGACACCGCCTTCGGATCCGAAGAGCGTGCTCTCACCCACCGCAATACGCCCCCGCTCCGGCCGCCGCAACCCGGCAACGGCTTCAAGCACGGTCGTCTTGCCCGCACCGGACGGGCCGTAGAGTGCGACCGCACGGCCTTCGACGGTCTCGTGAATCTCGACCGAGAACTCGCCTTGCCGAAGCGTGAAATCGAGGGTTAGTGAAAATGACATCTCACGATTGAGCGAGACGATTCGAGAACCATAAGGCGCCAAACGCAATCATGATCGACACCAACATCAGGCTGTTCGCGGCAGCATCGTTCCCTATTTCGGTGTAGCGGTAGATCCCTGCCGCGATCGTGCGGGTGGACCCCGGAATGCTGCCCGCCACCAGTATCGTCGCACCGAACTCGCCGAGCGCGCGGGAAAACGCCAGCAGCGCACCGGCCAAAACGCCTCGGCGAGCGAGCGGAAAAGTAACAGTGAAAAAGATCCGGAAAGGGCCAGCACCTAAAGTCGCTGCGATCTGTTCGTAGCGCCGATCAACTTGCTCGAAGGCGGATCGTGCCGCGCGCACGAGCAACGGTAATCCCATGACCACCATCGCCAGGATGACCGCCTTCCAGGTGAAGATGATTTCGACGCCCGCCGATTCCAGCACGCGACCGAAGATTCCACGTCGGCCGAAGAGTCTCAGCAGAATCAGTCCGGTCGCCACCGGCGGAATTACCAGCGGCAACAACACCAACGTCTCGAGCGCGGTGCGACCGGGAAACTGGCGCCGCGCAAACACCCACGCGAGTGCGATCCCTGGCGGTAGCATGAGCAGCGTCGCCGCTGCCGCCATCGTGAACGTAAACGCGGCAATTGACCAAAGGTCGGGCGTCATCTGTGCCTCAGGTGTGCACCATTTAGCACGATAAACCTGGACCCCCCGGCTCCTAGGAACACGATGGCCGCTAGAGTGATTCCGGTGATTGGCAGCCACTTAGAACTCTGTTTCATTGCCATATTGAACGCAACAGTTTAGTATGATTTAGTACGATTTAACAGCTCGTTTAGGGTGATTCATATGTTTCTTACCGTGCGACAGGCAGCAGCCCGACTTGGAATCAGTTATTCGACGCTTAAGCAGTGGATTTTCAAGGGCAGCGTCAGGACCACACTCACCGAGGGTGGCCATCATCGGATCACCGAGGAAGAAACCGACCGTCTGCTGGCGCGCCAGGGCCAGCTACCGACCTCGCCTAGGTCGTCGCCGACCAAAAGCGACAAACTCGTGACCATCAGCGGCCGTAATCAGCTGCGCGGGATCGTCGATGAAGTCCGTCTGGAAGGGCTCCTAGCTCAGGTGCGGCTGCGTGTCGGCGACCAGGCACTGACCGCCGTCATCACACGTGATGCGGTCTCGGCCCTCAAGCTGCGCCGAGGCAGCGCGGCCATGGCACTCATCAAGTCAACCGATGTGATGATTGCCCGGGAAGGCGAACCGCGTCCACTACGCCGACGGACGAAACGGTCTTAGACCTTGAAAATTAACTAGCCTACCTCTCACACGGTTTCACTATCAGCATCAGCATGTCCACGTGCTTGTCCATGGGCGGACCGTTAGCGCTTCTGTTTCGAGTTGAACTTCCGCGGCCTCGCCGAGTAATCGGCGGGACCGTTATTCTTGGTTCTACTGACTCACACTGCTTCGATCTGGTACGATTCCGTGCACCTTCTCATGACTCAGAAAAGTGCGGGACCCCGTCTAGTCAGAAGCTGGGTCGCAATCGTGATCTTGCTCGTAGCGATCGTCCGTCTCGACGCGTGGCTGCAGTCGTCGATTCATGGGCTCGAGCCACACCTGAACCAACTCTTCCCTGAGGCCTCTCGCTTCTCGGGAAAGACCGGCGTGCCCGCGCACATCAAGGTGTACACAGGCGATTCCGATGACGAGCAGTTGATCGGCTTCATAGCTTCGACCGTCGATGTCGAACCGCTCGAACGCGGATACGAAGGGCCTATCGAAATCCTCGTCGGTATGGACACAGCGGGGACTTTGCGCGGGATCAGGTTGATCTCGCATCGCGAACCGTATGGATATTTTTCGATTGAACTGCCGGAGTTCGGTGCCCAGT
Source organism: Acidobacteria bacterium UBA823 (assembly GCA_002296225.1). GTDB lineage: Bacteria > Acidobacteriota > Vicinamibacteria > Vicinamibacterales > UBA823 > UBA823. The sequence continues at coordinate 9,436 of DBHR01000092.1, read as the reverse complement.
TTGTCGGTAAGAGCGTGCTTGAACGATTTCGCGTCGGCGAAGATATCGACGGCGTAACAACGGCTACAATCACAGTGTCGAGTGCGACCCGCGTCATTCGCAAGGCCGCGCGCCGTGTGGTCCGAGAGTATCTTGCAGGCACTGAGAAGAACCGCCCGTGACTAAGTTCGCGTCCGTCGCATCCCGGCTAATTCTTCCTCTGCCAGTCTGTGCCCTCCTCGCCCTGAATCCACATACCGCGACCGCACAATGCCCCCCGTGGGAGGAGTTACGTAAAGACGAAAGCGTCATCGACTTAACGATCAGCGACCCAAACATGGTCGGGCTCCGGATGTGGGTCGTCTACGTGAGCCTGGCATCACTCGGCCGTTGCACTCTGGGCACCGAGTTGTTCGAAACCGTAACTCCCGAACTCACTGCCAGCGAGAATCACCACGTATTCTGGATCGGCGCCGAGGGTCCGGCGCTTCATCTGTTCCGCCTTGAGCGGATCTATATGATCCAAGGTGATCGCCGCTACGACGTAATCAACAGCATCGAACTGGATACACCGACCGCCGTGCTCGACGGTATGCCGCGGCTGACTGCGGAAGCCCTCGTCGCGGTTGAGGGCCTCGTCGACTTTACTGAACCGGTCACGATCTTCTACGAAGGGGAGATGGGCACTGTCCCGGGCGAGTACTGGTTTCCTGACACAAGCAGCGAGCGTGGGGTGGTGAACATCGGGCCGCCCATTCTCGGCAAAACGAGCAGTGTCAGCCACACCACACCCGACATTAACTCCAAGCGTGGTTGCGTCGGTGAGGCGAACATTCCACCACTGGACGGGGGCAAGGTGTGAAGGTCGTAATCCCCGGGGGATCCGGGTTCCTTGGACAGGCGCTCAGTAAAGCACTATTGCAGGATGGCCACGAAGTCGTCGTGCTGACGCGATCGCTACAGCCCGGCGTGGTTGTCTACGAACCAGATACGGGCCTACCAGGTCTAACTAACGCCGGCTGGTTGCCTGACGGGACCGACGGGACGGGCTACTGGGCGAGACTTCTTGATGGAGCCGACGCCGTCGTTAATCTCGCGGGAGAATCGATCGCTGCAAGGCGGTGGTCGACTGCCCAGAAAGCGCGCATCCGCGACAGCCGGGTCCTGGCTACGCGGTCGGTCGTGAGTGCCATTCGGGCCGCTACCGCTCCACCGGCGACACTCGTCAACGCATCCGCCATCGGCTACTACGGCGATCGGGGCGACGAGGAGTTGACCGAAAAGTCACCACCTGGCGACAACTTTCTGGCCAAGAGTTGCCTCGACTGGGAAGCCGAAGCGCGCGAGGGGGAAGCCGCGGTCAGCCGACTGGTCATCCTGCGAACCGGGATTGCGTTTGATCGCGACGGAGGACCACTGCAGAAGATACTGCCACCGTTCAAACTGTTCGTTGGCGGGCCGCTTGGTTCAGGCCGGCAGTTCATGTCATGGATCCATCTGGCTGACTGGGTCAACCTCGTGCGGTGGACGCTCTTGACAGAGGAAGCGACGGGGGTCTTCAACGCGACGGCGCCGGTACCTGTGACGAACGCAGAGTTTTCAAAGGCACTTGGCCGCGCCCTCGGCCGGCCTAGCCTGCTGCCCGCACCGGCATTCGTCTTGCGGTTTACCCTGGGGGAACTAGCCGACGAACTACTGTTGGAAGGTCAGCGGGTGCGACCGTCACGCGCGCTGGCGCTCGGATTCAACTTCGGTTTTTCGACCATCAACCAGGCGCTTACCTCGATCCTGAATTAACAGCCGCGACCTAGACTATGGGGCGTCCACTAAGCTGATCAGGTTGGCGAGCAGCCGATACGCACCCTCAGTCCCTGCGGGTAGTTGACGCCAGAGTCCAAGCGCCACATAGAGCCAGCGGCCCTGCCCGACCCGCGCCTCAACGAGCGCCCCCTGCTTCACGCCGGCGTTATTCTCGAACGGATCCTCCATGGCCACCAAGTCCACGTACCGCGGATCGCGTTCGCCCAGAAAATAGAGACCACGCTCTTGGACCCATCCGTCCCAGACGGTTGCGTCGAGCACGTTGGGCTCGTTAAACAACGGATGGTTCGGCACAAGCACGTCCACCGGCGCGCGTTCGTCGGTGATACGGCTCTGACTTACTTGAGCCGGGTACGGTCCATACTGCGCATCGTTGAACCCAACCTTGTTGTATTGGACAATGACCATTCCACCGTCCTCAACGTAGGTGATCAAGCGGTCGTTGTGCGCGCGCAGGTCGGAATCGAGCTCGTAGGCACGCACGCCCGTGATGATGAGGTCGTAACGGTTCAGATTGCCCCACGCAAGATCGGCGCCGCTGAGACGCTCAACCCGGGCGCCCAGTTGCTCGATCGCAAGCGGCATGTGATCGCCAGCACCCATGACATACCCGACAAGGACGTCTGAAACTGCGAGCACGTCAATCACCTTGACCCGCACCTCGGCTATCTTCGTCAGGTGACGTGGCTGAATGTGCGGGTATTCAACAACTTGATAGCCTCGATCGAAAGTCGAACCGTCGCTGCTCACCCTCGCCCCGATGACATAATCGCCAGGCGCCGCACCAGCCGGCAGAGTCACAACGAAGCGGATTGTACGCTCTTCGTCCTCTCGTGCGAATGCGACCGACGCTCGCTCCGGCTCCGCCTGCCAACCGGCCGGCATCTGTAGCTGAACCTCTGCTTCGGTCTGGTGTTGGCCGCGATTCGAAACGATGACCCGAACTTCCCGGTGCGCCGGTGCGCTGTCCGGTGCCGGAGCCACCACAATCTCAGGCGACATCTCGACGGCTAGCCGCGGCACCACGTTGAGCGTCATCCGCTTCTCGCCGCTGAAAATCTCCTTTTCGTAGCGGTGCTGCACCGGCACACGAAGGGCCACTTGTTCGTGTGAAAATTCGATCGTGAACGTCGCCTGAAACGGTGTGGGCTCGAACGGTAGTCCGAAGGGGGCGTCGTCGTCGAAGGCGTAACGCGCGGCATCGGGTAGCTGGGAAAAGTAGGGCGTCGTGGACTCAGCCTCGGCCGGTACGGTGAGATACGACCCGCAGCTATAAACGCCGGCAGCGGGCACAACGTCGACACCGCATCCGGGCACGGTACCGTCGAACCCATCGAACGAGACGCGGCGCACAACCACGTCGGTCCCGCCTCGATTGGCCATTAAGGCCGACACGCGTACTGGTTGACCAGCGGTGACAACGCCATCCGTGGCCAACGCCTCAACCTGCACGCCGTGCGCGAGAATTACGGCCCTCTCAAACTGGGCTTCCTTCGTCTGCAGCCTGAAATCGATCTCATAGACCGCCACGTCACCCAAGCCGAGCATCCGCAACTGGCCCCGGAGGCTCCTAACAGCTGCCAGACCAGCCAGCAACGGCTGCTGAGTCGCATCAATCCCGGACTGTTTGAACCGCTGCTGCGCCTCGCGCGCGTGCTGCTCGATACTGGTCAGTGCAATCCTGAGGTCACGGGGCGGGCGGACCGTCGCATACTGGATTAATCCACTCACGCTCGTGTCGATCCCATCGAAAAGGGGCGCATCAGCCCCACCGTGGCGATTCGGGATCGTCGTCTCGGCCAGGACATACTGTGCCCACGCGTTCCCGGGTAACCTCAGGAGTTGCGGCATCCCCTGGCACTTATGCATGCTACGGGCCTCGCTCCCAATTTCCGCGTAGGTCCGTCCGAGCAGCGGGTCGTACCCGCCAAGGTCTATCGTTTCGAGGCCATCGCCCTCGTCGTTGACTGGCCCGTCCCGAAACAAGACCCGATTGCTGAAATAGAACTTCTTGGCCTGCCACGGTCGAAGGCCTTCGGCTAGCTGCTCGGGAAATTGCGTTGGGTCGGCCGCAGCGCGGAAGGCCTCGCGGGCCAAAGCCGCCGAGGCCTGGTGATGCTGCCCACCCCCTCGGCCGGTAACCTGCATTCCGCTAATAACGTCCGGGCGCAGAGTGCGGATCATTCTGACAAAGTCACCAAGAATCTCCTGGCGACCCCATCGCTCGAACGTTTCCTCGATGCTGAAGGAGTAACCGAAATCCACCGCACGTGTGAAGTACTGCTCGGCACCGTCGAATCGATGTGCCGCAAGCAGCTCCTCAGTCCGCAAGACCGCCAACGCATCGAATAACTCCGCACCGATCTCGTTCTGGCCACCGTCGCCGCGAGTTGCTGAAACAAGCGCGGTGCGGATGCCCTGCCCGTGACTGAGCAGGGCAAGCAACGCGTTATTCTCGTCGTCGGGGTGCGCAGTGGCCATCATGAAGGTGCCAACGGTGTCGAGCTTACGGAGCACCAGGCCAAGGCCCGCGTAGCCCTCCTCGTCGGCCACCGGCCGCACTTGCATCTGGGCATATATCGGCGACAGGGCAAACCAGCCAACCTGCAGCAGGATGAGCGCACAAAGCGGTCTAATCATGTGAGACCTTCGACTATACCTCACGCCGGCCATCACTTGCGCTCGATGACTTCACGGTAAAAGTCCTCGTAACACGGGACAATCGCGTCGGTACAGAACTTCCGTTGCACCACGTGACGCCCAGCCTGGACCGTCCGCCGGTAAAGGGAATCGTCGGTCAAGAGCGCCACACCGCTCTCGGCCATCGCCTCCACATCGTCGGGCGGGTGCAGGAATCCGCTGACGCCATGTTCAATAATCTCTGGCAATCCACCCACACGCGACGCGACGACCGGCGTCTCACACGCCATCGCTTCGAGGGCGGACAGGCCGAACCCCTCGTTCGCCGACGGCAATAGCGCCAGATCGGCTATTGATAGAATCGGCACGATTTGTTCCTGCTCGCCGAGTACCTCGACCGCATCACCCAATTCCAGATCGCGCGCACGCTGGCACGCTGAACCCAGCTCCGGCCCTTCACCCACCAGAACGAGCCGGGCGGGAACGCGCGCCCGAATCAGGCGAAAGATGTCGACAACCGCCTTGGCCCGCTTCACAGGCCGGAAGTTCGATACGTGGATGATGAGTTTGGTCGCCGGATTGTCACGCGTCAGGCGCGCCCGCAAGTCAGGGTTTGGGGCGCGGTGATAGTGATCACAGTCGAGAAAATTCGGAATAACGCGAATGTCGGCTCCCACCGCTAAGTCGCGAACGGTTTCAGTCTTGAGGCTCTCGGAAACGGCAGTGACACCATCCGACTGATCGATGCAGAAGGCAACCGTCTGCGAGTACGACGGATCCGTGCCCACCAGCGTGACATCGGTACCATGAAGCGTCGTAATGATCTTCGGAACTCGGTCCTTACCGCTCGCCGCGAGAATCTGCTGTGCCAAATACGCTCCCGCAGCATGTGGGATCGCGTAGTGGGAATGAATAACGTCGAGCGAGAACTGGCGCGACACCTGCACGAGCTTGTTGGCAAGGGACAGGAGGTACTGAGGCTCTCGGAGCGGCGGATAGACAGGCGCCTGCACCGGATGAAAGCCTAGACCAGGATGGTATTGGCCGAACCGGAACGGCAACTCGCTACTGACCAGTCGCACCTGATGCCCGCGCCCAGCGAGCGCGCACCCTAACTCGGTAGCAACGATGCCACTACCCCCGACCGACGCATAGCACACGATACCAATGTTCACGACAGCGGCGGCTCCTCGGCGTTCAGCAGGCCGACCCCGTCACCCGTAGGTGGGTGTTTCAACAACGTACCGCCAATACTGATTTCGATGTCGCCAGGATGCGGCTCAATAGCCAGCACGTCGACTGGCCTGATGGATCACCGAGTGAAACCAAAGAGATCGTCACCCTTCGCGGGCCTACCAAGGTAGTGCCGCAATAGGATACGCGACGCCAAGAATCCCTGCACAATCCCGTTGCCGCCAAAGCCGAGCGCGAAGAGATGTCGCGGATAGTTCCGATGAGGCCCAATGTAGGGCAGTCCGTCGGCCGTGGTTACAACGGGACCCGCCCAAGCGTAATCAGGCTGGATGCCGGAGATCGCCGGATACAAGACCGACAACTCGTACATAAGCTGTCCCGTCCGTTGCACGAGCGCCTTCTCGCGAGATCTCGGATGCGGCTGGGGCTGGTCACCGCCGCCGAAAAGGACCCGCCCGTCCCGCGTCCAGCGGAGATAATGGTAGGGCGTGGCGGTGTCCCACAGCATCGCTTGGCGGCGGCCGAGTTCGGCCCGGATCCGGGCGCCCAGCGGCGGCGTCGCGACCACGTAGGTTTCTGCAACACGAAAGTGCCGCGCCAGCGGTTTGAACAGCGGACCTGGCTGACCCGTGGCAACGAGAACCTGGCCTGCTTGGACTGTCCCACCCGCCGTTCGCAGTTCGATATGCTTCCGCCCAGCCCGAATTCGATCGACGGGCGACCGCTCGTAAACCGAGGCACCCCGCTTCACCGCCGCCGACGCAAAGCCAAAGCAGGTGCGCATCGGTTCGACTTGCGTATTGCTCACAACACGGATAGCTCCCTCGGCGTTCAAGTGAGCCTCGTGCCATAACTGGTCGACCGTGAGCCAGCGGGCGTCGAGGCCAGCTTTCTTGCGACACTCAAGTTCGCGTCGCAGCCGTTTCACGGCGTCGGAATCGCTTGCGAAGTAAATCGAATCCTGCGTCTCCAGTTGGCAGGGGATCTTTAGTCGACGGATAGTTGCCACAAAATCCAGCGCAGCACGGCGTGTCATTTTCCAAATCTCGCGCGCCGCGCGAAGGCCGTGTGCGTCGACTACTTCTTGAAAGTCAACATCAGGTTCCTGCATCACGAGTGCTGTGCTCGCACCGATCGCGCTTTGACCGATCCGTGATGCCTCAAAGAGGCCGACACGCACACCGGCGGTCGACAGCGCGTATGCCGTCGCGCAGCCCGCCATGCCGCCACCCACAACCGCGACGTCAACGTCGAGCCGGCCACGATGCCGTGGGTAGGACGGGCAGCGGCTACGAGGCAGCCGGTCGATCCAATACGAAACACCGTAGCGAAGTTTTGCCATTCGCGTCAGCCGATCATTGCTCGAAAATCTCCACTTTCTCGATCATGTCTCCTTCAAGAACTGTGTCCACGACGTCCATGCCGTTGGTGACCTGCGCGAACACCGTGTAGTTGTGATCCAGTCGAGGGTTGTCCACCAGATTGACAAAGATCTGAGCGTCGCCCGTGTCGCGGCCGCGCGTGGAAATGCCGACGGCGCCGCGGACGTGCGGGCGCAGGCCAAGTTCGTCGCGCATGTAGGGGCCGTCGCCCATAAACTCGTTAGCACCTGGACTCCCGCCCTGAATGACAAAATTTGGGACGACGCGGTGGAAGGTCAACCCCGCGTAGTACCCGTTCCGGGCGAGGCGGGAAAATCGCTCGACGGTTGCAGGTGCCTCTTCAGGATACAGCTTGAGCTCAAACTCAGCACCGTTCACCATGCGGACGCGAGCGCCGGTAAGACGGATTACGTCTTCGAGCAACGGTGAGACTCCGGTCCGCAGACGCGTCGTCCGCGCAGCGACCGGACGGCCGGTCCAGTCGGACAGTACCTCCGCAGCTGCGGCGGCTACACGGGGGTCAGAGTCCTCCAGGTACGATCGCAGGACACCTGCGTTGCGGCGGGCCCCCAACTCTCGCAGACGGGTGAGGATGGCTACTCGTGAATCGCGTGACGTGTCTCGACCCGTCTCCGTTAGCCTAGCTAATGTCGCCAGTAATATCGTCGGCACCAGCCGATGAGGGCTCCCTTTGAGCAGGCCGGCCACCGTACGCAACAGACCGTAGTCATCACTTCCCAACGCCTTGAGCAACAGATGGTCAGCGGCGTGCCCTTCCAAGTCCATGACGCCGCGTAGCGCTGCACCACGCACGTTGGCATTCGAGTCGCCGGCCAACGTGTTGAGCGGCACGGCACCAGCGTCGCCCACCCGGGCGGCGGCGCGCGCTGCGTACATCCTGACCTGCCAGACCGGATGCTTGATGAATCGCGGCAGGAGGACGCCGGCACGGGTCGGGTCGAGCGAGGCCAGCGTAACGAGAGCGTGCGCAGCCCGATGCCAGTCGCCGTCGTCATCCAGCTGTCCAGCGATCCTCGCGACGAGAATTGCGGTTGCCACGCCCGCAGGGCAACCTTCACTGAGGAGGTCTAGTGCCCGCAGGGCAATATGCGGATTTACGTCCTCAACGGCGTCGACGAGCGGGTCGCAGCCCATCGCACGCCCGTGCTGGCCATACGCTCCTAAGGCGTCGAGACGCACCATCGGAGACTCGTCGGCCAGCGCCCGCGCGATCAGCGCTTCTCGCCCAGCCAGGTCCCCAGGCGTGTGCAGCGCTAACGCAGCCAGCCGACGCACTTGTGAGTCGCTATCGTCAAGCGCCACGCTGATGGTTGCTGCGTCGGCCGCGCCCGTTACACTCAGCGCCGCTAACGCAAGCCGCCGCATCCGCGCGTCCGTGTCGTTGCTGCCCGACGTGCCCACGGCCGCGCGTAAGCGCACAATCGTCTCAACTGCCAGCGGTGCTCGGTCGCGCTGCAGCCGAGCCACCGTTTCAAGGCCGTCGACGGCCCCGAGTCGGACGCTTGGTTCCGCCGCGTCAGTGAGGCGCGCCAGTGCCAATTCGACCCGCCGCACCATCTGAACATCCTGATATGGCAACCGGCCGAGTGTCTCAGCCACGACACCACGTACCTCGGCATTGGTCTCGCCGTTGAGCCTGGCGAGCAACACCGTGACGTGCACCGAAAGATCGCCGTCCAGCTGTAAACTCTGGCCGAGTGCGTTGACGGCCTCGACCCGCACGGCCGGTAGGTCGGCTTCGACTAGGGGTCGAATCCGATCGCTGAGATCAGAGCGTTCGAGTCGCCCTAAAGCACGCACCGCGATTTGCTGGATCTCCGCGCTCGGACTCTCGATACCAGCGAGTAGCATCGCCAGACCGGCCGGATCAACCGCACGGGAATCCTCGGCTTCCAAGATCGACTGACGGAAGACGAGCGTGTCGGCCGACGAGCCCTGAGCCGCCAACTCGACCAGCAGGCCGGTCGCGAGGGCAACACTCGCGATCACATTCACCGCAAGTCGGCGCATGGGAAGATTGGACCGGAGGCTCATCGATGAAGGTCTGCGGGCACAAGAGTTGCGGTAACGTTGCCCGAGTACTCGAGCATTTGCGTCATGAGGTTCTGCGGATAGGAAATCGTTACATCGATGATCGTGCCGTCGGCATCCCCTACCGCTTGGAGTTTCGGCTGCACAAAACCCGAGTAGGATGGAAGGTCGAGCGCCGTTACCCGCTCGACGACCTGGTCGCGGAGAACTGGATCGAAGTGGATACCATAGGACTCAAACAACTGTTTGGCCGCTTCGTAGTCACCCTCAGACTTGATCCGCTGCACTTTAGCCAACAGTCGGCCCACCCCCTCCTGGAATTCCGTCGCGTCGGTCAGCACGTAAAACGTCTTGCCATCACGCTCACG
>DBHR01000050.1:467-3071 GCA_002296225.1 Acidobacteria bacterium UBA823 | reverse complement strand
GGGTCCGACGAGCCGAAGACGGAGCCAGCGGAGACGAGGACCAATCTAACCGCCAAACTGCCTGCAGTGGGGGCTAAGCAGTTGGCTACCGCCGAGATGGATTTCGCCGACGTGATCGGGAGTCGCACATTTTGGATGATCGGCTTGGCGGTTATGCTCATCGGATTCGTTGACCAATCGGTGGGCCAGCACATGGTGATGTACCTCGACCGGGACGTCGGCCTGGGACCTGTGGTCGCCGCGAATGTCCTCAGCGCTGTCTTTGCCATCAGTATTGTGGGTAAGCTCGGATTCGGTTGGTTCTATGACAAGCTGTCAGTTCGCGGGGTGATGTTCTGCTATTTTCTCATGGCCGTAGCCGTGGTGTTGTTGTTCCCGGTGCAGATACTGTGGGTCTTGGTCTTGTTCAGTATCGTACGAGGCCTAGCCCACGGCGGAGCCATTGTCGACATTCCGGTGCTCTCGAAACACTGCTTTGGTCCCAAGGTGCTCGGAAAGACGATCGGTATCCTTACGGCGTGCGTTACGATCGGATTCGCCCTCGGACCACCGATCGTCGGATACCTGTATGACACCCAAGGAAACTACCGGAGCGCGTTTTTCCTGCTAGTCGGAGTGTCCATTGCCGCGGGCCTTGCGTTGTTCGGCGTCAAGCCGACCTACCGGGAACGTGTCGCAGCAATGGAGCAAGTCGAGAGATGACCAACCTAAGATGGGCAAAATCAACATAAGCCACGCCACACGGCCCACGCGAACCCAGCAGGAGGGGATGATGACCTCCCACGGTTCGGGGTTTCGTCGCCGCATGCCGGCCTCCGCCCAGCGGCACATCTTTCTGCGCCGCGAGGTGCTTTGGCCGGCGCGCGAGGCCGTCGTCAATTCGAACCGTACTGAGATTCAGGATGTCGACGCAACGACCAAAGAGATGAAGCGACTTGTCTTGGAGATGGGCGCCGATGTCGTCGGTATTGCTGCCTACGATCCCCGATTCCTCTTCACCGACGCTTCCGAGCGGGCGCATCGGTTTGTCATCGTCTTTGGCCTCTCGATGGCCTACGACAGCATGATCGACATCGGGCCGCGTTCACAGGCCGAGGTGCATCGCGTCTACTACCGTCTCGATGACATGGCGAACCGACTTGCGCACCAAATCGGCGCGTATGGCTACAGCGCGTGCGCCCAGGGGAACCGTGGGGATTTCCCGCTGCCGGCCTACGCGCATCTGGCTGGGCTCGGCGAGTTGGGCAAGCACGGCTCGCTGATCTCGCCGGAGCTTGGTTCCTCGTTCAGACTGGTGGCTGTGTCGACCGAGATGCCACTCAAGGTGGATGGCCCGAAGGATTTCGGTTTCGATGAAGTGTGCGCATCGTGCAACATCTGCACCCGCTTCTGTCCTGGCGATGCGATTAAGCCAGACAAGCAAGAGGTGAACGGCGTCGTCCGGTGGCATGTGGATACGCCGGCATGTAAACCCTGGTTTCTCAAGATGCATGGATGCAAGATCTGCCTGATGGTCTGTCCGCTCAATACGCGAGGGCGCCTGAAGGCTGCGTTCCAAGCGGTTGCTAAGGACATCCGTGAGGTCAAGGATGCCGCTGGCATGGTTGAATTGATCGAGCAGCGAACGGGCGAGGATTACTCGAATGTTGTCGTCGAAGAAAAGTAGACGCTATGTATAACGCCTATGACCGGCCGCATCGTGACCTGCGTGAGTTATTGGAGCGGGCGGAGGCGACAAACGAGCTCGTCACAATCAACGGCGTGGACTGGAACCTGGAGATGGGCGCTCTGACCGAGCTCATCCACCACGCGCGGCCAAACCCGCCGGCCATTCTCTTTCAGCGCATTCCGGGGTTCCCCAAAGGTTTTCGGGTGCTCTCGGGTGCCGCCAATTCGAGCCAGCGACTGGCGATGACCCTTGGCTTTCCAGTGCCGAAGACCCCGATGGACGTCGTTCGCGCCTATCGAAACCGAATGAAAATGCATACGCCGCTTCCACCGGAGAACGTGGACGATGGCCCGATTTTACAGAACATCGACCGTGACGATGACGTGGACGTGCTGAAATTCCCGGTGCCGTTTCTCCACGAGCAGGACGGCGGGCGATACATTGGAACAGACGACCTAGTCATCATGCACGACCCCGAGGAGGACTGGGTGAACGTGGGTACCTACCGGTCGATGGTCCACGACCGCCGCACGGTAGGGCTCTGGATGTCGCCTGGCAAGCAGGGCCGGCAGATTCGCGAGAAGTACTTCCGGCAGGGAAAGCCGTGTCCAGTTTTAATCAGCTGCGGACACGACCCGCTTCTGTCCCTCGGTGCGGGCAACGAGTTGCGGTTTGGCTTGTCCGAGTTCACCTGGGCTGGCGGTCATCGAGGACTCCCGATACAGACGATCCAATCCGAGCGATACGGGCTGCCGATGCCGGCGCATAGTGAGATCGTCTTAGAGGGCGCCATGCATCCGGATGATACGAAGGCGGAGGGCCCGTTCGGTGAGTTTACGGGCTACTACGCCAGCCAGGTCAGCGATGAGCCGGTTGTGCGCATCGAGCGGGTCTATTATCGCGACGACCCGATTCTGACGATGGCGAGCCCGATG
>DBHR01000050.1:0-169 GCA_002296225.1 Acidobacteria bacterium UBA823 | reverse complement strand
TCTGACGATGGCGAGCCCGATGCAGCCGCCGTCGGATTTCTCGTTTAGCAAGTGCGTCATGAAATCTGGCATGATCTGGGACGAGATCGAACACGCCGGCCTGAATGGCGTGCAAGGTGTGTGGTGCCATGAAGCAGGATCGGCTCGGCTGTTCAACGTCGTGTCGATT
>DBHR01000088.1 GCA_002296225.1 Acidobacteria bacterium UBA823 | reverse complement strand
ATTCCCGACTTCGACGCTACTGTCGTCACCCGCGTGCTGAAGGAGGGGGGCACTATCATCGGCAAGAACGTCATGAACGGACTGAGTGGCGGATTCGGTACCGGCGGCGCCATCGGCGACTACGGCCGGCCTCTCAATCCCCATAACCACGATCATGTGACCGGCGGATCGTCCGCGGGCTCCGCCGCGGCCGTGGCCGCCGGCGAGGTGGACATCTCTTTCGGCGGCGACCAGGGTGGCTCCATCCGTATCCCTGCGGCTTACTCCGGCATCGTCGGACATAAGCCCACGTTCGGACTGTTGTCGCACTTCGGGATCGGGTTCGGCTCGGACCAGAGCATCGACTACACCGGCCCGATGACCCGTACCGTAGAGGATGCGGCGGCTACGCTTCAGGCCACTGCGGGTTACGACCCTTACGATCCCCGCCAGACGCGAGACGTCCCGACTACCATAGACATACTCGGAGGTTTGACCGACGGCATATCAGGGCTGCGCATCGGTGTTCTCGGGGAGGGCTTTGACGATGCTGAGGACGATGTGCGCGACCTGGTGATGACGGCCGTCGACGTCCTTGCAGAGGCGGGCGCTGACGTATCCAAAGTATCCATCCCAGAGCATCACGACATCTGGGCGGCCCAGGCTGCGCTAACGGGTGAAGGGGCCCTTGCCGTGTTCAAAACTGGGTTCTTCGGCGCCTTCACTAGGACCTATTACCCAGCTTCAATCATCGCAGCCATCAACAAGATGTGGGCCTCCCAAGCCGATGTGCTCACCCCCCGCAGCAAATTATCGCTTATCGCTTCGGAGATGAGCCGTCGCAACTACCACGGCCGCGTGTATGCCAAGGCCCAGAATGTGCGTCCCACCTACATCAAGGCCTACGACGCCGCGCTTGCCAACGTCGACGTGCTCGTTATGCCCACATGTATCATGACGGCGCCCAAGAACCACACCCCTGGTAGCTACCTCGAGGCCGTCGAGGACAACCTAGCGACGGTGAACTCGAAAGGCTCCCGTAACACCCTGCCCTTCAACTACACCGGCCACCCAGCGCTCGCCCTTCCCGTGGGCAAGTCGTCAGCCGGTCTCCCAGTTAGCATTCAGCTCGTCGGGCGCTTCTTCGACGACCCGCTACTCATGAGAGCCGCTTACGCCTACCAGCAGTCGACCGACTGGGACAATATCATCGGCGTGCATTCCTGATCGGGCCAGGACTCGGGCCGCATGGCCTCCTTCAATATCAATCCGGACTCAGGTAAGTTGACCCCGTTGGAGACTTATCCCCTCGGTAACGGACCCTGTTGGGTGTCGATCACAGAATTACCGGGATAGCACAGCAATTTACAGTAAACCATTGAGTGTGAGGTGGTGGGACAGCAATCAATCGCCCATGGAAAGGAGGATTCGATGGCAGAGTCAATCAGAGAGGCTTATATCCGAAGAAACCCCAAATCGGCGGCGCTTTTCCCACGGTTCAAACAGATTTTCCCTTCCGGCGGAGGTGGCCACGACGGTTACGTAACCAGCCCCTTCCCAATCGCCATCGAACGCGGCCTCGGGTCCCGGAAATGGGACGTCGATGGCAACGAATATATCGATTACGGGCTCGGCTCCGCATCCCTGCTGTTGGGCCATTCCCATCCCGAGGTGGTTGAGGCGTTGATGCAGGCCGCGCCTTCGGGATCCCATTACGGAGCGCCAGTGGAAAAGGTACTGGAATGGGGTGAACGCGTCTGCAGCTTGATCCCTTGTGCCGATAAGGTGAGGTTTGTTGGCTCGGGCGCCGAATCCACTGCCCTGGCGATCCGAATCGCCAGAGCCTACTCCGGAAAAGACAAAATCATCCGATGGGAATCCCACTACCATGGCTGGCATGACTACGTGATGCCGGGTAACCTGTCACCTTTCGACGTGCCCGCATCCACTGGAATCCCCCGCGGTGCAGTGGACTCCGTGATCGTTTTGCCACCGGACTTGGCTGCTCTTGAGAGTATCTTGGCGTCTGACAACGACATTGCCGGCGTCATCACAGAAGGTTCGGGCGCATCGTACGGTACCGTTCCGTTGGAGCCCGGCTTTGTCCAAGGGGTACGGGACCTGACGCGAAAATACGATGTAGTGATGATCCTGGACGAGGTGATTACCGGATTCCGATGGAGCCCGGGCGGATTACAGCAGAACCTGGGTATCGAACCCGACCTCTGCACGATGGCCAAGATCCTGACCGGCGGACTGCCCGGCGGGGCCGTGGCGGGACGGGAACAGTTCATGGCTGTAATGGAGATAACCGGCGACGCCCAGCACGACCGGTACGAGCGCGTCTACCACGGCGGCACCTTCAACGCCAATCCCTACTGCGCCGCCACCGGCAACGCCGCGCTCAACATAGTAGCCACCGGCGAGATGCAAGCCAACGCCGACCGCATGGCCGAGCGGCTGCGGGTTGGGCTGCGGGAGATCGTGGACCGGTACGAGGTGGCCGCCTGCGTCTATGGCGAGTCTTCCACCTTCCACATATTTTTCGGAGCCAAGTCCATCGACGGTCTGGACGCCAATAGCCTCAAGAGCGCCCCGCCCGAGGTCCAGACGAATTTCCGGCAGGGCCTTCAAGTGCGCGGTGTTGACCTCATGTCACGCACCAGCGGCGTGCTGTCCGGAGTACATACCGAAGCCGACATCAATCAGAGTCTTGAGGCCTTCGACGGCACCATCAAAGCCATGATGGACGAAGGCTTGATCAGCCACGAATAATCAATAGCAGACAATCCCAATCTTCCCTAGGACGTCGAGCGAACGATTTAAGAGGAGACAGGACCCATGACTTCAACCAACCAAGATTCCTATGTTTACGCGGGCCTGGTTCGCCTAGCTGAAAAGACCCGAAAGCAATAAGGCCCGTGATTCGCGGGGATTGCATTGGGTCAGTCCGGGGCCAGCATTACCGGCGGTAGGTTTTGGTATGGCTTGCCGTTGGGCCTCGGATACCTCCAACCGAAGGGTCACC
>DBHR01000086.1 GCA_002296225.1 Acidobacteria bacterium UBA823 | reverse complement strand
GTGCCTGGTATCCGCGATGCGCTGCGGCGGTGTGGAGCGCCTGTGGTTGCGGTGTCACCAGTCGTGTCGGGTGATTCGCTGAAGGGACCCACCGCCAAGATCATGAACGAACTTGGCATCATCTGTTCCGCCACCGCGATAGCGCAGCACTATCGCGGGTTGATCGATGGCCTGCTCATCGACACCGATGACGCATGGCTTGAGGCGGACATCGCGGATTTGGGTATTGCGGTGAAACTTTCCGATATCGTGATGCGAAGTGCAGAGGATCGCTGCACACTGGCGAAAACGGTGGTGCAGTTCGCCGGTGAGCTAGGGTGCGGCGTCAAGCGGCCGATGCTGCCAGCCTCTCGCGTGACTTGACAACGCCGTCGGGTTGTCTACGATCGGGATGGGCGAAGGCTGAATTCCACACTTCGGTTCGTTCCCACCGAGCGCCGACTCAACTTTCTGCATGAGCATCGACCTTAATTGCGACATGGGGGAGTCGTTCGGCTCCTACACCATCGGCAACGACGAGTCCGTGATGCGGAGCATCACGTCGGCGAACATTGCCTGCGGCTTTCACGCCGGGGATCCCTCGGTGATCCGACGGACGATCCGGCTGGCGCTCGCGTCTGGCGTGGCGATTGGCGCGCACCCGGGGTTTCTCGACCTGGTCGGATTCGGGCGACGCGAGATGAAGGTGACGCCGGACGAAGTCGAGGACTTCGTCATGTATCAAGTCAGCGCGGTCGCCGGCCTCGCTGCGGCCGAGGGGACGCGGCTACAGCACGTCAAGCCGCACGGTGCGCTCTACAATCTGGCCGCGCGCGACGCCGACATCGCGGCCGCGATTGCACGCGGTATCGCGGCCCTTGACCGTTCGTTGATCCTCTTCGGCCTGGCAGGCTCGGAAATTCTCATCGCCGGGCGTGCCGCCGGCCTCAGGGTCGCGGCGGAGGCATTCGCCGACCGCGCCTATGCGCCCGACGGGGCTCTGGCCTCGCGTCGAGAGGCCGGGACGGTGATCCATGACCCCGAGCGGGTCGTCTCACGCGTGCTCCAGATGGTGCTCGAAGGCACGGTCCAGGCGACTGACGGCTCGACTGTCACCCTTGCCGCCGAGACGATCTGCGTGCACGGCGACACCCAGGGGGCGGAGCGGCTCACCGAGAGACTCAAGGCCGCGCTCGAGACGGCGGGCGCCACCCTGCAGGCTGTCGGTCGGTAACGCACTAGCGGTCGCACACGTACGCGAATGACCAGCATGAAGCATGACGTGACGACATCCGATGTCGTCGTGGTTGGCGCGGGTGGCGCGGGTATGCGCGCAGCCATTGCGGCGGCGGAAGCCGGTGCACGGGTCGTCTTGTTGACGAAGGGACAAGCCGCGCGCAGCGGCGCCACGACGATGGCCTGCCCGTCGTACCAGGCCGCGTTTTCGGTGGAGGATGAACGGGACAGCGCAGCGATCGCCTTCGAGGATACGTGCTACGAAGGACGCTACCTCGGCGATGAAAACCTGATCAAGGTCTTGACGGATGAGGCAACCGAACGGGCGATGGACCTGTGCCGCTACGGGGTGAAGTTCCGCAAGAACGAGCGCGGACAGTTTCTCCAAATCGTGCACCCGGGTCATTCGTTCGAGCGGAACCTGGTCATCCTGGGCGACGGACGGGCGATGGCCGCCGGGCTGCGCAGAGAGCTCCT
The DNA here is from genome assembly GCA_002296225.1 of Acidobacteria bacterium UBA823. Lineage (GTDB taxonomy): Bacteria > Acidobacteriota > Vicinamibacteria > Vicinamibacterales > UBA823 > UBA823. The sequence continues at coordinate 1,009 of DBHR01000086.1, read as the reverse complement.
CAAGCACGACAACATTCGACTCGTCGAAGATGTGGTTGTCACTCGGCTTCTGAAAGACGACCACGGCATGGCGGGACTCGTCGCGCTGAACATGCGGACAGGGGAACCGGCTGTCTTCGCGGCGCCGTCGGTGATACTCGCGTCGGGCGGGTACCCGGAACTCTGGCGGTGGACAGATACCGAGCCCGGCTTGACCGGCGAGGGTGTCTACCTGGCGTACGAAGCTGGTGCTGACCTCGTCGACCTCGAAATGATGCTGTTCTACCCCACAGGGCTGTGCTGGCCGTCCGAGGTCGAGGGGACGTTGGTGCAGTACGAAGGCCTACTCACCGAGCAGTATTGCCACGGTCTGATGTTGAACGGGCTCGGCGAACCGTTCTTGCCACAGACAGAACGTCTCCCCGTGCGTGACGTCATGATGAAGCTGATGTTCAGGGAGATCGAAGAAGGTCGCGGCACTCCCCACGGCGGTGTTTACATCGATCTCCAACGGTCCGGGCGCCCACCGGCACAGGTAAAGGAGATTCTCCACAGGCTCGACTCTCTTCCATACAACGAGCTAGAAGATTTCGGTATCAACGTGTTCGAGCAGCCCATCGAGGTCATGCCGGTCACCCATTACACGCTGGGCGGCGCGCGCATCGATGAGTGGGCCGCGACGTGCGTCCCTGGCCTGTTCGCCGCGGGCGAGATCGGGGGCAACGTCCACGGCGCGAACCGGACCAGTGGCAACGCGCTCGCGGAAACGCAGGTGTTCGGGCGCCGGGCTGGCATCCGAGCGGCTAACCACGCGCTCGACCGGCACACTCCTGAAGTTGACGAGGCCGAGGTCGGTGCGGAATTCGACCGTATCAACCTGTTGCGCGCGGAGCGCCCAGACGGCATGCGTCCCATCGATTTCAAGCGCAAGCTCAAGGCGATCATGCACGAGCACGTGCACTACCGCCGCGACGCCGAGGGGCTCACGACGGCCATCGAGCGGCTGCGCCGACTCGGTGACGAAGACGTC
>DBHR01000035.1:10055-18298 GCA_002296225.1 Acidobacteria bacterium UBA823 | reverse complement strand
AAAACCCGTGAAGTGTATGCTGACAGTGCTCCTCATTAATAACAGGGTAGGGAAATGAACCGACGAGAATTCGTATCGCTAACAGGTGGACTCGCTGGGGCGCTGTCGCTCCCGGGATGCGGGGTAACCCAAACGCCTATCCCACCGAGCGACGGTAAGCTTCGACGACGGGCCCGCATGACTGTGGGCACCCAGCGGTCACCGACAACCGACGAGATGTTGATGTATTTTCGTCGTCATGGCGTTGAGCACGTCTGTGGGTATCCCGAGGCAGATGGCTGGACAGGGTCACGGCTTCAGCAACTGCGCGAACGCTGCGAAACGTACGGCGTAGCACTGGATATGGTCCAGTTTCCTTTCATGTCCTCGTCGCACGTCGACCGCGCCACACGGAAGGCGATCATGCTTGGTCAGAATCCCGAACGCCAGCGAGAAATTGACGAGGCCTGCGACATCATTAAGCAGTGCGCCGAAGCGGGCATCCCGGCTATTAAGTACAACCTGTCATTGCTGGGAGTTCTCCGTACCGAGCCAACGCCCGGCCGCGGTGGCACGAGCTACAGCACGTGGCGCTTGGCAGACGCCGATCCAGATACCAGAACGCGCGCAGGTGAGATCTCCGCTGATGAAATGTGGGAACGCATTACGTATTTTCTCGAGCGAGTCATCCCCGTGGCGCAAGAATATGACATCCGACTTGCCTGTCATCCGCACGATCCTGGTGTCCCGCCTGAGGGCTTTCACGGCGTTGCCAGGGTGCTCGGCACAATCTGGGGGCTCAAGCGATTCGTCGAGATTGAGGAAAACTCACACCACGGGCTTAATCTGTGTCTGGGCACGACCGCCGAGATGCTTCAAAACCCGGCTGAAGAGATTCACGACGTTATCCGTTACTTTGGTTCGCGACAAAAGATTTTTAACATTCATTTCCGAAATATTCGTGGTCGACGAGACGACTTCCAAGAGGTCTTCCCCGATGAAGGCGACATGGACATGTTGCGGGTCATGATGACCCTCAAGGAGGTCGACTATCCCTATATGGTCATGCCCGATCACATGCCGCGCCACCCTGACGACGTAAACGGGCGACAGGCTTTTGCGTTCGGGTACGGGTATATCAAGGGTCTTATTCAGGCGGTCGACGCCGTGGCTTAATGTGCGGCGACCAAGGACCCGCAATGCGTAGTGGCGGCATGCTGTTACTTCCGTCCGGATACCGGCAACCCAACGGGTGGGCCATCTCACGAGGATGAACGGTAGCCTCAGCGTAGTCGTTCGCGCCGTAGCCGATCACGTTCTCACCGCGCCAGGGCACGTCCGGTCATTGGCACGAACCGTACGGGGATGGTTCGCTCCGTGGTAACACCAACCTCGGTCTTCGTCAGGATAGTCATCACCTGAAAGTCTTGCCCGACCGGCAGGACGAGCGTTGCTCCCACAGCCAGCTGCTCAATAAGCGACTGTGGCACATGATCCGGGGCCGCCGTCACCATGATGCCATCGAACGGTGCGTGTTCCGGCCAGCCCAAGTAGCCGTCACCCGCCTTTACCCGGACGTTCTCGTATCCCAGCTCCGCCAAGATGGAAGCCGACCGATCGGCAAGCTCCGGCACGATCTCAATCGTATAGACCTCAGCGGCAACCTCGGCCAAGACACCCGATTGATATCCCGACCCTGTACCGACCTCCAGCACCCTGGCGTTCGGTGGCAGATCGAGCAGTTGAGTCATGTAGGCGACGATGTAAGGCTGCGAGATCGTCTGCTCATACCCGATCGGCAGCGGATGGTCGTTGTAGGCCATCGCTCGTACGCGCTCTGGGACGAACAGGTGCCGCGGGACGTGCGCCATGGCCAACAGGACGGCCGGAGCGGTGATGTCACGCGCACGCAGCTGGGTTTCTACCATCAGCTGGCGCTGGGCCTCCCAGTCGGGTGACACCTGTGCACGCGACCCGGAAGTGGATGTCTGATCGGAGCCGTCCACCGCGCACGCTCCGAAGCCGTTTAGCAAGATGAGAAAAGCGAGGAGACCGCAGGACAGACCGGGGTTCGTCGACCTTGCTAGATTTCCCCTGGCTATTCTACGGGGGCAGGAACGGTAAGAACGTGTAGCGAACAGCGGGATTGTTCTCACTCAGCTATCCGTGACGAGCCGCCTGAGAATAACCATGGCCTCTTTACCCCCAAACGTCGTGGGTGCCACTGTTACTCAGGCAAAATCAAAATCAGCGGCGCACCCTTCATCGATAGCTGTTTAGAGCGGCCAGAACAGGAGGATCATGGGCAACCCAACAGCAATCACGAGCGCCTCCAAGGGTAGTCCCATCCTCCAGTAATCGCCGAACTTGTAACCACCGGGACCCATGACGATCGTGTTGTTCTTGTGTCCGATCGGCGTCAGGAAGGCGCACGAGGCGGCCACCGCAACAGCCATCAGGAATGGGTCCGGACTGACCCCGAGGTGATGAGCGATATCAACGCCGATGGGCGCGGCGATAAGGGCCGTGGCGACATTGTTGAGCACGTCAGAGAGGGTCATCGTTACGATCATCAGGATGGCGAGCACGGCAGCGACGGGCAGTCCCTGCGACCAGCCGACGATCCCTCGAGCGATGAGGGCGGTGCCGCCGCTCTCCTCAAGTGCGGTTCCTATCGGAATCAAGCAGCCAAGCAACACGATGACCGGCCATTCGACCGAGTCGTACAGCCGCGAAAGCGGCACAATGTGCAGCAATAGGTAGACGACCACCACGGCTCCCAGGGCAACCGGCAAGTAAAGCAGGCCAACGCTCGCAGCCAAGACCGCGCCGGCGAAGGCAAGCACCGCCACCCACGCCTTGCTCCGCTGGAACACCCGGATTCCCCGTTCGGCCAGCGGCAGGCACTCCAGCCACTCGACAACATCCGGCAAGCCATGGGAGGGGCCGAGCAGCAGCAGGATGTCGCCGGGTGCGATCCGTAACTTGCGCACCCGGTCGCGGAAACGCCGCCCGCTGCGCGAGACGCCAAGGAGCGTCACCTCCTTCCGAGACAGGAGCCGCACACCAAGCGCGGTGCGTCCTGCAATCCATGCGCCTTCCGGTACAACGACCTCGAGCAACTCAAGACTCTCGCTCGCCACGCCAGAGTGCTTGTCGGAACCTGCGTATTCCAGCCCCGCTGAACTCAGGAATTGTTCAATCCCCTGAGGTCTACCTTCCATCACGATCACGTCACCCTCGCGGATGACTTGGTAGCGTACCCAGTCCTCGAGACGCTTGCCTCCTCGAATCAAGCCGAACAGGTTGACATCGTCCTCGTCCGCCAGGGGCTGCAACTCGTGCAGTTTCATGCCAATTGCTTTCGACCTGTCCGTGACCGTGCCTTCAGCGATATATCCCTGCAGGTCCATCAACTCCTCGGCACTATCAAGGCGGCTCCGCTCGACTGGGATCAGTCGCCAACCGATGAGCGTGACGTAGGTAACGCCGACCATCGCCACGATGAGACCGACCGGCGCGAAGTCAAACATGCCATAGGGGGCCCCGAGCGCCTGTTCCCGGAAAGTCGCGATGACAACGTTGGGGGGCGTACCGATCAACGTGACCATGCCACCAAGAATTGTTGCGAAAGAAAGCGCCATGAGTGAGAGCGCCGGACTTCGCTTGGCCTTCCTCGCAGCCTGCATATCCACTGGCATCAGCAACGCAAGCGCGGCGACGTTGTTCATGATCGCACTTAGCGCGGCACCGATTGTTGACAGAACAGCGATATGCAAGTGCAGCCCTCGCGAAGCGCTAACGAGATGACGCGCCACGACTTCGATCGCGCCGGACCGGGAAAGCCCTTGGCTGATGATCAACACCAGCGCAATGATCAGCGTGGCGGGATGTCCGAAGCCAGCGAACACCGCCGTCTTGGGGATGGCACCGCCAATGTAAGCAACAACCAAGGCGCCGAAGGCCACGACGTCGTACCTCACCCGTCCCCACAAGAGAAGGGCAAAGATCCCAAGGAGTAATCCGAAAAGAAATAGCTGATCAGGGGTCATCGCAAGCACTGTCCTCAGCACGACCTAGCGGCGGCAGAATGCGAGCCTACACTCTCATCGTCAAGACGCACTAGCCTAGAAATTAAATACGAGCGCGAGCGTGTAGAGGTTGTCGAGCTTGTTAAGTTTGGTGAATACCGTACCTCCTGTAAACGTTCCGGACGGAAACTGCAGCGGCACTCCCACCAGCGATGGGCGGCTATCGTAGAGAAGTTGCCAGCTCAGTTTCAAGGCGAGGGGGCCGGTCACTGCCGTCGTCATGGAGTTGGTGAGGTCAAGTCGGAAATCGGCCCTGTCCTCGAGGTTCTCGTCAGCAATAAGAGCGCTCTCGAACGTGGTCGTGTCGTTCGCACGACGCCGGTAACCCCATGAAACCCGAACGCCGACGAAGGCGTCGTCGGTCGCGGGGTCGCTAATGACCTCCTTTTGTAGGGTGTAGGTTAGAGCGTAATCGGTCCGCAAGCCGACCGCGTCACTGTCCCACCATGTGGTGCCGAGGCCGGCAACCACAGAGTAGCGGCTCGCAATACCGGCAAAGGTGTTGCGACTCCACCCAGTGCCGCCGTACCACAGCGCCCGCTCGGAGATCTGATAGTCGTATCGCCCGCGGGCAAAGTAGTTCTCGGCCGTGGTTGTGGTGACAGATTGCTTAGTCACCTCGAAGTCGGTTAGTGACGGACCAATTGCGGTGCGTGTAGTCTTAGTGGACGCTGCTCGAATCGCGCCGCCTTCAACCGTCACTGATTCGTCTCCCCAGCGTCGCTTCAGCGTGTTCCGGAATCCGAAGGTCTTGGCTTCCGCGTTACCACCCGTGAACACAAAGTTGACGTCGGCTGAACCGAACCAACCGGTCCGCTCTTCCTCCTCCTGTCCGCCCGATGCTAGTCTGACCCCGGTGGCGCCGAACACCATAACCAATACAACGACGACCAGCCACCGACACCGCACTTTAGGATCGCCCCTTGGGATCGATGTTGTTGTGTCCACTCCCGAACTCGACATTAACGACCTTCACGGTTACTGCACTGCTACCAGATCGGATTCGGCCGGTAAAGCGGCCACGCCCACGGGTTCGAGCGCACGTCGAACTGGTCGTCATCGAGCGCCGATTCTCCTTGGGTGGCCTCGAGGTAGTCCAGGATGAGCGTGCGGTCATTAGGTTCCAGCGGCCAGAGGTTGTGCTCGTCCTGCATCCAGGTAATCGCCTCGTCCCACCGCTCACGGCTCATGTGATTCGAGGCAATAATCGCCGTCGAGTGACACAGGACACAGTTCTCAAGCACCAACTCGCGTCCTTTCTCCGGCCTCAGTCCCTCCACAAGGTCTTCGTTGGTTGACGCGGACGACACCTGCCCGCGCGGCGCGCTCGGAGTGCCGGTCAGGACCGCAACGACCACCGTCCACAGCCCGATCAGCGTGATCCAAGTCCTCACTGTGCTCTCACGTGACGTTGACCGCGATCCGATGCATCGCGTTGTTGAGGTAACCCCGAGGGTTCCACCCAGGAACGACCATAGGCTGCATGCGGGATCGATGGTCAGTTGCTCGCGCCCACACTTCGTAGTGACCCGGCGTCGGAAACGAGACCGATGCCTCCCACCGTTGCCAGGCGAACGGGTTGCGAGGTTCGGCCAGCAAGGCGGGCGTCCAGGTCGCCCCAAAATCCCTACTCAAGTGCATGCCCTCGACGGGCCCGTCGCCGCACCACGCGTGTCCCCGCAGAACGAGCGGCGCTCCGACGGTGTGGCTGACGCCGCTCGCCGGATGTGTGATCACGGACTTCACCGGCATGGCCTCGATGATGACCATGTCGCCCTCCGGCACCTCCGTACCCGGGAGAACCGGGTGCTTCGGCACGCGGTAGGAGGCGCCTGTCATCTTGGGGCCGTCGTGGACCCGGTCACGAACCCAGAGACGCCGAAGCCACTTGCCCGACGCAGACGCGGGCCACCCGGGCACTACGAGACGAAGCGGAAAGCCGTGCTGCGCGGGCAGCGGTTCACCGTTCATCTCCCAGGCAAGGAGCGTTTGCTGGTCGAGCGCCTTCTCGATGCTGACGCCGCGCGAGATAACCACCGTGTCAGGGTCGCCGCTGAGATGCAGGTCCTCGCCGTAGTAGGCCAGGTAGACGGCGGACGATTTCACGCCAGCATCTACGAGGACATCCTTGAGACGCACGCCGGTGTAGAGCGCGCAGCCCACGGCACCCAAGGTCCACTGGTTTCCTGACGCCGATGGATGGAACCCGGCGCGTCCATTCCCGGCACATTCGAGCACCAGCGCTTCGCGTCGGTTGGGGTAGCGACTTTTCAACTGACCGAGTGTGAGTTCGAGTGACCGCTCGACTTCTCCATCCACGACAAGGCTCCAGCCCTGGGTGTCCTGGTTCCGCGCGCGCTCTGGCACCAAGCCATTGTTGCGGATGAAGTGTCTGGCGTTCGAGGTGAGCGCGTCGTCCAACAAGGCGACTGGAGTTTCAGCGTTCACCGGACGGTCACTCAGGAGAGTCAACCCCTCCTTGCCATCAGTGGTGAAGGGGCGGGGCTGTGCCGCTAACGCTGTTGAGACCAGCCCGGTGGGGCGGTGGCCCCAGGTGGGAATTGCGACCGACGACAACCCGATGGCCGACCCTAAGACCTTGAGAAGGCGCCGCCGAGACTCGGAGACGCCCGTGCCCCGGAGAGCGGCCACGGCTCGGGACAGATTGTGAATTCCACGTTCCCTTCGCCGGGCCATGAGCGCGCTGTTCCTCTGTTGACGGTTTCGGCCCATCCTCAATCAAGTGTCGTGCGACCTACGAGCGAACGACTCGGACCGCGTCTGAATCATACCCGGGCCTATCGATTGGTGCTCGGGCTATGGTTAGATAAAACGGCCCATTATAGGGCCATCAAAGGAAGAGCGTTGGCGGTGAGGCAGGGATTCGAACCCTGGGTAGAGGTTTTAGCCCCTACAACGGTTTAGCAAACCGCCGCCTTCAGCCTCTCGGCCACCTCACCGGTCATAGTTCTTCGCGCCAGGCGCAACTCAATAAGAATACCGCAGTGGTTGGCTTCTGGTCTGTGGTTTCATGCCGCTGCCCGGATGCGTTCGATGATGGCAGTAGCCATCGACTTCGAGCCGACCGGTGACTTGCCAGGTATCGGCATGAGGTCAACCGTACGATAGCCGGCCGTCAGCGCCTCACCGATCGCTTGCTCCACGGCTGTCGCCTCCGCGTCGAGCTTCAGTGCATGCCGCAGGAGCATCGCAACCGAACCGATAGCACCAATCGGGTTTGCCTTATCGTGGCCGGCGATGTCGGGCGCCGAGCCGTGGACCGGCTCGAAGAGACCAACCTTCCCGCCTATGCTGGCCGACGGTAGCAGGCCTAGGGACCCGACGATGGCACCCGATTCGTCCGACAGGATGTCGCCGAACAGGTTTTCCGTAAGGATGACGTCATAGCGCCTTGGTTTTGACGCGATCAGCAGAGCGCACGCATCGACATACTCGTGGCCGAGGTCGATATCCGGGTATCGTTCGCCGACATCCGTGACGACCTGGCGCCAGAGCCTTGACGTTTCGAGGACGTTCGCCTTGTCTACTGATGTGACCCGCTTCCCGCGCAGGCGTGCGCTCTCGAACGCGACAGCGGCGATCCGCTCAATCTCCTCGACCGAGTAGCGCATCGTGTTGAACGCCGACTGGCCGTCCTCGGCAACGCCGCGCGGCTGGCCGTAATAGAGACCGCCGGTCAGTTCACGGACAACTAGGACATCGACGCCCTTCACCACCTCTGGCTTGAGCGAGCCGCTGTCCTCTAAGCCAGGCCAGACATATGCCGGCCGAAGATTCGCGTACGCTCCCAACTCGCGCCGGAGTTGCAGAATCGCCGCTTCAGGCCGCCGGGCGGGCGGCTCACCATCGAATTTCGGATTGCCGACCGCGCCGAGAAAGATCGCGTCAGCCGCAAGACAACCCTTGAGCGTTTCTGCGGGCAATGGCACTTGACCAGCATCAAGCGCGGCACCGCCGACATCATAGGCCTGGAGATCAAAGGCGTGACCAAACTGGTCGGCTACGGCCATCAAGGCGCTACTGGCGGCGGCGGTTACTTCCCGACCGATGCCATCTCCCGGGAGTAGGGCGATCGTAGCGTTCATCGTGACTCCAAGTTCGTACGGATCGGGATGTCACCGGAATCGACGGTGCCAACCGGCAGACGGACGC
>DBHR01000035.1:0-9704 GCA_002296225.1 Acidobacteria bacterium UBA823 | reverse complement strand
GGGGTCCGCAGACTGACGTTTCTCACACCGACGTGGCGCCAGCCGTCTTTGATTCCAATTCCGTCTGCTCCGCACGCACCTCTTCGATCATCGCCACCAAGTCGTCGTCACCAACGTTCTTTTGTGCATCGGCCAAACGAATCATGCGCTGGTAGATCTGATCGAGCTCGTACCGGCTGAGCTTGTAGCCGAGCTCCTCGCACCGGTTCTGCACAGCGTGCCGCCCCGAATGCTTGCCGAGCACGAGCGTCGTCTGCGAGACTCCGACGTCCTCCGGCTTCATGATCTCGTAGGTTCGGCGGTCCTTAAGCATGCCGTCCTGATGGATTCCGGCTTCGTGGGCGAACGCGTTGCGGCCGACAATCGCCTTGTTGGCCTGCACTGCCTCGCTCGTTAGCGCCGTGAGCAGCTGACTCGTGGCGTAGATCGCCTGCGTGTTGATCTGGGTCGCAAACGGTAGCCGGTCGGACCGCACCCGCGTTGCCATCACGATCTCCTCGAGCGACGCATTGCCGGCGCGCTCGCCGATCCCATTGATCGTGCATTCAACCTGCCGCACCCCTGCCCGCAACGCTGCCAACGTATTCGCGACGGCAAGGCCGAGGTCGTCGTGGCAATGCGCACTGAAAACAGCCTTGTGGGCGTTCGGTACGCGCGTGGTGATAGTCCTGAAGAAATCAAAGATTTCGTCTGGTGTCGAATAGCCAACCGTGTCGGGCAGGTTGATTGTCGTCGCGCCGGCGGTGATCGTGGCCTCAACAACCTGGCAGAGAAAGTCAACGTCGGTGCGCAGCGCATCCTCGGCAGAAAACTGGACATTATCGGTGTACTGCCGGGCCAGCTTTACACCGTCAACCGCGGCTTCCTGACACTGCTCCCGCGACATGTGCAGCTTGTGCTTAAGATGCAGGTCAGAGGTAGCAAGAAACGTGTGGATACGGCCGCGCTCGGCCTCCTTGATAGCCTCGCCAGCGCATTCGATGTCTGCCCGACGGCAGCGCGCCAGGCTGGCGATCACTGGTCTTGTGACTTCCTGCGCTACACGACGTACCGATTCGGCGTCGTCCTTTGACGCAATCGGAAATCCGGCCTCAATGATGTCGACACCAAGCGTGTCTAGTTGCCGCGCCATTTGGATCTTCTCGTTGATCCGCAGTGAGAACCCGGGCGCCTGCTCGCCATCACGCAACGTCGTGTCGAAGATCCGTAATTGTTCGCCCACCATGCACCCGCCTTCCTCACTCGTCGTTGTACGTGTCGGCCCGAACCTTCGTCAAGTTTATAATCATTACCATATGATAAGTTGTTATTATGTTAATATCAGGACGGGAGGTCTATGGATCTTGCTGAGCTTCAAACATTTCTGACCGTCGCCTCCGAGCACAGCTTCTCGCGTGCTGCCGCGCGGCTGCACCGGACCCAACCGGCGGTGAGTCAGGCGGTGCGGCGTCTTGAGGAGGAGTTGAACGAGCGACTGTTCGATCGCACGGCCAAAGGCGGGCGACTAACCGAGGCGGGACGCATCCTGCTCAACTACGCACGGCGCTTGACCGAGTTGCGCGACGAGGCGGCGAGCGCGGTGCGTGAGCTACAGGACTTCCGTCGTGGACGCGTGGCGATCGGTGCTAACGAGGCCGCGGTCCATGCGCTACTGCCGATCGTCAGCCGCCTCCGTGACGAGCATCCCGACGCCCAAGTGGAAGTGCGGCGTGTGCCGGCGCGGCAGGTAGCAGCCGAAGTGCTCAACGGAGCGCTCGACTTCGGTGTCCTGACGTTCCAGCCGCGCGAGCGCGGTCTGCACTCGGTGACGATCGGAGCTGACGAGCTCGTTCTGTTGACGAGTCCGGACCATCCCCTGGCTGACCGGAAAGAGATTTCGATGGAAGAGTTTGGGCGGCAGACGGTCATCGCGCACAATGACCCATCGCCCGCACGCGAACGCGTGCTACGGATGTCAGAACAGCGCCACGCGCCGATCAATATCCAGATGTCATTTCCGAGCCTCGATGGGATCAAACGCGCGGTGGAGATGGGACTTGGCGTCGCTCTGCTGCCCCGCCGGTGCGCTCTCACTGAGATTGCTCGCGGCCAACTCGCCGTGGTCAGAGTGTCGCAGCTCCGGCTGGCACGGCAAGTGCGCCTGATCTGCCGACGCTCGGGCGAGATGTCTCGTGCCGCGTCGGCGTTTCTCGACGCCGCGAGACGGGAGGAGAGGAAAATAGGGGACAACAAGGGCAAGGATTAACGAGGAACGCGAGAGGCGCAGGTTTGGGGTGTTGGGGTTATGAAGCCTTGGCCACTCCTCCTTGTCAGCTTCCTTTTGCCTGTTGCGATGTCTGGACCCTACCGCAAAGAAGCAAATGCGCAAGCCTCAAAAGCCAGTGAGGTATGGCAGCTTCGCCGCGACGGCGCGGACATTGTCGGACTGATCGAGCAGGAGACCGGTTGCATCCCACGTCCCCGCCCGAAACGCCTCGCGCACGGCCGGCGCCATCGACACCTCGACCGTTTGACCGCCAGCCTGCACGCTCAGTGCTTGAAGGTCGAGCGTCATCGGCTCAGCCGGATGCTCCTCCGCAGAGCGCATGAGCGCTTCAATTACCTCTGCCGACGCTGTCGCGCACGGCAGCCCTAGCACCGTAGAATTCGCCAGAAAGATTTCCGAGAACGATTCGCCGACACAAGCCTCGATGCCCCAGCGTTTCAACGCTTGCGGCGCATGCTCGCGCGACGAACCGCAGCCGAAGTTCTCGTTGGCCAACAAAATTGACGCACCCTGATACTGCGGCTGGTCGAAAGTGTGTGCCGTACCCGCCTCGGCGAGCGCCTTCCGATCGTCCTCAAACACATGCGCCTCGAGCCCTTCGAACCGCACTGAACGGAGGAACCGAGCCGGGATGATCCGGTCAGTGTCGATGTCCTGGCCACGCATCGGCATCGGCGTACCGGCAATCCGCTCGATCTTCTGCACGCCGGGGCTGACCATCACACACCCACCCTGCTCGTCATGAGTTCGCGCACGTCCGTCACCTCACCGGCGATCGCAGCCGCGGCGACCATTGCGGGGCTCATGAGCAGAGTCCGCCCGGTAGGACTTCCCTGTCGGCCCTTGAAATTCCGATTCGACGAAGACGCGCACACCTGCCGACCCTCGAGCTTATCGGGGTTCATCGCCAGGCACATGGAACAGCCGGCGCCCCGCCATTCGAAGCCAGCGGCGCGGAAGATCTCATCAAGGCCCTCCCGTTCGGCAGCCATGCGCACCGCCTGCGACCCTGGCACGACGAGGCCGGTGACGTGCGACGAAACCCGCTGCTTGGCGACAACCTGAGCGGCTTCCCGGAGGTCGGTGAGCCGTGAATTCGTACACGAGCCGATGAATGCGACGTCGATCTTGGTGCCGGCGATCGGCGCGCCGCTTTTAAAGCCCATAAACTCCAACGCCTCGGCTACTGCCGGACGATTTTTCGCTTCAACGTTGTCCAGCGCCGGGATCCTCTCGCTGACTTGGACCGACTGACCCGGGTTGATCCCCCAAGTGACAACCGGCGCCAGCGCGGTGCCATCAATCTCGATCCGGTCGGCATAGTCGGCGTCGGCGTCCGAGGCCATCGACATCCACCAAGCCTTGGCCCGTTCGAACGACCCACCGTGCGGCGTGAACGGCAGGCCTTTGAGATAGGCGAACGTCGTCGCGTCGGGGTTGACGTAGCCCACGCGCGCGCCGCCCTCGACCGACATGTTGCACACAGTCATCCGCTCATCCATCGTCATGCCATCGACGACTTCGCCGCCGTATTCGTAGGCGTAGCCGACACCACCCTTCACGCCGAGCCCACGGATAATCTCGAGTATGACGTCCTTCGCATAGACGCCACGGCCGAGAGAGCCGGTCACGTCAATCCGACGTACCTTAAGCGGGTCAATGGCCAGGCACTGTGACGCCAGAACATCGCGGACCTGCGACGTGCCGATACCGAACGCGACAGCACCAAATGCCCCGTGCGTAGACGTGTGGCTGTCGCCGCAGGCAATCGTCATGCCCGGCTGCGTCAGTCCGAGCTCGGGGGCAATCACGTGAACGATCCCCTGTCGGGGGCTTGACAGATCCCACAGCGGCACACCGAACTCCTTCGCGTTACGCTCAAGCGCCGACATCATCTCCTCGGCGAGCGTGTCGGCGAACGGCCGCGTCTGGTCGCGGGTCGGAATAATGTGGTCGACGGTGGCAAATGTCCGGTCGGGAAACTTTACCTTCCACCCGCGGTCACGCAACATGCTGAAGGCCTGCGGGCTCGTTACCTCGTGCACGAGATGCAGGCCGATGAACATTTGAGTCTGACCGGTTGGGAGCTGGCGCACGCGATGCGCGTCCCAGACCTTCTGTAGCAATGTGTGTTTCATGAGCTCGGTTGCCCACTTTCAGGATGCAGTGCGGAGCCGCAGTGCTTACAGTATGCCGCGTCGGCATCGTGACCCTCCCGGGAGCAGCTGAGGCACGCTTGGGTCGACACTTTCGAATACGGATTCATCCTGGCCAGTTCGACCGAGACGATACTCGTCGGCACGGCGATAATGGCATAGCCCAGGATCATTAACCCGCTAGCCGCGATCTGGCCGAGCGGGGTCTGCGGCGCGATGTCGCCGTAGCCCACGGTCGTCATCGTGACAATCGCCCAGTACATGGCTCGGGGGATGCTCGTGAAACCGCTTGCCTCGCCCTCGATGAGATACAGCAGCGAACCAACGATGACCGCGGTCGACAGCACACCCGTGACGAATACCGTGATCTTCGCGCGGCTCGCCCGAAGCGCCGCTACCAAGAGGTCGGCCTCTTTCAGCATGCGGCCGAGCTTGAACACACGGAAGATCCTCAACAAGCGCAGTGCCCGGATGACGAGCAACGACTCGGCACCGGTCATGAAGACGCTGAGGTAGGTCGGTAAGATGGCCAGGAGGTCCACTAATCCGAAGAAGCTGGTCACGTAGCGTCGCGGCCGTTGCACGCTCAGCAGCCGAACGGCATACTCGAGCGTAAAGAGGATGGTGAACCCCCACTCGATCCGCGCCAGCAGCGGACCGTGGCGGTCGTGAATCGAAGTAACGCTGTCGAGCATCACCGCGGTCACGCTGATGATGATCGACGCGATCAACAAGACGTCGAACAGCTTGCCGCCAGGCGTGTCGGCCTCGAACACAACCTCGTGCAGGCGGCGTCGCCAGGGCGCCATAAGCGGGTTGAGTGGATCGCGTTTCATGCTGACTTAGCGACCTTGGGTGCGGGTACTGTCGGGGATCATACCGGAGACGGGCGGCGGGTCGGGCGAGTTTCTCACAAACCGTAGTCAGGGCGATTCGGTCGATAGTCGGTCATCTGATCAAGTCCGCGGTGCCTTAGCACCACCGCGAACTTTACCGTTGAGAAACGCGACTCCGTCAAGACATCCCAGGATTATCGGCGCGACGGTCGACCCACCGAACGCCGAGCACGTCGCGGCCGGGTACCAAGCTTTTTTCTTGGGGCCGCCGACGCCGGCGGAACGTCGGCCGGCTGCTGCAGCGGCGCGTGGAGACTCTGTTGGTAGTAGTCGTCAAGCAACATTGCAATCAGCGCTGACTCGTCTTCATTCTCCGCCAGTTGGCGGGCAAGCGCGACGAACCGCTGGCTTCGCTCGCCTTTCAGCGCATCCCGATCGCGGAGTTTTGCCTCGAGTAGCACGGTTACGCGGTCCGCCACCACCGCCTCGACATCCGACGGCGTGGGCAAAGATCGCTCCTGCATCTCGATCCCATAGGCTTTCGCGATCTTGTTCAGCGTAAACCATTCCAACTCGGTCACAAGCGACATGGCGATGCCGGACGCGCCGGCCCGGCCGGTCCGGCCCGCGCGATGGATGTAGCCTTCAATGTCGACGGGCGGCTCGTACTGAATGACGTGCGACAGGTCGGGAATGTCCAGCCCGCGCGCGGCCACGTCGGTTGCTACAAGAAACCGTAGCGAACCCTGGCGCACGCGTTTCAACACGCGCTCGCGCTCGGCCTGGGATAGGTCCGCGCTTAACTCGTCGGCATCGTAACCGAAATTCTTGAGCACGCTCGACACGTAATGCACCATCGACTTCGTGTTCGAGAAGATGATCGCCGACGTCGGATTCTCCAATTCGATGATCCGCATCAGACTGCGGTCCTTGTCCATCCCGGGTACGATGTAATACACGTGCTCAGTGTCGGTCACGTGGACGTGGTCGCGGCTGAGCGTCAGGAACTCGGGCTCCTGAAGGAATTCGCGCGCAGTGCGCATGACGAAAGTCGGGAAGGTCGCGGAGAACATGCAACTGTGCAGCCGGTGCTCCGGAAAGTGCCGCTGCATCTCCTTCATGTCCGGATAGAACCCCATCGACAGCATCCGGTCAGCTTCATCAAAGATGACCATCTCAAGATGCTTGAACGACAGTGTGCGTTTCAGGAGATGGTCAAGCACGCGGCCTGGCGTGCCCACGACGATGTGCGCCCCATCGCGCAGCGCATCGACCTGCGGACCGTAGCCAACGCCACCGTAGATGGGTACATGACGGAGACCGGCTTCGCCGCAAAGCGTTTCAGCCTCGTGCCACACCTGCCGTGCCAACTCACGGGTCGGAACAAGCACGAGGGCTTGGCAGTGCGGGCGCGAGGGGTTCAGACGCTCGAGCATCGGTAACAGAAACGCGCCGGTCTTGCCACTACCCGTCCGAGCCTGAACCAATATATCCTGGCCGGCCAGCAGGTAAGGAATGGCCATCGCCTGCACTGGCATGAGCGACGTCCACCCGGCCCGGGCGACCCCCGCGCGCAGCGGCTCGTGGAGGTCCTCGAGCCCGACCTCGGGCAACAGGTTCTTGGGCGCCGACACGGCGGGTTCGTTCAGGAGGTCAGTCACGCGAGTCTCTTCGGCTGGCGGTTCCGGGGATGGTCGATCCGGTCAATGATGTCACAGCTGGGCGAAATTGGCTGGACGGAGTAGATTTCCCCTGAAGGATTGGGAACCCCCGATGAACGAGACGACGGCACGTCCGGTCGACCAAGCGGCCGTCAGGCAAGCCTTGCCCAGCCTTCCGCCGGAATCGGCGGCGAGATTTGCCGCCCGTCTCGGTGGCGGGAATCTTGGCGGCACCGTGACGGCCGAGGAGACCGAAATCCTTTGCCGCGAGTCCGGTCTCGCGCGCGATCAGTTCATGATCGCAATGGTCGGCGTCGCCGCACTATTGGCAAAGGTGCCTACGTCCGGATACCCGGTCGGCGTGGTGAGCCTTGGCGCAACCACCGGTCATCTCTATTTCGGTGCGAACCTCGAGTACCCGGGTCGGCCGCTCGACACCTGTGTCCACGCGGAGCAGGCGGCGACCGTCAACGCCTGGGCCCACGGCGAGAGTGGGCTAACGGCACTCGCGGCCTCCGTCGCCCCTTGCGGATTCTGTCGTCAGTTTCTCTGGGAACTCGATGCCGCCGATTCGCTCCAGATCGTGCTTCCGACAGGGACGACAACCCTTGGCGCACTGTTGCCCGACCCGTTCGGGCCCACCGACCTCGGCCAGAGTGCAAGACTGATGCAGTCGGCGGATCACCAGCTTACCTTCCATCCGGCGAGCAACGATGCGGTCATTTGCCGGGCGCTGGCTGAGGCGAATCGAAGCTACGCTCCCTACACAGGTAATCACTCCGGCGCCGCCCTGCAGACAACAAGTGGCCGGATTTTCGGTGGCGCCTACGCCGAGAATGCCGCTTACACGCCGAGCCTGTCCCCTATGGCGGCGGCCGTGTCACAAATGAACGTGCTCACTGGCGCGATCGACATCGTTCGCGCGGTACTGGTCCAGCGCATGTTCGAGCCGCCGCAGGCGGATCATGCCAGCGCGGCAAGTGCTCTCGTTACCTCCCTCGCGTCGAGCGTCACCTTGGAGTGCTACACCGTGATAGATTGACCGACGCTTCTCAAGAGGACAGGACAAGCAAGGAACTGCAAAGGAGACGAGCCATGTCAATCCCAACCCCCTTCTGGATGCGCGCCCTCTTGTCGGCGCTGCTGGCCACCAGCCTTGGGCTGGCCGGGGCCTGCGCTGGCGGCGAGGCCCCAGCCGACGAGGCCGGCACTGAAGTGCCGACGCTCCAAGCGGAGCCGCGTATTGCCCACGAGCCGACGGCTGACGACGCACTGCCCGCCGCGCTGCTCGGTGCCGCTCCTGCCCCGCAGGGTCAGGCGCTTCACTACCTGCCCGGGGACGAGGCGACCACGGGTTATCTCGCACTGCCGGATGGCGACGGACCTCACCCGGCAGTCATCTTGGTCCACGAGTGGAACGGTCTAGCAGACCGTGTTCGACAGGTGGCCGACGCCCTCGCGGCGGAAGGCTACGTTGCGCTCGCGGCTGACCTCTTCCAAGGTCGCACAGGAAGTAACCCCGACGAAAACCGCGCGTTAACACGCGAAACCCGAGAGGATATGGACCAGGTTGTCGCCAACCTCAACATCGCGGCCACGTATTTGCGGGACCGGGCCGACACGAGCGGCAAGGTCGCGGTAATGGGCTGGTGTTTTGGCGGTGGGATCGCGCTCAGCTACGGTCTTGCCGGCGACGCGCACGAAGGTACGGCAATGTTTTACGGCCAACTCGTGCAGGACCCGGAGTTGCTACAACGGATCACGCATGAGGTCTACGGTACGTTCGCGGAAGAGGATGGCGGAATCCCACCCCAAGACGTTGAGCAGTTCGTCGAAGCGTTGCGGACGGCCGGCATCGAGAATGACGTTCACATCTATAGCGAGGTCAACCACGGGTTCTGGCTGTTTGTGGATCAAGAGCCCGACACGCGCACCCAGCCGGCCCTCGACGCCTGGCAGCGTCTGAAGGCCTACCTGTCTCGCACGTTGAGCAACTAGAAACAAGGGAAGAGGGAAGGAGGTGGAAGCCTAGACTTCTGCCTCCTTATTCTTGCCGCCACATGCCCACATCTAGACGGCGCAGGTCATATCCTCACCGCAACACATCGGCGACTTGATTTTGCCGTGGTCGTCTGGGCACTTTGAGATGTGCACGGGCTTACCCTCCAACATCAGCGTATCGTGCACCAGCTCTTTTCCACACTTTCCGCAAGTCATCGTTCCCACGCTCATCCCGCATTTTGGACAGGTATATGCAGCCATGACACTCCTTTGATGGTGACGTATCGACCAGAAACCACGCCCTTAGTGTAAACAATCTTCAAAGTTGCGCGCGTGCCGAAGTCAGGCGCTGCATAACCGCATATAGCATAAGCCCGACACTGAGGATACCAAGCCCGACGAGTGACGCGAACGTCTCATTCATCAGCACAAACATTAGTGCCCAGACGTTGACCGCCAGATAGATGGCGGGCGTAACCGGGTAGCCCCAGGTTCGGTATGGCCGCGCTAGCTTAGGCTCGGTCCACCGGAGGACGTACACACCGGCGACGGCCAAAGTTGAGATCGTGGTCAACAGGATCGACGCGTAGAGAAGCACCTGAGGAAATGTGGACGTGTAGATGAACGCAAGCGCTAGGACTGTCTGGAAAACGAAGGCGTTCACGGGCAAGCCACGCCTACTCTTCACCGACAGCCACGCCAACGCCGGGATGTCTTCCCCCATCACCATCAAGATTCTGGGTCCCAGGAAAACATAGGCGCTCACAGTTGAAGCTAGCAGGCC
>DBHR01000044.1 GCA_002296225.1 Acidobacteria bacterium UBA823 | reverse complement strand
CGCAATACAGATTTCGTCGGTCGAGAGGTCCCTGACATCGAGTAACGGTGGCAGCTTGCGACTCAACGTCACGTCGGCGATTCGCTCGATGAGTTGCGCCTTGTTCACGGTGTAGGGCACGCTCGTGATGTAGACGAGCTTGCCACTGCGCGTGGTGGGTCCAGTTTTCCAGGTGGCGCGTAGGCGGACAACACCGGAGCCGGTTTTGTAGATGTCCTTCAGTGCTTTGGGTGAGTTCAAGACCTGACCCCCGGTCGGGAAGTCGGGGCCTTTAACCCACTGGCATAGTTGGACCGAGCTCAACTCGAAATCACTGTCGAGAAGCTTGAGTAGCGCGGTACAGACTTCGCCAAGGTTGTGCGGCGGGATATTGGTCGCCATGCCGACCGCGATACCGGTCGCGCCGTTGATGAGCAGGTTGGGGAGACGCGAGGGAAGAACCGTCGGCTCCTGGCGGCTACCGTCGTAGTTGGGTTTGAAATTCACGGTTCCCTGATCAATTTCGGCAAGAATATCGTCCGCTACTCGTGCGAGACGACATTCGGTGTACCGCATCGCTGCCGCGCGATCGCCATCGAGTGACCCGAAGTTGCCCGAGCCGTCGATGAGCGGGTAACGCAACGAGAACGGCTGGGCCATGCGCACTAGGGCATCGTAGAGGGCCGTGTCGCCGTGCGGGTGGTAATTTCCCATGACGTCTCCGACCACCTTGGCGCACTTACGATGCTTAGCATCAGCCGTGAGGCGCTGGTCCCACATCGTATAGAGGATGCGGCGCTGCACCGGTTTGAGGCCGTCGCGAACGTCGGGTAGCGCGCGGGAGGTGATGACCGAAAGAGCGTAATTAAGGTAGCGCGCTTCTGCAGCTTCATGCAGGGAGACACTGGGCTCTTCGGACACGCTGCCACTCTTCCCATTTCTGCGCGACGGTGAATCGTCGCCCTCGGTGAGATCGAGTAGCGGGCCTCTCTTTTTCGTGGACGGACGACGGGCCAAGCTAGGGGCGCCTCCTTCAAGCCGCCAGTTAGTGACGGTCTGCGTGCAAGGATGGCAGACAATCCGACGGGTCTATAACTTGTTTCGGCCGTACGGTGCAGATCGTTAGACGGCCCGACGGATCAGGTCCACGGACTGGGCTCGTAGCCGAGCAGGTGGAGGAACTCCGAAATGATCATCGCCGTAGCGCCCCATACCCGTGCACCTGAGAGATCGAAGTACGGAACGTCGATGTCGATGCCGTCACGTGTCTGGTGACGGCGTCCGAGGCAGCCCGGATCGATCAACGTTTCGACTGGCACTTCCAGGATCTGGGCGACTTCGCCGGAGTCGAGTTGCAGGCTGGGTCGCTCCGATGTGGCGCCGACAATCGGGTAAAGCAGGAAGCTGCTGACCGGAATCTGAATCGGGGTGAGTCCGCCCAGCACCCGCACGGCGTCCGCGCGCACGCCGCATTCTTCGAACGCTTCACGCAACGCCGCTACTTCGATGGTCTCGGAAGGTTCGAGTGTCCCGCCAGGTAATGAGATCTGTCCGCCGTGTCGCTGCAGAGTGCCAGCACGCTCGGTCAAGAGGACGTGGGGAAGTCCGTTGACGGGGTAGAGGAGGAGCAGTCCGGCGGCCTTCCGTAGTGAAGCGGTGTCCTCATGTAACGGCCGACGCGGACGGGGTGCCATGCTGAGGTGCGCGCGCGCGCCGGGCTTGTCACCGGCTAAAGCGGTGCGCACGCGAGTTTCGAAGGCGTCAAATGAAACGGCCAATAGAGTCATGGGCCCGTCCGTCGGTGGACGGGGGGATGCGACAGGGTCGAGGGCTTGGTGGCCAGGGCCGCCTCCTCCTTGCGGCGCTTTGGCCACGCAGATGCTATTGAAGACGGATTGCGTTGATCACAATCGGCGTCGATGGTACGTCGCGATAAGAGCCGCTCATCCCGGTCTTGGTGTTTTCGATCTGGTCAACCACGTTCATGCCGTCGGTCACCTTGCCGAAGACCGCATAGCCGTACTGTGCCTGCTCGGTGCCTCGGTTATTCAGACTTCGGTTATTTTTCGTGTTGATAAAGAACTGCGCCGTCGCGCTATTGACCTCGCCGGTTCGTGCCATCGCCAGCGTGCCCCGCTCGTTTCCTAGGCCATTGGTCGCTTCGTTCTTAATCGGTGGATTAGTCTCCTTCCGAATCATCTGCTGGGTCATACCGCCGCCCTGAACCATGAAATCCTTGATCACCCGGTGGAAGATTGTGCCGCTGTAAAACCCAGACTCCACGTAGCCGAGGAAATTCTCGACGCTGACCGGCGCTTTGTCCTGATAGAGCTCGACCGTCATGTTGCCGAGACTCGTCTCGATGACGACGGTTGGGTTCTGAGCCGAGGCGTGGTTGGCGGCGACTAGTACAGCGAGACAAGCGGCTCCGACGGTGACACGTAGGGGCATGAGCAGCTCCTTAGGCTTTTACGAGATGAACAGCATCGGACGTAATGGATTTTGAATTCAACATCGCGACCAGACAACCAGGACTCCACCGGACTGAAGGAAGCAATATGTTTCGACGCGATCGGCAGTCCAAAGGCCCCCGTTCTGAGTATGCATAATTCGTCGTTGCTCTGTCCAGTCACCGGACGTGACTAGGTAGCGTTGATGTCGGTAGCGCTGGCCCGATGGGGTCTTGTAGACTACGGGCAGGCGTCAGTAGGACGCTGATGTGCACAGATGAGCATCCTCGACAAGCTGCGGCCTCAGCCAGACTGGAAGCACGATGACCCGGGAGTACGGATTGCGGCCGTGCAACGACTCGCCGATGAGGACGCGGACGACATTCTGCTCCAGATCGTGAAAGACGACGCCGACACACAGGTGCGTCAGGCGGCCATTGAGCAGTTGGACGATCCGCAATTACTAAGTGCCATCGTTCGTGAAGAAACTAACGAGGTGGTACGCGCGACGGCGATCGCCATGTTGCTTGACGTGGTGACGTCGACCGACGACCTGGCGATTGGGACTACCGTGCTCGCGGTGCTCACAGACCCGCACGATCTTATCGATGTGGCACGCGCCGCGGTCCACGAATCGATTGCGCATGATGCGCTGACGCGGGTGACCGAGGTCAGATCGCTTAGTGGCGTAGCGCGTCGCGCCGGGCATGCGAGCGTTCGTCTTGAGGCGCTCAGCCGGATTGGCGACGGTACGATCGATGAACTGATTGCAGTGGCGGTTAAGAGCGAGCACAAGGATGTTGCCCTTGCGGCGCTTGAACGACTGGTTGACGCGTCGCGGTCGAACACCGCTGCGGCCAACGGCCTAGTGGCAATTGCCTCACGTGCCAAGAGCAAGGTCACAGGGCGCCGTGCGAAGGTAGTGCTCCGGCAACGCGAAGTGGCGACGGCTGCGGGTGCCGACGATGAAGCTGAGCGTCAGGAGATCTGCGCTCGACTGGAAGCGCTGGGCGATTCCGAGGACTGGTCAGTCGTGACTGATGGACTTCGCGAAGCGGAGAGCGTATGGGCCAAGTTAGCGCGCGCCGATCAAGTGGAAGGCAGCCTCCCGGCGCGGTTCACGGTAGCGACGACTGTGCTCAAGGGGCGGCTCGATGCGCATTATCGAGCCCAAGCAGAGCAGGTGCGCCAGCGTGAGGCGCATGACGCCGAGGCGAGGCCGCGTATCCTTCTGTGCGAGCGCGTGGAGCGCGCTGAGGGAGAACAGGTGCTGACGGAGATCGAGTCGGTCAAGGTCGATTGGTCTGCGTTGCCAGTCCCGAAGGTGCTGAGTCCGGAGGAAGCTTCGGCGCTCGCGCGCCGCTTCGACGAGGGCTGCGCCGCGTTGGTTCGACGGCACGAGCGGATCGACGAGATTCTTGCTTGGCGTCAGCAGATTGCAGGAGATCTCAAATCGATCGAAACAAAAGTAACGGCGGGTAGCCTCGACGAAGTGTCGTCAGCCTGGCGGCCTCTGAAGAAGGC
>DBHR01000037.1:17371-17669 GCA_002296225.1 Acidobacteria bacterium UBA823 | reverse complement strand
CCAAGACAAGAAACTCATCGAGGCAGTCGCGGTGGCGCATGGGATGAGCGTGCTCTTCGTGTGGCAACCGGTCCCTATGTACAATTACGATCTCCGTTACCATCTTTTCTACGGGGGTAGCTTTGGCCGGGCCGCACTGGCCGGGCCAGGGTACGCTGCGATGTCCAACAGTAAGCGTGAGGCAATGGGGTCGAATTTTCTCTGGTGTGCTGACATCCAAGTCGGGGTTGGTGAAACGCTGTATGTAGACCCTGAGCACTACTCTCCGGCCATGAATGGTCGGCTCGCCGAATGCATC
>DBHR01000037.1:0-17040 GCA_002296225.1 Acidobacteria bacterium UBA823 | reverse complement strand
CGAAAGAACTGAAAATCGGTGACGTGGAATGATGCGAGCAAGTTTGCATCTGAGACTGATGGCGGTCCCGGTCGCGCACCCGCGGGAGCCGTAGGCCCCCGCGTGGCAGCCCCTACCAGTCAGCGGTAGGAAGAGCGCTGCACCATGTATCGTCACAGGTGTTTGTTTTTCAGGATCGACAACAACCTTAAACCATGAAAAACGATTCTAAGGAACTGCCGAAGCTTGCCATCATGTTTGCGAATACAGCGTTCGTGGCAGGTCTGGTGTTCTCTGTTTTCGTNNTTTCAGGCCGTCCATTTGCGCCGCTGCATATTACGACATCTATGAACGGACGCTCCGGGAGGCGCCCGCTCGTCGTTCGAATCGCCCGTGAGGCGCTCGGTGGAGAAAAAGCGATATTGAGAAGTCGCCGAACCCCGCGTTGAACCCGCTATCGGCCAGCGGTAGAATCTAACTCTCAACCTGCGGCGGCGTCGGAGGGATGCCGTGGCCGGTCACCAGAGACGTCCCACGTCCTGCACTAAAGTTATGATTCTGAGGGAGCCGGAAGCCCCCGCGTAGCAGTCCCTACCAGCCAGCGGTAGGAAGAGCACTGCCGCATGCATTGTCGCAGATGTTTGATTGACAGGATCGACGACGAACTCAAGTTATGAAAAACAATTCTAGTGGACTGCCGAAGTTTGCCATCATGTTTGCGAACACAGCGTTCGTGGTAGGTCTGGTGTTCTCTGTTTTCGTCGTTATTCTTTATGTCTACAGGTTGGCTTACCCCGCTGGCGGTCCATACCCAGATTCTGTGATGGCATCAGTTTACAAATATTATTTCAAAATGATTCTTGTTGGTGGAATCTTTGCAACATTATTCGGTCTTGTATTAACGATAAACAACAAGATAAGAGTGGGCTTATCACTGTCGCTCGTGACGGCAGGTATTGCAGTTTATGGATTTGAAACATATGAGGTGTTTCGAATACAAGATTCTCAAAGAGCCATAGCAGCAAGGCAAATGGGGGTTCCGTATGATACGAGAACGAAAGTGCAAGTAATTAAGGATTTAAATGACTCAGGTATTAAGGCGTATCCTAATCCCGGTGCAATCTTACACAAAAGATCAAACGGATTAAATGCAACCGATGGATGGATTCAGAGCTTTGGAGGCATTTCAAATATTACGACAATTTTTGTTCAAAATGAATCAGGTCATTATCCTATTGTTGAAACAGATGAACACGGTTTTATCAACCCAGAAGGGTTATATGAGAACAAAGTGGATGTTGTATTAACAGGCGATTCTTTTACTGAAGGATATTCTGTTCGTTCAAATGAAACTATAAGTGCAGTGTTGCGGAATGAAGGTTTCAATGCGATAAATCTTGGAAGGGGTGGCAATGGGCCGTTTAGAGAACTTGCTGTAGTTAAGGAGTATGCGGAACCACTGAAGGCAAAAGTCGTCTTATGGCTGTACTTTACAAATGATTTTGACGATTTAAGAACCGAGATGACATCACCTAGCTATACGTTATTTTTTAGAAAGTATTTAAATGAAGATGATTTTTCACAAAACCTGATATTAAGGCAGGGAGAAATTGACAGCTTATTGATCAATTATGTTCAGGGTGAAATGGAAAAGGAAAGGGAAGGGGAGAGAACAAGAATAATAAATCTATTACAACTAACTAAATTTAGGTCAAGGATTCACCTGACACCTACACTTACGCTTGCACCTGCAAACACACCCGTACCAAAATATATTTTCAAACGCATCTTGCAAAAATCCAAGCAGATTATTTCGAAATGGGGAGGGAAAATGTATTTTGTCTACTTGCCTGAGTATGGTCGGTATTCAACAGGCATTGAAGACATTAATCGCGAATTTGTGATGCGAACTGCAACCGAACTCGACATTCCCATTATTGACATTCACAAAGAAGTATTTGACTCTCACCCAGACCCTCTACATCTTTTCCCGTTTAGACTGAGAGGCCACTACACCGCTGAAGGATATCGACTCGTTGCAGAAGTAATTGGGAACAAACTTAAAGCAGATGGTATTATTCCGACGAACTCAGTGAACTGACTCAATTCCTCAAAATATCAATTGGACCGTCGAGGGCGACTTTTCGGGTGCCCCCATACACGTCGCTCGCCGCGTTGCCCCAGCCACCGGTCAGGTTCCTCTGCGAATGGAGTCGCTGGGTTAAAATCTGGTTCAGCGTGAGAAGAAGTGCTCTCAAGGTGCTCAGGTGCCCCGAATGCTTGGGGCGTCTAACGTTGCAGGCCTTCGAGGAGACCAGCGAGGTCGAGGAAGGCATGCTGCAGTGCGACTGCTGCGACCGTCCGTTTCCGATTATCAACGCGATTCCACGTCTGCTGCCAGATGCTCACGTCCACATGGTCGTCCGGTATCACGCAGACTTTTTTCGTCGGTGGCAAATTAATGAGTCCTCGATCATCGCCCGCTCGTCAAAGGCAGCGCGGACCAGGCGGTTGGGCGCGGAACGCCGTACCATCAGGAGCTACAGCTACCAGTGGCGGAAATTCAAGACAATGTATCCACACTGGGAGCAGGTCTTTCTCGATTCAATTAGACCCATTACTGCCAGCTTCTTTCCGGGCAAGTGTGGGCTCGACGCGGGGTGCGGATTTGGCCGGTCTCTTCGGTACGCTGCGTCGTACGGCGCTGAGATGATCGGTCTCGACCTGAGCGAGGCCATTGAGGCGGCCCGCGACAACACGCGTCATCTGCCCAACGTGCATCTCGTGCAGGGCGATATCTTCCACCCACCCTTAGCACCGGCGGCGCTTGACTTCGTGTACAGCATTGGTGTTCTGCATCATCTTCCGGACCCCAAGGTAGGCTTTCTAACGCTGACGCGACTGCTCAAGCCTGACGCGCCGATATTCATCTGGGTCTATCTCCGGCGCCGCGGCCGGCAGATTGTCGCATTCTCGCTCATGCGCGCGATCTCAACGCGCATCCCGTTGCGCTTGCTCAATGTAGTGTGTCTCGCGATTGCCACCGGACAGTGGTTTACGTGGATCGTGCCATATCGAATACTGAACCGTTTTCGAGTGACCCGACGACTCGCGCGGTACATTCCGTTCACACTTTACGCTCGGTATCCCTTTCGTGTTCTTCACACCGATTGGTTCGATGGGTTGTCAGTACCCTTAGTGAACTACTACCGACGTGAGCACGTGGAAGCTTGGTATCGTGAGGCGGGGCTCGAACGCGTGCGAATTGACGAAGACTGGAGTGGACGCGCTCTTGGGTATGCGCCTCGTGCTATGCCACGTTAGGCCAGCTACCCGTCGCATTACCCCGTGCCCGCCAGCGGTGGGATCGCGTTACCCGTTACAGCAGCACACTTCGCCCGGGGGTGGCTTCAGGCACACCCACGTGAAAAGAGACTTGTGGCATCACAAGCCTCTTTTGCCACGATTTCAGTTCCCCTACTTCCACGAGAACTGTCAGAAAACGACGATCAATCTAGTTCTTGGTGACTGAGAAGGCGCCAGGGGAGCGCAAACCGCTCAAGGAGCACCTGTCGCGCCGTCAGCGGGTACTTGATGGTTGCTCCATCAGTCCGCATGGCGACCTGGTACTGGGCGAGAAAGAGAATGTTCGAGGTGATCATGCAGATGGCGATGAGTCTGATGGCACCCGCCCGCTGAGTCCATAGCCTCGTGGACACGAGCGCCCTAAGGCCAAGTGTGAAGAATACAGTGTAGCTGACGAAGCGCCGAGCGCCGAACGCTTCACCGCCCCACCAGTCGACAACGGAGGCGTTGACGTAGATGGCTATTAGCAAGACGGCGATAGCGGCCCATCCGAGGATTCGATCACGCTTCGGTAACCAGAAGAGCCCCCCAACGGCCAGCATCATCGCTGGTGTCCAGGAAAAAAGACCGTGGTTCCAGGAAAAGAGCACCGCGAGGACCTGCGGGTTGGTCCATCGCATGAAGTCCGCTCCTTGGGGCGTGAGGATGAAGTGTCCATAGATTTGGCGCCACGCCAGCATCTGTGGTGTGAACGCGACTACGGACATAGCGCCCATCAACACCAATCGGCTAACTGTCAGTCTAAATGAGGAGGTGCGATGGGCGATCGCCCAGCACGCTTCTCCCAGGGGCAACAGCATAATGATTGCATCTTGCCAACGGACTAGAGCCGCGAGCCCTGCGAGTAATCCCAGCAGGGCGTAGCGTGCTAGCCGCGAATCGCCTCGTGTACGCAGCCACACGTCGACAAAGAGCGCAATTGTGAACAGAGAGACCGCATGCGAGTACGCGGGAGAGACGAGCGAGTAGTAGATCGCGGGCGAGGCAAGCCAGGCCACGAGCGTGGCCCAGAGAGCGGGTGCCGTAGGAAACTCCCGGGTGCAGATCCGATACGACAGGAAGGCGCCAGCGGTCGCATAGGCAATGCCAGACAGCGCGGCCGCGAACTGGAACGGTGCGGCGACACCGTCCAACAAAATTGGTGCGCCAAACACCCTGCTGACCACCACGACTCCGCAAATTAAGAGATATATCGGAAGCCACAGAAGCGCAGGTCCGATCGACATCAGGTTGACGGCATGTCCCGTGGTCGTCCGGGTCGACGTCCACACGTTGGTGCCATCCTCTGGGCCGTATAGGAATTGATAGTCGTTGATGAAGTTTACGTCGTGGTCGAACACGAGCGAACGGAGGTAGGCGTAATACTGGATGCCGTCGCCGTCAATAATACGGCCATGGACGCGCGGGAATACTGTCATCGCGATCACATAGGCTATCGCGAAGGTGACGCCGATGCCGATGATGGTGCGACCGGGATAACGCTCGAGACGGTCCAAGCCCAGCGTAGGATGCACGAGCACGTGTCCTTGGGACGAGAGGCGATTATAACGCAACGGGTTGAAAAGCTTAGACTGCCTTACCGAGTTTGACAGGCACAACGGGGCAGGAGGGCATGCTATTCTGATTCACAGACTTGAGGTTGCCTGACCTCAGCCGCACCACGAGGTGGAGCGTCGTGTTGAGTAAATCCATCCAACCAAGAGTCGACGTGCGGTAATCGGTCATGACGAGCACGCGCATTGCGTATACCGTTCTTGGCATCGTGTTTTGCGTTTACATCACGACGACCGGCGGTAGTTTTGCCACCGATCTTGCGAGTTACGAGGTCACGAAGAATCTAGCGCAGCGGGGTTCGGTCGCCATGTCATACAACGTGCTTGCGACCGACGCCGAACGTGGCGTGGACGGCCGGTACTATGCAGCCAGTGGCCTCGCACATTCGGTTTTCGGCGTTCCGTTTTATTTCGGCTCACGCGCCGTACAGCAGGTCCTAGGCCTTCGGATCGGCAAACCAGAGACGCTCGACAAAGCTGCCGTCGTCTTGGGTAGCGCAGTGGCGGGCGCACTCTGCGCTCCAGTGGCGTTTCTGTTCGCGTGGCGGCTTAGCGGCTCTGTTGCGGGGTCCCTAGTGGCAGCTTTTGGTCTGGCGTTTGCTACGACTCTTTGGCCCTACTCGAAATTTGGTCATACCGCGCCGCTGGCAACGTTCTTATTGTTAACTGCTACCTACTGCACCTGGATCGGGGTTCGAACCAGTCGCGCGTCCCTGTTGGCTCTTGGCGGGACTCTACTCGGGTGCGCGCTCCTGACTCGCCATGAAATGGGGTTAATGGCGCTTCCGCTCGGCGTATGGGTCGTGGTTGAGTCGCTGGAGAGACGGCCTCGGTGCTTGCGTCGATTAGGGACGTTTGGATTGCCAGTCGCCGTCGCTGTCGGGATCTGGATGTGGTACAACTTCGCCCGGTTTGGCCATCCGCTGGATACAGGGTTGCTTCGGGATCCAAACGCCCAGTTCGATACGCCGCTGCTGGTCGGGTTGTATGGGCTACTGGCGAGCCCCGGGCGGTCTTTGTTTCTGTATGCCCCAATTGCCGGTGCGGGCGTGCTTGCGCTCAAGGTGCTTGCCGACCGGGACCGGTCGACGGCCATGCTGTTCAGCGCGCAGGTTGTAATGTTGCTCTTGGTATATGCCAAGCTGCATCAGTGGGACGGCGGCGAGAGCTACGGCCCGCGCTATTTAGTGCCGGTGCTGCCATTCCTTACGATTCCCATCGCCGCCTGCTTCCCAATCGCCCATCGGCCACGCTGGCAATGGCTCTTGCCCATACTGTTTGTGCTCAGTGTCCTCGTGCAACTGCCGGGCATTCTCGTTGACTATTCGAAAACTCAGCTGGCATTCGCTAGGCAGACCAATGGGTATTCGATTCGGATGAGTCGCTACAGCTGGCAAGCGACGCCACTCACACTGAATCTACGGGCGGCTATCAGGGGAGTGCCGAGAAACGCGGCTTACCTACTCGGAATCGCGATGCCGCCTGAGGTCCGCACTGCTGGTCAGGAAACAGAGCGCGATTTCTCTCAGCAGTTCGCATTCAGCCTCGATTTCTGGTGGTTATACCTTTTCTACTTGGGCGTACTCTCGGCCGGTGTGGCCCTCGGGCTCGGTTTTCTGCCGCTGGCCATCGCGATGTGGCTGTTTTGGTCGTTGTTCCGCTCGTTTCGCGGCCACGGGGTTTCGCTCGGATGACCCTACTGCACCTGAGCCCGGCGCCACCCAAGGCTCGACGGGCGGCCCGCCTCGTATTCCTGTTCAGCCTGTGTCTGTACGGTGCTACGACCGGCGGCAGCATGGCAACCGACATAATGACCTACGAGGTCACAAAGGCAATCGTTGAGCGTGGCTCCGTCGCCATGTCCTACAACCTATTTCAGATGGACGCCCATCGCGGTGTTGATGGGCGTTACTACGCGCCCTTTGGCATCGGACACGCTCTCTATTCGGTGCCGTTCTACTTGTTGGGGCGAACCGCGGAGCGCTTCACTGGCGGAAGCGTTGGTCGCTTAGAGTCACTCCGGAAAGGCGGCATGACTGTTGGCAGTGCCGTGGCTGCAGCGGCATCGGTGTGGCTGACATTCTGGTTTTCCTGGGCCCTCGTGGGGCGGATCGGGCCTGCCGTAATGGCCGCCTTGGCGCTGGGCTGCGCCACCGCGATGTGGCCCTACGCGAAGTTCGGCTTCAACGCTCCCCTGGCGACGCTGTGCGTCCTAGCCGCAGTGTACGGGGCCTGGATTGGCGCCAGGTCTAACCGCGTGTGGATGCTCGTACTCAGCGGTGCCGGTATCGGAGGTGCGCTTCTCGTACGTCACGAACTCGTGTTGGTTGCATTGCCGATTGCGCTGTGGCTCACGCTCGAATCATGGCCGGACTCGCGTCGCGCCGTCCGGATGGTCTCCGTCGTGGCGCTACCGGCAATCGTTGGCGTCGTGATCACGGGGTACTACAACTGGACCCGATTCGGCAATCTGTTTGACACTGGCTATCTGCGCGACCAGACGGCTGGGTTCGGCTCGTTTTGGGGAGGCGTTGCTGGGCTCGTCGTAAGTCCCGGCGGGTCAATATTCCTGTACTCGCCGCTACTTATCTTGGGCCTTGTCGCGTTGAACGAACTTCGCAAAGAGGACCGGCACACGGCGATTCTGCTCGCTGGCGTCGCGTTTACGTTGTTCTGTTTTTATGCGTCGGTTGAGCACTGGGACGCGGACCGTTCTTATGGACCGAGATATCTGTTGCCGGTGACTCCGCTATTCTGTGTGCCGCTGGCCAGATGGTTCGACCGGGCGGGTGCGGGTATACGGCAGCGAGTCGTCACGGCTGGGTTGGCTGTGAGCATCCTGGTCCAGTTACCGGGCGTCCTCGTCGACTTCTCAAAAGTAGGACACACGCCTGAGATCGGTTATCAAACACGTGAGGTTCGTCGGTGGAAGTGGTCGTTTTCGGCGCTGGCGCTTAATACTCGTGCTGCCGTAACTGCTGTCCCACGCAACCTCAAATACTTGGCAGGCGTTGAGCCGAGGCCATCTCTGGAGCCAGCGGTCGGCCTTGCTCGAGATTTTTCCGCTCAATTCGCTTACAGTCTCGATTTTTGGTGGATCTATCTGTATTACCTGGGTGTTATACCGGCCGAGGTTAGTGTCATCCTGGGATTGTTATCTCTCGGCGTCGCTGGCGCAGTCCTGAATCAGCTCAGGAAAAATCAAGGCCGTTGAGCCGCATCGCACCGCGCCTGCTAGGCACCGAAGTTCCTGGTGGAGCGGAACTGCGCGGTTGGAGCTCTTGTGACCCTGTTCGTCAGCTCGAGGATGGTGGGTCGAATCGCTTGAGCGCGTCGCAGACTCGATCGATAGATTCGTCTGCGAGTTCTGGATAGAGCGGGAGAGACAGGACCTCGCGGCAGACGGCATCGGCGACCTGGCATTCAGCTGGTGTGAATCGTGAGAACGCGGGCTGGCGGGGCAGCGGCGTCGGGTAGTGTACGAGCGTGCCGATGCCGAGGTCGTGCAGATACGCGCGAAGGGCGTCTCGTCGTGCCGACCGTACTGGGAACAGGTGGTAGACGTGCCCGGCGTCGAGTTCGGGTGGAATGGTGACCGGAGCTCCGGCGAGGTCTTCCCGGTAGGTGGCTGCGATGGCTCGCCGGCGTTCCGTTCGTTGGGGCAATCGCGGCAGCCGCGTTCGCAGGATGGCCGCCTGAAGCTCGTCGAGGCGAGAGTTGACCCCAGTCTCGGTGTGCATGCACCTGCTGGTCTGGCCACCATCTCTCAGCACTGCTACGCGGTCAGCGAGTTGATCGTCGTTCGTGCACATGGCACCACCGTCGCCGAGCGCGCCAAGATTCTTCGTTGGGTAGAAGCTGAAGGCGGCCGCTGCTCCGAACGTGCCGACTGGCTGTCCACCGCAAGTGGCCAGATGTGCCTGGCAGCAGTCCTCGACGACGATTAAGTTGTGACGCGTCGCGACCTCCATCAATGCTGGCATGTCAGCCGCTTGACCGTAGAGATGCACTGGTATGAGTGCGGCGGTCTTCGAGGTGATCGCATCGGTCACAGCCGAGGGTGACAAGGTCAGACGGTCTCCATCAATGTCGGCAAAGACTGGCTTCGCACCAGTCATCACGATCGCCAGTGCCGTGAACGCCGCTGTCAGCGGCGTCGTGATGACCTCGTCGCCAGGGCCGATACCGAGTCCCCTCAAAGTCAGCGCCAGCGCATCCGTGCCGGAACCAACGCTGACGCCGCGGGTGCTGCCGGCGGCAGCGGCGAACTCTGCCTCGAACGCCTCCATTTCCGGGCCCAGTTCGAAAATGCCGCGTTGCAGAACCCGCTCGATCGCGACGCGCACTCCGCGGACATCGTCAGGAACGAGGCGGAGGAAGGGAAGCTCCGGAGTTACGTCGTCGCTGGACGGTCCGTCAGGCATCGCTCAGGTAGCGTTCGAGGTGTTCTCGGTAGAACTCCACAGTGCGGGTCAAGCCCTCAACCAGAGGGATTGTTGGCCGCCATCCAACCGTTCGTGTGAACTTTGAGGAGTCCGCGTAGAAATCTCCGATGTCGATGGCCTTTTTCTCTGATGGCCATTCCACGTATCGCACTCTGCCCGTTCCTGTCACTTCCAAGAGCGTAGTGCTGAGGTCGCGGAGATTGATTGGTTCGGCGCCGCCGATGTTATAGACGCCGCCGTTACATTTCTCGGAGGTGCCGGCGCGAAGAAAGGCGTCCGCGGCATCATCCACGAACACGAAATCTCGGATTTGCGATCCGTCACCAAAGATCTCGATCTCGCGATCCTCGATCGCTAGTCGAATGAACCAACCGATGAACCCTTGACGATTGTGCTTGATGAGTTGCCGAGGGCCGTACACGTTCGTCAACCGGAGCGAGCAACTTCGAATACCAAAGACGTCATTGTACACGAGGTGGTAATACTCACCGGCTGCCTTGTTGATGCCATTAATGTCGACCGGCCGCACGAGATGGTCTTCCGTTACTGGCAAGCTATCCGGATGTCCGTAGACCTGGCGAGTTCCGGCGAAGACGACCTTCACGGCGGGATTCTGCTTCCGGCAGGCTTCGAGCAGTGAGAGTTGACTCCGACAATTGATTTCGAGATCGGTGTAGGGGTCGTTCATGCTGTCGACATGGCTGACCTGTCCAGCTAAGTTGAAGATCACGTCTTGTCCGCGGACGAGGTCGTTGATCGAGCCTTCGTCCCTGATATCCGACCTGTTCACCGTCAACCGATTCTCAATGCCTGAGATATTGAAGGGGTTGCCACCGTAGTCGGGAATCAGGGAATCGATGACGAGGACATCAGCGCCGAGCTCGACGAGCCGTCGAGCAAGGTTGCTGCCAATGAACCCGAGTCCCCCCGTGATCAAGACGCGACGGTCACGGTAGAACGCTCTGTCGTCTAGCGTCATTCCGTATCCTTTGCGCGGGAGGGGAGAGGAGCCGAAGGCTCCGAGGCCGCGAGTCGTTCGCGCCGCCAGACCAGCGCGAACCAGAGGACGAAGACGTCGATAATGGTGCGGACGATCCTCCGCACATTGAAGAACTGCGACTGGCCGTAAGCACGGTGGTAATGGTGCACCGGAACCTCGATCACCCGAAAATTGGCGTCTTGTAGCTTCTTCATCAGCTCTAGGCAGATAACGCCGCTGTTTTTTTCGAGGCTGATTTGTTCGAAGATGCGGCGACGCATCAGCCGGAAGTCGCAATCGACGTCCCTGAGGCGCAGGCCGAACAGTGTCTTTACGAAATGGTGGTATAGGCGCCCGATGATGGTCCGGTGCACAGGGTCCGACCGGCTGATTTTGTAACCGTTGACGCAGTCGACGTGAGGCGCGAGACGCTGCCAGAGGAGCGTCATTTCCCGGGGATCGTATTGCGCGTCCCCGTCAGTATAGAAGATGACGTTCTTGGTGGCTGACGAAAAGCCCGTGCGCAGCGCTGCACCGTATCCGCAGTTTCGCGGGTGGTGGATTACCCGCAGCGTCGGGTAAAGGTGCCCCAACTCCTCGAGGACGTCTCGGGTCGAGTCGGTGCTGCCGTCGTTTACCACGATGACTTCATAATCCGACGTGAGCTCGCGCGCCGTGGCCATGGCGGTAACGACCATACTTGCGATGGTGCCGCCGTCGTTATACGCAGGAAAGAAGATGGTGAGACTGGCCTGTGGGTCGGACGACTGGGAAGGGGGCGTCATTCGGCAGCTGGCTTCCTCGCCAGACAGAGTATCGAACTTCCTATCGGGAGGTCCATCAGGCGCAGCACACTCGCCTCGGCCGCGAGCAGTAGCGAGAGCAGTCCGTTGAGTGGCGCGGGCGGCATCGTGAAGTCGCTCTTCACTGGTGTCGTCTTTCCCACCCGGCGTGCGCGTTGCCACAGTCGCACGGCAAGCATCGGTAGGAAGATGGAGGCGTTTGTGTGGGTTATCCTGACAATCCGAAACCCTGCAAGCTTAAGCGCCGAACGGAGCCGAGCGCGTGAGTACCGGCGACGCTCACCGACGAAGAATGAGTGATTGGCGGCGAGGACGTCCATGGTCGGGACGTTGACTACGATTGCGCCGCCAGGTCGCACCAGCCGATACATCTCAGCGATGGCGGCCCGTTCCACCGCGTCCTCGAGGCAGTACAGTACGTCGAAGGAGGTCGCCACATCAAAGCTATCGTCGGGGAAAGGGGCCCGCGCGGCCGTGGCGCACGCGATTCGACGATGTCCCGCTGCGGCAGCGTAGGTGACGCCAGTCCAGGTGAGGTCGAAGCCGAACGCCACGCCGTGCTTTTCAAGCGCCGGTAGGTTCGCACCCGTGCCGCAGCCGCAGTCGAGAATCCGAGGGTGACTCATGCCCTTCGTGGCCTGCGCTAGGAACGGTTCGACGAAAAGACGGAAACCGCGGTACCAGAAATGCTCGCGCTCCGCCTCGTGGGTTGCTCTCAGCAGTTCGTCCACATTACAGAGATTTTAGCCGGTTTTGAAGCTTCGCGGCCGGTCTGACGTCGGACGGATTTGGTATAGTGCGGCCGGTCGATCGCGATGGAGACGACGCGCCGCTTGCGGCTTTTGAATGATACCTTGACGAGTCGAACAGGGGTGGGCCTTCTGCTCATTCTTGTATTCGTTCTCTCGTTACCCGCCGTGACCACGCGACTCTACGCGGCCGATGAGATCGAATACTTCGCGTTCCTGCGTTCTCTGTGGTTCGACCAAGACCTGTCTTTCGAGAACGAGTATCAATACTTCTATGACCGGGGGATCGCCCACGCCTTCGGCTTTCATGAGACATTCCTCGAACTGCGAACCGAAACCGGTCTTCGGTACAACTTTGGCACGATCGGGTGTGCGATCCTATGGGCCCCGGCCTACGCTGTTGGAGACGTCGCGGCGCGCACGATGCAGTGGTTCGGGTCCGACGTAGAGGTCGACGGATTTTCACAGCCGTACCTGTCGGCCGTGGCGTACGCATCGGCAGTGTATGCCTTTCTCGCTATTGCTATTTCCGTGGCAGTCGCGCGACGTCTGGTGGGTGGTGGCGTTGCGACCGGGCTCGTGATCTGGACGGGTACGCCGTTGCTGTTCTACACATACGTTGCGCCGGGGATGGCGCACGCGTGCTCGGCGTTTGCCGTGGCGGTATTCGTCATGGTTTGGTTGCGCGTTAGGCGATCCTGGTCTCTTCAGGGGATCGCGGCACTTGGCGCTGTGACCGCGCTCATGGCGATGGTTCGAGAGCAAGATCTGTTGCTGGCGGTCGGGCCGTTAACGGATTTCATCTGGACGACCGTTACGAAAGTGCGCGCTTCCGGGGATCGCATAAGAGCAGCACAGCACTGGTTTACAGCAGCGAGCGTGGGTAGCTGCGTGTTCGCGTTTGTCTACATTCCGCAGGCGATGAGTTACATCGTATTGAATGGTCGCCTTAGCCCCGCGGATGTGGTTACTAGAAAGATGAACTGGCTGGCGCCCCACGCACTGCAAGTGCTGTTCTCACTGGAGCATGGCCTGTTCGTGTGGACACCGCTCCTACTGATTGCGGTCGGTGGACTACTTGGGATGGTGTGGTCGGTGCGTGCCGGATCGGCCGACGGGGTCGACACGCGGCGCATTGGACTGCTCCTATGTCTGATGGTGGTTGGCCAGATCTACATAACAGGAAGCGTTGATACGTGGACGTCGGCCGGTGCGTTTGGTCAGCGTCGCTTCGTCGGGCTGACCGTCGTGTGGACCCTGGGATTGGCGGCACTGTTCGGTGCTACTCGCACGGCGATTCGCCGTCGCCTACTGTGGGGTGCGTGCGCGTTCTGCATGTGGTGGAACCTCGGCCTGATGGTGCAGTATGGCGCGGGTATGATGGACCGGCAGCGCCTGGAGGTGGTACGGAACACCCGCGGAACGTTTATTGAGGTGCCACGCCGGTTACCGGAGATTGCATACCGCTACGTCTTTGATCGACAGTCGTTCTATGCTCCTACGACGCCCTGAGTAGGTGCACTCACGGCGCAGGTCGATTCTCGATGAATTCTAGAATTAGTGTGCACCTGCTGTATCTCGCGGACATTCGTTTTCCGCTCGAGCGCGCGAATGGCATCCAGACGATGGAGACGTGCGCCGCGATGGCCCGGCGTGGACACGAGGTGACGTTGGGCGTGAGACCGGACACTCAGAGCCCTTCTCGTGATCCATTCGGGTACTACGGTCTGGCACCTTTGCCTGGGTTGAACATCCGACGGGCACCCGCTTCCGGGACGATGTGGCTCCGACGGGTTGAATATCTGGCTCAAGTTCTTGCTTGGAGCAGGGAGTTTCGACGCGGTGGTGTGGTGTTCACGCGCGACCTCGGGGTCGCATCACTCATGGTCCAGTTCTCCCGGACAACACGGCCGCTATTGGTCTACGAGTCGCACTGTTTTGCACCGGCTGAAGCCGCCCAGCGGTCACGGGCTCTATCAATGGCGCGGGCGGCGTCTCCGAGGAAGCAGAGACGACTCATGCGACGGGAAGAGCGCGTGTGGCGAGGTGCGGACGGATACGTCACGACTACCACTGGTAATTTGACCGAGCTTAAACGACGGTTCGGCGAGCGGGTTCGAGTGGCGGTGATTCCAAACGGAACGCGTCTTCAACCAGAGCGGAGATTCGAAGACCTTCGTCATGCACAGCCGCCCCGCGTGGTCTACGCTGGACACCTATACCCGTGGAAAGGCGTGGATGTGCTACTCGAGGCACTTGTCGGTCTCGAAGGTGTTGAAGCGACGATTGTCGGAGGACATGCTTCCGAGCCTGACCTTGACCGTATCCTAGGCGCCAGTCGACGTTTGGGGCTCGAATCACGTGTATTGCTTACAGGTATGGTCGAGCCTTCGAGAGTGAGCGGATTTCTGGCCGAGGCGGATGTGCTGGTTTTGCCAAACGTGGATGCCGAACTCGCTGTCAACTATACGTCTCCGCTCAAGCTGTTCGAGTACATGGCTGCTGGCAAGCCGATTGTGGCGGCAAATCTGCCATCCCTTCGTGAAGTGCTCCGCGATGGTGAGAATGCCGTGCTCGTCGAGCCAGGCAGTGCTACGGCGCTCGCCGTCGGACTTCGCCGGGTCCTTGAGGATCGAGCGTTGGCCGAGCGGATTGCGCGTCGGGCGTTCAATGAAGTCGCCGAGTACGGCTGGGATCATCGAGCGGAGCGTATAGAGGCTCTGCTGGCCGAGGTTATGAGCGGTGGACAGACCGAGTCTGTACCGCGCTGAGTGATGCGCATTCTGTATACGGCGATCGATCAGCAAGTTCCTGGTACAACGGGTGGTTCTGTCCACGTTGCGCAGGTGGCGCATGGGCTTGCGGCGCTTGGACACGATGTTCATGCCTTGGTCACTCCGGGAAATCAATCAATCCAGGACGGAGAATCGATCGAAAGTGCGCTCCGTCGCTTTAAGCAAAGAGTTCAGCAAGAAGACATCTTTCCGGACAGCTCAGTTCAATGGCACTCCATGCGGCCTCCACTGGGCTGGCGACAGCTCCGATGGATGCGGGTGCAGCGCATTACGGAGCTTACCCGAGCACTCAGAGCAGACGTTGTCATCGAGCGGTATTACAACTTCGGGGGGGAAGGCGTGACGGCTGCATCCCGAACCGGGGCACTGGCCGTGCTGGAAGTCAACACACCCATCATTGACCATGCGGGCTCGCTCAAACGTTTGATCGACAGGGCCCTTTTCTTCGAGCCGCTAAGGCGATGGCGTGAGTGGCAGTGCCGGCAAACTGACCTGTTCGTAACGCCGAGTACCAGAATTCTGCCTCAGTGGGTCGAGCCGAGACGCGTGCTGCGGCTCGAGTGGGGCGCCGA
Organism: Acidobacteria bacterium UBA823; assembly: GCA_002296225.1. Taxonomy (GTDB): domain Bacteria; phylum Acidobacteriota; class Vicinamibacteria; order Vicinamibacterales; family UBA823; genus UBA823. Next base: position 1,799 of record DBHR01000037.1, on the reverse strand, counting down.
TACCACGCGATTCACGCCTGACGCCCATGGCGATGTGCCGTTCCGGCGCGAGCCCGGAGAAACCGTCGTCATCTTTGCTGGCGCGTTCCGACCCTGGCATGGTGCCATCCATCTCGTGAGTGCGATCGCGAAGCTACGGGCGCGCGGTCGGCCTGACATCAAGGCCGTCTTCGTCGGCGATGGTCCCGAGCTCCGCCGCGTCCGGCGCGCTGCGGCCGGCGTCGGGAACATCTTGTTTGTGGGCCGGCTGTCGCACTGGCGGATGCCTGCATGCCTTGCCGCCGCTGACATCGGCGTCGCCCCGTTTGACGTCGAGGCCCATGGGCCGTTGCGGCTCGATTTCTACTGGTCGCCGTTGAAGGTTTTCGAGTATATGGCGGCCGGCTTACCGGTCATCGTGCCGAACGTCCACCGCTTGAGAGTGCTGTGCCGCGATGGCCGCGAAGGCGTCACCTACGACGCGGCCGAGGCCGACGGTCTCGCGAATGCGATCGAGCGACTAGCTGACGCCCCGCATCGCGATGACCTGGGTCGCGCTGCCCGAGAACGGGCCGTCAAAGAGTATGGATGGGATGTACATTGTCGGCGATTGTCCGAGACGCTCGAGCGTGCGCACGAGCAGATGGATGCCAAGGAGCATTGAGCGAGGAGTTAACCCTACCCACCCGGACACGTTGATGATTGAATTGTGCCCCAGACTGGTGCGGACGAAGGAGTTACCAGCGACGTGAGCAGTAGTCAAAGAGCAGCCTGAAAGGGCTGATGTTCGCTGAGATAATCAGGAAAAAGGACGCACAAGAGACACAGGCCTGAGCCCTCGCCCCCCTCGCGTTGAACCAGTCACCGGCCAGCGGTAGAATCTAGACCTACCCCCGTATCGTCGTAGGCGCCTGAGGAATGCTATGGCCGGTCGCCAAGAACATCTGGTCGGCTTCACCGTCGCGTCTGTCGCCAGTCGGGAGTTAGTCGGCCGCCGGTGTTGGCCGATGTGACTGTGTCTCCATGCTGTCGTAATCGACGAACCACCTAATTACCGCTGGAACTGCTGCCGTGAGCCAACTCATCGAATGTGTTCCGAACTTCTCGGAGGGCAAGGACATAGCCGTGATCAAGTCGATCACGGACGCGATAAAAGCGGTTGATGGGGTGACGCTCTTGGATGTGGACCCCGGTTTCGCCACCAACCGGACGGTCGTGACGTTCGTCGGCGCACCCGAGCCGGTGATCGAGGCAGCGGTGCGGGCCGCCACCAATGCCAAGGAGTTCATCGACATGCGCACCCACACGGGCACGCATCCCCGATTCGGTGCAATGGACGTGTGCCCTCTTGTCCCCGTCGCCAACATCACCATGGACGAGGTCGTAACGCTTGCTCACAGGCTCGCTGAACGGTTGGGCGTGGAAGTTGGCATCTCAGGATTCCTGTATGAATACGCCGCCAAGGTAACCAGCCGACGTAATCTGGCGGCGTGTCGGGCTGGCGAATACGAGGCACTGCATGAACGTTTATCCGATCCCGTCTGGAAGACCGACTTTGGACCGGGCACGTTCGATCCCGCGTGTGGGGTGACCGCCGTCGGTGCGCGGTACTTTCTGGTTGCCTATAACGTGAATCTCAATACTACGAGTACCCGTCGTGCGAACGCCATTGCCTTCGACGTGCGCGAGAAGGGTCGCGTCAAGACCGTCGACGGAACGGCAGTGCTGGACGAGCGCGGTAACAAGGTCTGGCAACCCGGTTCCCTGAAGTGCGTGAAGGGTATCGGCTGGTTCATCGAAGAATACGGCATCGCACAGAT
>DBHR01000055.1:6980-8540 GCA_002296225.1 Acidobacteria bacterium UBA823 | reverse complement strand
GTCTACCAGGCTGGCGATCGCCTTGAGTTGATAATTTCGCACTGCGATCCGGTGGTGAACCTCTACGACAAGATGTACGCGATCCGAAACAACCGTGTGGAAGCGGTGTGGCGGATCGCTGGCCGTGGCAAGAACCAGTGAGGTTGTGCGCGTTACAACACAGAGCCTAGGCGGACACAGTGCGTGCCTTAGCCGTTACGATCGCGATGACGCCCATAATGATCACAGCCGAACAGGTTAGCGTCCAGGTGCTGACCTGCTCGCCGCCGACAGCGGCACCGAGTATGAGTGCGATGACCGGGTTGACATAGGCATAGGTGGCCGCCTTCGTCGGGGTGGACGCCCGCAATAAGAATAGATACGCAGCGTAGGCTAATGAACCCGGCCCGATGAGGTAGGCCAGCGCCATTACAGACCGCCACGACATCAGGCCGACATTGACCTGCCGTAGCTCGCCGCTCAATGCGCTCACGCCCAACAGGATGACGCCGCCGATCATCATCGGCATACCTACCGCGATCACCTGCGACGATGACTGTCTCGCATTCCGCGAGTAGATCGAGCCAGCCGCCCAACTTAGCGTCGCCAACACAAGCGCAAGTGCCCCGACCGGGTCGACCTCGCCGACTCCCCCAATGCCAGTTGGGTTAACCAACAGCGTCATTCCAACGAGTCCAAGAACAAGGCCGAAAAAGACGACTCGCCCTGGCTGCGACCCGCCGGGCCGGGCCCAGTCGATCAACACGACCCACAGTGGGACCATGGCAATCAAGAGCGCTGTCAGCCCAGACGGTACAAACTGCTCCGCCCACGTGACGACGCCAATGCCACCGGTGATCATCAGCAAGCCGACCAGCGCGGCGGGCCGCCACAGTGACGCGACCGGGCGTTCCGCACCGCGAGCAATCGCCCATCCGACAAATAGCGTGCCACCGATACAGAACCGCACCCCGGCCATAAACAACGGCGGAATCGTCTCGATGCCAAATCGGATCGCGAGGTAGGTCGATCCCCATACCACGTAGATCGTGGCGAAGGCGAGGAGCACCAGCGGTCGGACGCTCAACATCAGAGTAATGAGAACTGCGTCAACGAAATCGGGTGACTTCAGGTCATCCAAAGTAGGCGGTAGCAGAACGCGCCGAGCATACCCCCGACGAGAGGACCTACGATCGGTACCCAGGAGTAAGCCCAATCGGAATCACGCTTACCCGCAATCGGCAGGAGGAAATGTGCGATTCGAGGTCCTAGATCTCGCGCCGGGTTGATCGCGTATCCAGTTGGACCGCCTAATGAAAGCCCGATCGACCAGACCAGCATACCCACCAGGAACGGTCCGAGTCCCGCTGGAAAGCCAGTCTCTGGGTTGAGATTCGCCGGCGATAGGATAGCGAGCACGCCCAGAACGAGCATGAAGCTACCGATAATCTCGGTCACTGTATTTGCACCTAGCTGCCGAATAGCCGGGGCCGTACAGAAAACGGCGAGTTTAAGGTCAGGGTCTGCCGTCTCTTGCCAATGCGGACGGTACGCAAGCCAGACCACGACACCACCTAGAAT
>DBHR01000055.1:5935-6658 GCA_002296225.1 Acidobacteria bacterium UBA823 | reverse complement strand
GCTCCGAGCAGTTGCCCCGCAACATAGATCGGCACACTGGTCCACGGGAAACGGTCGATCGACGCGAGCCCAATTGTCACTGCCGGGTTGATGTGTGCACCGCTTACGCTACCAACGGCGTACACCGCGACGGCGACGGCGAGTCCCCATCCGGTCGCAATGACCATCCATCCGCTTCCCTCGCCTTTGGACCTGGTGAGCAATACGTTGGCCACCACGCCGTCACCAAGGACAACGAGAATCATCGTGCCCATCAGTTCGGCAACAAACGCGGACATCTCCCTACCCCCTTATCTCTCTACTTCGGCTCAGGCAAGAAATTATAGCAGGGGTAGTGAAGGGCCAACGGGCCCGAATACGCTACTGCGTCACAGAATCACACAACGCTCCGTCAATATGGATGCATCCGCCGAAAACAATTTCGCGTCCAGTTTGAGAGCACCAATCCAGCGGCCAACTCTCGTCGGCGATCCATAATAGGCCGGTATGCCATTCCGAATCGACGGTCCCCACCGGCGACACAACCCGCTTCTTGACGAATGGGTCCTGACTTCACCTACACGCCTCCAGCGCCCGTGGCAAGGACGGACGGACGGCGCGCCACCTACCGACCAGCCAACATACGAACCTCAGTGCTATCTCTGCCCGGGAAACGCGCGTGTGAATGGCTTGGTGAACCCTCGATACACCGGCACGTTCGCCTTCGACAATGACTTTCCAGCG
>DBHR01000055.1:4688-5632 GCA_002296225.1 Acidobacteria bacterium UBA823 | reverse complement strand
GCCTTCGACAATGACTTTCCAGCGTTGGCAAGGTCGGCGCCCAGCACCACACACAAATCAACGGAACTTTTTCGCGCCGAGGGCGTTAACGGTACGTGCCGCGTGCTCTGCTTCTCACCCCGACACGACTTGCCTTTATCCCGGATGGCGCCCAGCAGTGTTCGCGCAGTGGTCGATGCGTGGAGCGCGGAAGTTGACCGTGCAACTACGAACAGTGCGATCCGCTACGTTCAGGTCTTCGAGAATCGCGGCAAACTGATGGGTTGCAGCAACTCACATCCCCATTGCCAGATCTGGTCGGTCGACCACGTGCCGACCATTCCGAGCCGAAAACTGGCTACACAACGAGCGTACCGAGAGACGCACGGCCGTGATCTCCTTGGTGACTATCTTGAAATGGAACTCGCAAAAGGCGAACGGATCGTCTTCGTTAACAACGGGTGGGTGGCACTGGTACCGTTCTGGGCAGTCTGGCCGTTCGAGGTTATGGTTTTACCCCATCGGTACGTTGGCAGCCTAGTCGACCTCGACGACGACGAGCGCGGCACTCTGGCGGCAACCGTAGCTGACGTCACCACATGCTACGATGCCCTCTTCGGTTGCGAGTTCCCTTATTCGATGGGGTGGCACGGGCAGCCGTTCGACGGGACCCCCCAAGACGGTTGGCGCCTCCACGCCGTCTACTATCCCCCGCTACTCCGCTCCGCCACGGTCAGAAAGTTCCTAGTCGGCTATGAGATGACGGCCGAGCCGCAGCGTGATCTCACCGCGGAAGAAGCCGCCGCCAGGCTCCGCGCAACCTTAGGACGCGACGGAGTCAACGGCTCCACAGCGATAATTCGGTGAGTGTAGACCCAGCGCAGATTGTCGACGATTTCCGAAAAGCCTTCGATGGGCGCATTCCACACCTCGTCGCGCGTGCGCCGGGTCGCATTAATCTGATC
>DBHR01000055.1:2981-4389 GCA_002296225.1 Acidobacteria bacterium UBA823 | reverse complement strand
CATTAATCTGATCGGCGAACATACGGACTACCACGACGGATTCGTCCTGCCGGCCGCGATTAACCGTGAGGTTCTCGTTGCGGCAAGCCCGCGACACGATCGTGCGCTACGAGTGTTGGCTACTGCATACAACGAGCGCGTCACGATTGCACTTGACGCGCTTCACCCAACGGGTCGAAACCGCTGGCACGACTACATAGCTGGCACCGCCTGGGCACTCACGAACGCGGGCTACGAACTCGTGGGCGCTGACGTAGTCATCCGTAGCGACGTGCCAATCGGAGCCGGTCTTTCATCGTCGGCCGCACTGGAGATGGCCGTCGCGCGAGCACTGTGCGCAATCAGTGAGGTCTCGTGGGATGCCCTGCCGATGGCGAAACTTGCACGCAAAGCCGAGAACGCCTTCGTCGGCGTGGGCTGCGGCATCATGGACCAGGTAGCATCAGGCGCAGGTGTGGCGGGACACGCACTGCTGCTGGATTGTCGGTCGCTGGCCGTTGACCCGATCGCAATACCGGCCGGCCTGTCCATCATCGTGATGGACACTGGCATTCGGCGATCGCTGGGCACAACGGAATACGATACGCGGCGGAAGGCATGCAACGGCGCGCTCGATGCGGCTCGCCGCCGGCATCCAGACGTCCGGACGCTGCGTGACGTTGACCCCGCACTACTCGAAGCCATCCGTAGTGAACTGGACGTGACCGCGTATCGGCGCGTGGCACATGTCGTCGCCGAGAACGCGCGCCCCGCACAGCTCGCGGCGGCGTTCGCAGTTGGTAACTACGAACGGGCAGGCGACCTCGTCAACGCGTCACACACGAGCCTGCGCGACCTCTACGAGGTTTCCAGTCCGGAGCTGAATTTCGTCACGAACCTCGCACGCCGCACGAGCAAGTGTTACGGCGCGCGGATGACGGGTGCGGGTTTTGGGGGCAGCGCCATCGCACTCGTGGCCTCGGAAGCTGCCGGGGCGTTCGCCGCAGAAGTGTCGGCTACCTACCGAGCGGAGGGGTCCGCCGAAGGTCAGTTCTTCACCTGCCACCCGGCGGACGGCGCCTCGCTCCTAACGGTTTAGCGACAAGCACGATACGAGGCTCAGAAGTGCGGCGGCTTCGTGAACTTCATAACGTTCTTATGAACCGTCATCAGAACGCACAGCCAGCTAGCGTATGATGGCGAACGCCATGGCATCGACCACAGCTCGCTACGCGCTTGTTTTCTCGTGCCTCGGCCACGGTTACATGCACCTGTTCGCGGTGTACTTCTTCATCATCGTTCTACCACTCGAGCGCGAGTGGGCGATGCCGTATCACGAGTTGATCGGCCTCTGGACGATCGGCTCACTCCTTGTCGGCGCCATGGCGTTACCGGCGGGTTGGCTCAGCGACCGGTGGAGTGCGCCGGG
>DBHR01000055.1:2378-2663 GCA_002296225.1 Acidobacteria bacterium UBA823 | reverse complement strand
ATGCTCGTCCTATTCTTCGTCGGTCTTGGCGGAGCAGCAATTCTTTGTGGCCTCGCGACCTCCCCCACCATGATGTGGGCCAGCTTGTGTTTGCTCGGAGCCTTCGCCGCGATTTATCACCCGGTCGGCATCGCCTGGCTCGTCCGCACCACGACGCAGGGCCGCGGCAAGGCGCTCGGCCTCAACGGCAGCTTTGGCAGCGGGGGCGTGGCCGGGGCAGGGCTCGTAGCTGGTACGTTGATCGAGCTTTTCGGGTGGCGGGTGGCATTCCTCGTGCCCGGTACT
>DBHR01000055.1:1753-2029 GCA_002296225.1 Acidobacteria bacterium UBA823 | reverse complement strand
CCTAGCGAGCGGCCGGCTCACCGACGAGACCACGAGCCGTTCTTCGACGCGCGCCGACGGTCAAGTTGGCCAAACATGGGCGTTCGTGCTGTTACTCATCACAATGTTCGGCGGCGCGATCATCTACCAAGCCACACAGACCGCACTCCCAAAGGTTTTCGCAATCCGACTCGAAGAGTTCGTCGGTATCTCAACGCTCGGCGTCGGCGCGTTCGTCGCACTGGTGTACGGCTTCGCTGCCCTAACGCAGGTCGCATCAGGCTACCTCGCGGACCA
>DBHR01000055.1:1291-1431 GCA_002296225.1 Acidobacteria bacterium UBA823 | reverse complement strand
TTCGATCTGAAAACAGTCTACATCGGCACGTTTCTGGCGCAGGTCCCGGTCCTCTGGATCGCTGCGAATGCGGGCGGGCTTTCGCTCGTTGCGGCCTCGACTGTCCTGGTCGTGGCCAACACCGGCTCGTTGCCAGCTGA
>DBHR01000055.1:0-974 GCA_002296225.1 Acidobacteria bacterium UBA823 | reverse complement strand
AACATGCTGCTAGCCGCCGCAACGCCGGAGCGGAGACACGGTGTCGTCTTTGGCCTCAAGTTCGTCATCGCGTTCGGTGCCGCCCCGTTAGCCATCAGGCTGGTGGCTTACATCAACGACGTCACCGGAGGCTTCTCCCTCCTATTCCTTGTCCTCACCGCTGTTAGTGTCGGGGTCGTTGCCATCGCGGCGCTCCTGCCAAAACTGAAACGGCCAAGCCAGCCGTCCCACGTTCCCTCAGGCCCGAACGCGTTCGCCGGCCACGCGGCCACGCGCTAAGCCACCCAACGCTACCCCCAGAGTTCGCGAGCAACGTGCTAGGCTGGACTGTTCTACAATGGTCGAAGCGTTGGAACGTCAGAGATGAACGAGTTCAGCGATTTTCAGTTCGACCCAGCACCAAGTCCGCCGCCCAGTGGACCGCCTCGATGGCAATACACAGCGGTCGTGATGGGCGGAGTTGCGTTACTCGCTGCGGCCATAGTTGCCGTGTATCTCATGCAGCGCGGTCCCGCCGAAACGGTCCCGATCGAGGCGTCGCCAGTCGTTGAGGTGACCCCGCCTGTTGACGTCCCCGAAATAGTCGATGACGTCGAGCCAATCGAACTCCCCGAGCTCGATGAGAGCGATAGTTTCGTGCGTGACCTCGTGAGCGCTCTGTCGGCACACCCGACGTTAGTCACCTGGATCGCGACCGACGACCTGCTCAGAACGTTTGTAGTCGTCGTGGAAAATATGGCAGAGGGACAGACACCGGCGCGTCACCTCGGCAACTTGTCGCCGCGCGAGCCGTTCAGCGTGACAGGCAGTCGTCAACGTCCGGTCGTCAACCCCCAGAGCTATGTACGCTACGACCTCATCGCCGACGCGTTCGATTCAGTGAACGTCGAGAGCGCCGTGCAGCTATATGCACAGCTTGAGCCACTACTAGACGACGCGTTCCGCGACCTGGGGCATCCCGGCGGTGGTTTCCG
>DBHR01000023.1 GCA_002296225.1 Acidobacteria bacterium UBA823 | reverse complement strand
TCCAGCTTCAGACGTCAGCGACCCACGCCACGCCTGACGGCTTTCCTTGTCGGGTATATCCCGTCCATTCCAGGCGTCCAGCGTTCCGTAGGTCATCGCGGTATTGGCTGGAATCGCTACCGGCCGCTCAGCGCGCGGCAGGTCAAAGACCATCAGCCGAGCCCAGAAGGAATCGGTAACGTACAAGCGCTGATGCTCTGGGTCGAAGGTAATTTCTCGGGGGTCGAGGAGCTCCTCTTGTTCGCCGTTGCCGGGAATCCGGCTCACAAAGTCCTTTTGCCCAATGACACCGCTCGCCGCCATGCCGGTCTCCAAGACTTCCGGACGGGCATTGAAGAACAAGATGCGGTCGTTGCCCTTGTCGTTCACCAACAGACGGTCGTTGGCTGTATCGTAGGTGATGCCGCTGGCCATCCGCATACGGCGCCGGCCCTCGTCTTCACCAACGTCCCGCCTATCGAGACGCACTTCGTCCCCTCCCGTTTCGTTCATCTGTCCTAGGATAGCGACCGCCGCTTGACCGTCCTGCCATGTGTCGGGCGCCGCGTCGAACGCCATCACGCGTGAGTTATTGCCATCCACGACGAACAGTCGGTCATGGTTGACGTCGTAGACAAGTCCGCTGGGAGTATCGAATCCGTGGTTATTGACAGGCGCTCGCCCACTGACGACCCGTGCACCCAATACGCCGAGACTATCAGTGACACGACTACTCTCCTTTGGCGTTGGGTCGTTGTGTTCGAAGTCCCTCTGCCCCAGTACCCCGATCGCAGAGACCCCCGTCTTGACCATGCCCGGACGAATGTCGAAGACCAGTACTCGGTGATTGATGCCATCGGAGACGAACAGCCGTTGATGATTGGTGTCGACCTCAAGAGCGAGCGGTGTTGGAGCCGCGGACTGAATACCTCGTCCCCAAGAGACACCGAAGTTGAGCCGGTCGGGTCCTACGCTGGGCTCATCTGACTCGAAATCCCGTTGACCCAAGGCGGCCACCGCCTCATCAAAGGTGCTGAGGCGGTCGGGGTGCGCGTCAAATACCATCACGCGATTGTTCCACCCGTCGCCCACGAAGAGCTGTTTACTGGTGACGTCATAGGCGAGTGCCAGAGGAATCTGCAGTGTTCGCGCCGAGATCTCCCGCAATTGCCCTGTGTGGGCATCCGGCTGACCCAGGATGACGTCCGCCACCCGGTCGGCGATGCGATTCTCCGCGTCCAACTCGAACATCAGCACCCTATTGTTGTATTGGTCGTTAACGAAGAGTCGGTGATCGACCGGATCCAGGGCTACACCTCGGGGGTAGATGAACCGGTCGTTGATGCGTCCGTAAGCCGCGCGCGCGTCGAAGTTTGGCTTCCCTTCAACATCGTAGTGGCCGATCACATCAAAAGCTGGCATCCCGGTCGTCACCTGCCCAGGCGACATATCCATGAGCAGGACCCGATTCCCACCGGGGTAGCCCGACGCTACATACAGCGTGTCGGTTTCTTCATCCAGGAACGGGCGTGGGGAGTTTTCGTAAACCTGACTGGTTCGCCGCTCGGATTTTTCAAAATCTTCCTGAAACAGGAGGGCCACGGCATCGGGATTGTTTTCGATCCGGTCTGGGTGCACGTCGAACACCAGTGTCCGGTTGGCCACAGTCCCTTCATTCACCATGAGCTGCTGCTGACGTCGATTGAGAATCATCTGCCCCGGTGCTAGCTTCCGGAGGTCGACCCGACGATCGGACGTGCCAAAGGTGTCCTGACCTAACACGTGGGTGGCAGTCGCGCCCAACGCCAGATAGTCGGGGCGTACGTCGAAGATGACTACTCGCTGATTCCCACCGTCGGCCACAAACAGGCGGCCATGAGCGTCGTCGAACGAAAGCCGGCTGGGCCGGTTCAAGCGCCCGGCACCCACGCCTGGTTGATTTGAATCGAAGTCAGCTTGCCCGATGACCGTCTCTGCAGACATCCCCGTTTCGAGGTTCTCGGGATCCACGTCGAACGTGAGAATGCGGTGGTTGCCGCCATCGACCACGAATAATCGCTCGGTCTCGGGGTCGTAGTAGATGCTACCAGGGTCAGCCAAACCCGACGCCCCGGCACGGGGCTCGTTGTTAAAAAAATCACGTTGCCCGATCACGACCATGGCGTTCGGAGTTTCCGTCAGACGCTCCGGGGCCACATCCCAAACGAGGATACGGTTGTTGTCACCATCGCTAACGAAGAGGCGCTGATGCTTTTCGTCCAGTACGGTCCCATTAATGGAAGCGAGCTTCTGTGGCCCGACCCCACCCAGGCTCCGGGTCGTGAAATCTGGCTGACCGAACACCGCCAGGGCTTCGGGTCCGTTGACCATGCGGTCGGGATGAACGTCAAACACCAACAGTCGGCCGTTCGGGTGCCAGGCAATGACCGAACTATCCCTCGCAAAGAGCCGGTGGTTGACGTTGTCATAGGCAATGCCAGAAATTAGCGAACCCTCTGAGCGCGTGGCGATTCCTGGGGAATTGCGTCGCCCATAGAGCGAGGTCTCTCCGATGACGTAGTCGGCGGTACGGCTCGCGACCCTACCGTTCTCGTCCAGCTGATAAATGGTGACGCGACTGCCGTGAGAGCTGACGAACAAGCGATTATTGGCGCGATCCAGCGCCGAAACGGCATTTCACCACTCGCTGTGGGCGGTCGGTCCCCCGTTGACCACGCCGCCCACGAAGGTCGGATTGCCCCAAATATCTTCGGCGCCCAAAGAGTCGCTAGCAGGAATGCCCTGTAGCGGAATGGATTGGGCACTGACCTCTCCGGCAGCAACGAAGACGCCCAACAAACCGCAGAGTCCGATGAACGAACAGAACGACTTGCTCATGCTATTCCCCTCTATAATGTCTTGCCGATAGATTACGGTTGCGCATCGGCCGGCTTCCGGGTCTTGGCACCTCCCCGACTGAGGGCCGCCCCCTACAAGTCCATCGCCCGCACTAACCGGACGACCATACAACGACGATGCGTGGATGGCCTCGTAGTCTATCGCTGGCGGGCAGGCGTTGCAACGCGGGCACCTACGGCTGACGCGGACCCGCAGCGTTCCAAGCAGCAGTTCTAGGCACCCGCCACGCGCTGATGCCCGGCTTCGACACCGTCAACCACCGGCTGATATCCCACACCGTTACGTTGACAGTCATAAATTCTTGGTGCTACCGTCACCGCTCATGGCTCTTCACACGAAGATTCTCCTGGGCCTCGTAGTCGGGGCCGCGCTCGGAATCACCATCAATTTATTGACGGGTGGTACTGCCGGCACAGAACAATTCGTGAGCTCCGTGACCGAACCGATCGGACGCGTCTGGCTGAACGCTTTGATTATGGTGGTAATTCCGCTGATCGTATCGACGTTGTCGGTCGGGATTGCAGGTTTGGGCAGCCTCAAACGCTTGGGCCGAATCGGCGTGGTCGCAATGTTGAGCTTCTTGAGCTTGACGGCACTCTCGACGATGCTTGGGCTGGCAGCCGTCAACCTCCTGAAACCTGGTGAAGGACTCGAGCCCTCGGTGACAGAACGGCTCATGGAGACCTACCAGGGCGACTCGGACGCGATGGGGTTAGCTGAAGGGGCGTTCGGGATCGATCTATTCGTGCGGATCGTGCCGCGTAATCCGGTCCAAGCAGCCGCTAACGGCGAGATGCTCGCCGTCATCTTTTTCGCCCTCATGCTCGGAATCGGCCTAACCATCGTCGGCCGGGAAAACGCTCAGCCACTGCTAAACTTCCTCGAGAGCCTCGGTCACGTCACAATCGCCATCATCGGCCTGGTCATGAAAGTGGCGCCGCTGGGCGTCGCGTGCTTGATTTTCAGTGTGACGGCACGCTTCGGATTCGAAATCCTTTTCAATCTAGTGAAATACATCGTGACCGTGGTCGGCAGTCTGACGATCTTCTTCGTCGTGGGCTACTCGCTCATTTTATGGTTTGTGGCCAGGCGCAATCCCGTCGAGTTCATGAAGCGCGCTCGCGTCGTGATTCTCACGGGATTCTCGACTTCCTCCAGTAACGCAACATTGCCCACAACCATGCGGGTCGCTCGGGAGGAGCTGGGCATCTCCGATGCCGTGGCGGGATTCGTCTTGCCCCTCGGCGCGACGATGAATATGAATGGCACGGCGCTGTTCGAAGGGGTGACAGTACTGTTCATCGCACAGGTGTTTGGTGTAGATCTCTCGCTCGGCAGTCAACTGATCGTTATTCTCATGTCGGTGGTCACGGCCATTGGTGTAGCCGGCGTCCCCGGCGGTTCGATTCCACTACTGATGATGGTGCTCGGGATCGTAGGGGTCCCGGTGGAAGGGATCGCCATTGTGCTCGGTGTCGACCGGATTCTCGACATGTGCCGTACGACGTTAAACGTGGGCGGCGACCTTGTGACCGCAGCGGTCGTCGACCGTTTCGAGAACGGGCGGCGGGGGCCAACTAGCACCATCCCCGAGTAAGGCATGGTGTAGACGGGCACCGAAATCACGGTCGAACTGTCA
>DBHR01000066.1 GCA_002296225.1 Acidobacteria bacterium UBA823 | reverse complement strand
CTTCAAGGTATACTGCGAACATGCCAGTCGATGTAGACGCTCGGGTCGTGTCCAACATCCGTCTGTCGGACGACTACAATGTCGTCTGCCTCGATGCCCCAGCGCTGGCGTTAGGCGCTCAACCTGGACAGTTCGTTATGATTAAACCAGTTACCGGGTTCGAACCGCTGCTGCGACGACCATTTTCAATCTTCGAGGTATTGCCGACCAGTAACGGTGCGCCAACGGGATTCTCCCTCCTGAATAAACGAGTGGGAATCGGCACAGAAATCCTATACTCCGTTGAAGTCGATCAAGAGATCAGGTGTCTCGGCCCTCTTGGCGTGCCGTTCACTCTCGTCGCCCCGCCACAAGAAGCCTGGATCGTAGCTGGCGGTGTTGGTCTCGCACCGTTTCTCACCTTGGCTTCCGCCTTGCAGCAGTCTGGCACACCGACGACGCTATTTTACGGTGGCCGACGCTCGGCCGACCTGTTCTATCTCGACGCGTTCACACAGCTCGGAGTGGAACTCGTGTTGGCGACAGAAGACGGCAGCCGGGGTGAGAGTGGGCTGGTGACTGCGCCATTGGAACGCGCTCTCACAGCCTCGGTGGTATCAGCAAAACCTACACTTTACGCATGTGGGCCGACACCGATGATGCGAACTGTAGCTGGATTGGCCGCGGCTCACGGACGGCCATGCCAGGTGTCACTAGAACCTGTTATGGGTTGCGGCATGGGAGGCTGTTATAGCTGTGTCGTACCAGTGTGTAACAGCGAGGACGAACCGACGCACTTTGTTCGTGCTTGCCTCGAAGGGCCGGTCTTCGACAGTCAGACCATCACCTGGAATCGCTTATAGTTCGCAGCTTGAGGAACGAGTTTGTTTAGCACAGCATGGATCTGAACGTCGATATTGGTTCGCTCCGCCTGAAAAACCCGTTAATCGCCGCGAGCGGCTGCTTCGGCTACGGCGTGGAGTACGCCGAAGTTGTCAACCTTAAGACACTCGGCGGTATCGCGGTAAAAGGACTGTTTCTGTCCGAGCGTGAAGGCCACAACCCTCCGCGGATCGTAGAAACACCGGCGGGGATGCTTAACGCGATCGGACTGCAGGGCATCGGTGTTCATCGCTTCGTTGCGGAGAAGCTACCCGACTTATACAGTCAAGGCGCCACGGTCATCGTCAACATCTGTGGTAGCACCATTGATGAGTACGTTGAAATTACTCGCATACTTGCCGATGCTGACGGTGTGAACGCGATCGAGCTTAATATCTCGTGTCCCAACATCAAAGCCGGTGGCATCACTTTCGGCAATAGTGCCGTTGGTACAAGCGAGGTGGTCCAGGCTGTTCGGAGTGTTACTAAGCTACCCATCATCCCAAAGTTAACTCCAAATGTTACTGACATCGCCGGTATCGCGAGGGCAGCGGAAGAAGCCGGCGCGGACGCTGTTTCGCTGGTAAACACCTTCCTTGCCATGGCCATCGACGTCGAAACTCGTCGCCCAGCCCTATCAAATGGAGTGGGGGGATTGAGTGGACCCGCCATCCGTCCGATCGCTGTCCGGATGGTCTATGAATGTAGTCAAGCCGTAACGATCCCAATCATTGGCATGGGCGGCATCATGACTGCAAGAGACGTACTCGAATTTATCATTGCCGGCGCTACGGCCGTGCAAGTGGGCACGGCCAACTTCGTGAATCCCAACCTCTGGCCGAAGCTACTGGCGGACCTCAAAGAATATCTCTCTCGTCACAACATCGAACGGGTACAGGACCTGGTTGGAACACTCGAACTAACAGAAACTCAAGTATGGAACAGCTCTTAGTCGCTCTCGATGTTGACTCGATGGACCGCGCGCTGACGCTAGCCGACAAACTTCGCGGACACGTTGGCGGCTTCAAGGTCGGAAGTCAACTCTACACTGTTGCTGGCCCCGAGATCGTGCGTTCACTGACTAAATGCGGCGATCGGGTTTTTCTCGATCTGAAGTTTCACGACATTCCGAATACCGTTGCTGGTGCAGTGCGGTCAGCAGCTGAGATGGGCGTCTGGATGCTCACAGTCCACGCATCCGGTGGGCACGACATGCTGCGCGCTGCGAAGGAAGCCGCCGGTAATGAAGGCCCTCGCATCGTTGCGGTCACCCTGCTGACTAGCCTGGATGACGCAGACCTTTCTCACCTCGGCATTACCCAACGACCACTGGCCGACCATGTGGTCGCGCTAGCCGAACTCGCCCAACGGGCTGGTGTCGACGGAGCCGTAGCTTCGCCCAGAGAGATCAAGGTAATCCGCGCGGCTTGTGGCCCATCCTTCACAATCGTGACGCCCGGCATCAGACCCGTGAGCGTGGCGCAAGGTGCGGACGATCAAAGGCGGACCGCCACCGCAGCAAGCGCAGTAGCAGCGGGTGCTAATTTCCTCGTCGTCGGCCGACCAATCATCGAGGCACCCGATCCATTGGCCGCTTCGAAGCAGCTGGCCGAGGTTTTGGCCCCATGAACCAGCGGCGCAACCTGACCCTTTACACTAAGCACGATTGCCACTTGTGCGACGAGATGAAGGCACAAATCGATCGGCTGCGGGGGCACATGGCTATCGAACTTCAGATTGTGGACATCACAGGTGATATTGAGCTTGAGCGGCGACACGGAGAGGAAGTTCCCGTTTTAGTGATCGACGGGAAAAAATCAGCGACTGCCAGAATTGAGAGCGCCGAGCTGATCAGAATCCTAGAACAGGAATAGAACGCCTCTACAGACAGGTGCCGTACAGACAACGGGCGCAACAGAACTTTAGGTCCCGCCACGCCCGTGCCGAACGTAACTACTTCGCGGTGATAATGAAGTTGCCGCGTCGGTTCCGTGACCAGCAACCCTCAGCCGAGTCAGAACACATTGGCTCTTCCTCGCCCTTACTCACCATAGCAATCCGGTTCGCAGAAATACCGAGACCTGTAAGGTAATCGACCACAGCGGTCGCTCGGCGCTCACCAAGACCGAGGTTATATTCGTTCGTGCCTCGCTCATCACAATGGCCCTCGACCATGATGCGTGTGCTCGTCCACCGTTGCATCCATTCCGCATTCCGCTGCAACGCCGCGCGTGCATCGTCGAGTAGTTCCGCCTCGTCGTAATCGAAGTACACGCTGGCAAGCGGCGCCTGCGCGTTCAACTCCGCCAAAGTCAGCGCCTCAAACAACTCCTCTTCCGTAGGAGGCGGTGGTGGCGGCGGCGGCGGC
>DBHR01000039.1 GCA_002296225.1 Acidobacteria bacterium UBA823 | reverse complement strand
AGGAGGGAGCTTTAGATTCGATCAAGCCGTACCCTCTATGCGACAGGGGTTTCCGCCAGACACGATTAGTACGGACCTTCACAGTGGCAGTATGAACGGCGGCATGAAGGACATGCTAAATGTTATGTCCAAGTTCCTTAATTTGGGGATGTCCCTACCCGATGTGATTGACCGTTCGACGTGGCAAGCAGCCAGGGCCATTGACAGGGAGGACCTTGGTCACCTGGGTGTTGGCGCACCGGCCGACGTGACGGTCATCGGCGTCCGCCAAGGCACGTTTGGCTTTCTGGATGTTGCCGGTCAGACGCTACCAGGCGACCGGAAGCTCGAAGCCGAGATGACGGTGCGCGGCGGGCGCATCGTTTGGGACCTGAACGGCCGCGCTGGCGTGGCGTGGGCGGGGCTGGCCCAGCCCTGACCCGCTGGCCTAGTGCATTGTCAGGCGCCGGCCTCTTGAGCCAGGATTTCTGCCACACGACCGGCCACCACTTTGTGATCGCCAGCCTCCATCATCCAGACGCCGAGCTCGAGTCGGGAGGCATCCGCAGCGCTCGGGCGTGGCTCAATGCGCGGGTGGCCCTCGCGTAGCGCCTGAGCAACGTCATCGCGGGTTAGTGCGATGCGAGTTGGGTCCCATGTGATGCGGGCGTGTGGTACTTCGTTGGCGATCTCAGGCACGAACTGCTTGCCCTCGACGCTAGGAATGTCAGTGACAGCGTCGATAATCGCACTTACTCGTGCTTCCCACTCGGCCCATTCAGCTTCATGGTCTTTCTCGAGGTACAGTTCGACCGCGCGCGTTAATCCAACAATCTCCTCCTTGCCTACCTTAGCGATCCGGCCGATTGAGTTTCCATGCGGTGATCCATTTAGATAGGCGGCCTCGACGAGGTCCTTTCGGCCGAGTAGTAGACCCGAGCACTGGGGTCCACGTAATCCCTTGCCGCCGCTGAACCCAACGAGGTCGAACCCCATCCGCGTGAACGCCCGCAGGTTATCGGCTGGTGGGAGATCGGCCGCCGCGTCGATGAGCGTGGGTATTTCGGCTTGACGCCCAATTTCGGCGAACTCTTCTCGCTGAATCTGTCCGCGAGTGTTCGCTACGTTGAGGAAGAAAAGCATCGCGGTCTGGTCGGTGACCGCAGCCTCCAATTCCGCACGCGTCTCGACTTCGACCAACTCGACCCCGACGTTTCGGATCGCGTGGTCATAGCCGAACCTGTGGGAGCGCTGGATGATCACTTCTTGCTTGAGGCCGGTGGTGTTTGGCACCTGGCGGATGGCGTTCTGGTCGGTTCCGCACACACAGGCGGCCGTGGCTTGGGTCAGGGCGGCGGCACATCCCGTGGTAACGAGTGCGGCCTCCGCGCCGACGAGCTCTGCGATCCGGGTGCCGGCGGCGGTGTGCAACTCGCTGAGGGACACGAATTGCTGCGAGGCGTCAGCCATCGCTGCTCTCACCTCGGCCGGCATTAGCGACGCCGTCAGTGCCGTGTAGGTACCAGCTGCGTTGATGAAGGGTCTGACGCCCAGGCGCTCGTAGACATCCCCAATTTCGGCCGGCGCTTCCGGCGGAGGGGCGCATTTGCTTGCGAGTAGACCGGCGACCGGAGCCGCTCCAGTCGATGCGAGAAACCGACGCCGTGACCAGTCATTGGGCCTGTGCTTCATGGATTCCTCCGTCCATTGCCACTGCCTACGAGCAGTTTCAGAAGTGTCGGCTATAATCCCGTCTTTGCGCTGCCCGATCAACTATATTCTTGGGATCCTGCGTCTTATTTCAGCAATGACCCGCCGATGATTGCCAGATGCCCCGATGTCATACTCGTTGGAATCCCGTTCGACGAGAATTCTTCCTTTCTGCGTGGTGCCGCTCAGGCGCCGTCCAAGATCCGTGAGGCGCTACACTCATCATCGGCGAATCTTTCGACCGAATTCGGACGAGACCTCGGTGCCGAGCCTCGGTTTCGAGACGCGGGCGACCTGTCGTTGCCCTCCGGCGCTGTCGCTTTCGCGGCAATTGAGCAGGGGGTCGCTGAACTGCTAGAAAATGGCGACCGGATGGTCGCGTTAGGCGGCGACCACGCGATCACGTATCCGATTATCCGGGCGTTCGCCAAGCGGTACGACCGCCTCAGCGTACTGCATCTTGATGCGCATCCCGACCTCTACGACGAGTTTGACGGCAATAGACTTTCTCACGCTTGTCCATTCGCGCGGATTATGGAGGAGGGCCTGATTGGTCAACTGGTTCAAATGGGTATTCGGACAATGACACCCGAGCAGAAGGCTCAGGCGGAGCGGTTTGGTGTCGAGGTGGTGACGGCCGTTCAGTGGACGAATGAGATCGGCGCGAAGTTCGGAGGGCCGATGTATCTCTCGCTGGATCTCGACGTGCTCGACCCCGCGTTCGCTCCCGGTCTTTCGCACCACGAGCCGGGCGGTGTGTCGGTTCGGGACGTGCTGAGCGCTGTTCAGTCGATTCGTGCGCCGCTTATCGGGGCGGACATCGTAGAGTACAACCCAGTCCGCGACGTGAACGGCGTCACCGCCATGGTCGCTGCAAAGTGCTTGAAGGAAGTAGTCGACCGCATGCTGTCTGCTGCCGGTCAGTGATTCGGCCGACAGTTCCTGATTCGTGGCTCTTAATCGATGAATCCGAC
The DNA here is from genome assembly GCA_002296225.1 of Acidobacteria bacterium UBA823. GTDB lineage: Bacteria > Acidobacteriota > Vicinamibacteria > Vicinamibacterales > UBA823 > UBA823. Next base: position 53,737 of record DBHR01000039.1, on the reverse strand, counting down.
GTCCCGACCTGTAGCGTTCCTGCTCATCGGCGTCCTGTGTTTCATTTGGGGCTCGACCTGGCCGATTATCAAGATCGGTCTCGACGTACTCCCGCCGTTTCTTGGCGCCGGCTTCCGGTTCCTAGTAGCCGCAATCGTGCTGTTTGGATTGAGTTGGCTGCAGAAGGTGCGCCTACCGCGGAGCCGCTGGGCTCATTTGGGATTGCTCGGTCACGGCGTTTTCGGGATCGGACTGTCATACGGTGTCGTGTATTGGGGCGAGCAGTACATTCCCGCCGGCCTCAGTGCCGTGCTGTTTGCTACGAATCCGCTCTTTGTGATGCTGTTGGCGCATTTGATGCTGGCCTCAGAGCCTATGACGTTACGCAAGCTCGTCGGCGTGGTCCTTGGGTTTCTGGGAGTCCTGCTCATCTTCAAGGACGGTTTGCAGTTACCTGATCGCACGAGTGAGCTCGCTGCTGCAGTAACCTTGGTCTCTCCGTTCGTAGCTGCGCTCAGCAACGTGGGCATTAAGCGATGGGGTCAGCACCTGCATCCCTACAACTTAACGGCCCTTCCGATGACCTATGCGGCGGCTGGGCTATTAGTGGTCTCCGTTCTTACCGAGGATGTGGCGAACGTGCCCTGGACCGGAACGGCAGTTGGATCAGTGATGTATCTAGCGCTCGTTGGTTCTGTGGCTGCGTTCGTGATCTTTTATACGCTACTTAAGCAGTTTACGGTCAGCACTCTAGCGTTTATCACCTACGTCTTTCCGATAGTAGCGATCGTGTTGGGCTACCTACTGCTTGGTGAGACGATGGAGATGCAGTCACTTGCTGGGGCAACAATCATTGCGATCGGCATTATCGTGGCCACCAGACCGTATTCAAGTCGACCGCTGCGGACTGTTAGAATGGACGGGTGTTGACGCCGCAGAAGCACCTCTTTTCACTTCCCGATAATCTGCACTACCTGAACTGCGCTTATATGTCGCCTACGCCAAAGCGCGTGGCTGAGGCGGGGGTCGCTGGAATCGCGCGGAAGGAGCTGCCTAGTCAGATTCATTCGGAAGATTTTTTTACCGATAGCAACCGTGCGCGAGAATTGTTCGCGCGGCTTGTGAATTTGGGTGACCCTCAGCGGATCGCAATCATTCCAGCGGTTTCTTACGGCATGGCCGTAGTCGCACGCAACACGCGATTTGAACAAGGTCAAAACATTGTCGTCACGCAGAACCAGTTTCCCAGCAACGTTTACGCGTGGCGTGAGGCCGCGCGCCGTTATGGCGTGACGCTGCGAACGGTGAAGGCCCCGGACAGCTTGCCGCGCGGTGAAGAATGGAACGCGCGTGTGATCGAGGCAATTGATCGCAACACGATCATCGTGGCGTCGGCCCCGGTGCACTGGACGGACGGCACCCGGTTCGACCTTGAGGCTATCGGCGCCCGCGCGCGCGACTGCGATGCTGCATTCATTGTTGATGGCACACAGGCGGTCGGTGCAATGCCGTTCGACCTTGAAAAAGTCAAACCCGATGCACTCATTTGTGCTGCCTACAAGTGGCTCCTTGGACCTTATTCAATCGGCGTGGCCTACTTCGGTCCTCGGTATGACGACGGAGTCCCCCTGGAGGACGACACGTTCAAGCGCGTCGGTAGCGAGAACTTTCGGGAAGTGATGAACTACCAGGACCGTTATCGGCCAGGCGCGGTACGCTACGACAGTGGCGAGCGGGCAAACTTCATCTTGACACCGATGCTCATCGCCGCGCTAGAACAGGTCCTGCGCTGGGATCTTGACGAGGTGCAGACCTACTGTCGATCGATTACGACCGAGTTATTTACAGAGGTAGCATCGGTCGGCTTTGGCTTTGAGGATGAGGCCTGGCGGGGTGCGCATTTATTCGGTTTGCATCCACCGAGCCACATTGATATCGAAGCGGTGTCAGCGCGGCTCCGAGAACGAAGCGTGTTCGTTTCTTTGCGCGGCGCCGCGATTCGGGTGTCGCCGCATCTCTACAACGATACTGCTGACGTGACTGCGTTGGTTGAGGTGCTACGTGCTGAATCGCGAGTGGGTTCTAGGTAAGTCCGCCGACGGTAGGGTAGGTCAATTACAGAACACTAACGGGTAGAATCCGAATGTTTGGTCGCGAGAATAGCCTAGCAGGCACTATAATTTTTGGCGTCGTTCGGTAAAGCCCCATGTTGTGATGCATCGCTTGGATGCGGTTAGGCGCTGACATTTCATGAGACGGAGTAGGCATGCGGAACACAAATTCGAATAACGGCACGGCTTTTGATCCCCAGAAAGTGTGGTACACGCGGGCTACGGTCGACCTAGCTACTGGGGCAATTCATGTAGAGGAGGTCCCGTGCCGAAATCTGGAGGACGTGTTGGGGGGATTCGGACGCTCTTTCCAGATGTTAATGACTCGGGACGTTACCGACGCGCTCAGCACCGACAACCCACTCATCATCAATACGGGGCTCCTGACCGGTTCGAACGTTATGACTGGACTGCGGACTTACTTTTCGGCTTACAGCCCACTCAAGCACTCCGATGAGGGATTACCGGCTGCCATCTGGTCTGCGGCGAGTGGGAAGTTCGGGTCGAAGATGAAGTGGGCTGGGCTCGACGAGATCGTGGTAGAAGGCCGGGCGAGTCATCCGCTGCTGCTTGTGATTCAGGACAGTCCAGATGGACCGCAGATGACATTGAAGCCTGCCGACGCGCTCCTCGGCATGGAGACGCACGACAAAATCATGACGCTTCAGAAAGACTACGAGGACGCGCACTTCGCGGTCATTGGTCCGGCTGGCGAAGCGTATGAGAACTGTTACTTCGCGGCAGTGGCGCTCAGCACCGAAAACGAATTGAAGTCGGGTGACGATAAGTGTCGGTTTGCCGGTCGCGGCGGCATGGGTGCGGTCATGGGATTTAAAAACCTAATTGGGCTCGTGGCGCAGTCAAAGGACAAATTGACGAAGCTGGCACCAGAGGTGAAGGAACTCAACAAGAAAATCTCAACCGGCCCGGGATCGGTCAAGTTTCGCGAGGCCAATAAGGGTGGTCTTGGTGGTACGTGGTCGAATTTCCCGATTCTTGATGAATTCCACGTACTTCCGCAAGACAACTTTCGCCCTAAAGGTGATGGCGCGGTCAATCGACTATTCCGCGAAAATCTTGAGGACGACTTCATCATCAAGGCTGAGTCGTGTTATCGCTGCGGGATCAACTGCCACAAGAATATCTACGAAAAAAAGGCCGACGGAACGCGTGGCGAGTTCCGGGCGAAGTTTGACTACGAGCCACTGAACCTGCTTGCGACCAACCTCGGTATCCACGATGGCGAACAGGCCTGGAAGCTCGTGCAGTTGGTCGACAATCTCGGCATGGATTCGATTTCATGCGGAACGACGGTTGGGTATGTGCTCGACTACAACGAGCGCCATCCGGACGCGCTGTTGTGCAACGGCGCCCGGTTTGGCGAATTCGAGAAAATCTGGGAGTTAATCGACGGTGCCGGCCGAGGACGGCTGCCAGACGTGGGACGGGGTGTTAAGCGTCTTTCGATCAAAACTGGTGATACCGACTATGCGATGCACGTCAAGGGACTCGAACTTCCTGCCTACCTGGCCGAAACGAACCCAGGTTATCCGTGGGCGATTGCTGGCGGCCATATGACGATGGGCACGTTCATGGCGCTCGTCATGGAGGGCGACACGTCGATGGACTACTGGGTGAAGGCGATCACGCAGAAGGGACTGTTGCAGGTGCGTGATGATCTGCTGGGGACCTGTAAGTTCGCCGGAATGGGACAGAAGATGGCGATCGCCGCGGTGCAGGTCGAGGGTGGCCTGGATGTGTCTCTGGAAGATTTACTCGCAGCCGTGCGTCGTGCTTACCTTCGCGGTCTGGCGATTGAACGAAAGCAAGGCTATCGGCGCGCTGAGTATACTCTGCCTGCCCAAGCCTTCGACGATCCGAACGTCAACGTTAAGACGCCGGCCTTCATGACGCGCGAGTTCTTTAGGGAGCTCCAGCAGGAGGTCTGGAAAGTGTTCGAACCTGAGATGGCTGCGCTATGAGCGTGACCGTCACTTTTCCAGCTCTTTTCGCCGAGCGGATCGGAGGTATCGAAACCGTCGAGTTGGAAGGAGAGACCGTGCAAGAGGCTCTCCGGGTTTTAACGGATCGACATGCTGAGCTAGCGCCACTCGTCTGGCATCCTGAGGCTGGCTTGAACCCGGTCATGGCGGTCTTTCTCAACGGCCGGCAGCTAGACCCAGAAGACTTGGCGACGCCGGTGCACAGTGGCGACCAGATTCAAATTCTCTCGGCGTTAGAAGGTGGCGAGGCAGCGACATAATCGAGTTGTCAAGGAGACTCCATGAGTGTGACCAGGCGGCTAGGTGCGGCGTTGATTGTAATCGGCCTTGCGGTCGGCGGTTCGGCCTCGGCTCAAGAGGCTACCGAGATGATTCCGGCGCCCGAGCGGGCTGACCAGGGCGACGGGCCGTTCGAACGGCTGATCATTAGAGGCGTCATCGTGATTGACGGAGCTGGCGCACCCCCGCAGGGCCCCATCGATCTCGTCATCGAAGGAAACCGGATCGCCGAAGTGCGTGGTGTAGGAGCCCCGGGTGCTTTGATCGACGATACTCGGCGTCCGCAAACCGCGACGCGTGAGATCGATGCCCAGGGCATGTATGTGATGCCGGGCTTCGTAGATCTCCATACCCACATTGGCGGTGTGCCGAAGGCCCCCGAAGCAGAGTACACCTTCAAGCTTTGGATGGGGCACGGCGTGACGACCGTGCGGGACGCCGGCGGGGGCGCACGCGACTGGGTGCTGCGTGAACGTGACCGCAGTGAACGTAACGAGATCGTCGCACCCCGGATCGTGGCGTACGGGCGTCCCGGGACCGGTGAGGGCTGGGAAGGTGGCTCGATCCGTTCTGCCGAGACTGCGCGCGAATGGGTGCGATGGGCCGCGGCGAAGGGCGTGGAAGGGCTTAAGCTTGGCGCCTACGACCCGTCCATCATGGAGGCGCTCATCGATGAAGCCAAGCAACTCGGTATGGGCACGATGGCGCATCTCGGGCAAAACGGTGTTGGTCGGATGAACGCCATTGATGCGGCTCGGTTGGGGCTGGGTACGGTAACTCACTACTACGGGCTCTTCGAGTCGTTACTGAAAGACTACACCGTGCAGAATTGGCCACCCTCGCAGAACCAGAGTAACGAGCAGGACCGTTTTGGTCAGGTGGCTCGCCTCTGGAATCAGATTCACCCGCGCGGCAGCGATGAATGGCAGGCGCTCATCCACGAGTTCATCGAGCTAGGGACCACGCTCGACCCGACGATGACGATTTATGAGGCTGGACGCGATGTTATGCGGGCGCGCAATGCCGACTGGCACGCCGAGTACACGCTGCCGGCGCAGTGGGAGTTTTTTGAACCGAGCCGGGTGAGTCACGGGGCTTACTGGTACTACTGGACCACTCACGACGAGGTTGCCTGGAAGAATTTCTATAAAGTGTGGATGTCGTTCCTGAACGACTTTAAGAACCAGGGCGGCCGCGTGACCACTGGCTCAGATTCCGGGTTCATTTACAAGCTGTATGGGTTCGGCTACATCCGCGAGTTCGAGTTACTCCAGGAGGCTGGCTTCCATCCGCTCGAGGTCATCCGGTCGGCCACGCTGAACGGCGCTGAGACGCTTCACGAGCCGAAGGGTACGTCGGTCGAATACGGTCTGATCCGACCTGGCCTCCTTGCTGATCTCGTGGTCGTCGATGAGAATCCGCTCGAAAACTTCCAGGTGCTCTACGGCACGGGCGCACAGCGCCTCAACGATGAGACTGGCCTGACCGAGCGGGTGGGTGGGGTGCGCTACACCATCAAAGATGGCATCGTCTACGATGCAAAAGAGTTACTGGCCGATGTCCGGCGAATGGTGGAGCGCGCCAAACGGCAGCAAGGTGATCGCACCACGACCGCCGGCTCTCATTAAGGCCTCGCGGCGATTCCACGCCAAGGGCGTTGTGGCCCTGCTGCTTTTTGGGCTGGCGGGGTTCGGCGCCGGCTGTGCGGTGTCCGAATCGGATGACGCATCGCGCGGAGCCCCACCGCGTGAGCCTGCTGCAACGTTTGTCGGCCGAGCAGCGTGCGCTTCATGCCATGCAGCCGAAACGGCGCTCTGGGAGGGCTCGCATCACGACTTGGCGATGCAGCACGCCGATGCACAGACTGTCCTTGGCGATTTTAACGAGGCGACCATCAGGCAGTTCGGCGTCACGTCGACGTTCTTCACACGCGACGGCGAGTTTGTCGTGCGCACCGAAGGGCCTGATGGGATTCTTACAGACTATTCGGTGGCCTACACGTTCGGCGTGGACCCACTCCAGCAGTACCTCGTTGAGTTTCCCGGCGGGCGTTTGCAAGCCTTGAGCCTCGCGTGGGATTCTCGGCCGGCCAACGTTGGCGGTCAGCGTTGGTTCCACCTATACCCTGACGAGCCGATTACACCCCAAGACCCGTTGCATTGGACCGGCCAGAATCAGAATTGGAATTTCATGTGCGCGGAGTGTCACTCGACCAACGTCAACAAAAATTTCAACCTCATCGAGAATCGGTATGACACGACTTGGTCAGAGATCGATGTGTCGTGCGAATCGTGTCACGGTCCGGCGTCGACTCATGTCACTTGGGCCCAGGACTTGACTGCTGGCGAGGGGGAGGTGGACGAGCGTTCAAATGGGCTGACCGTTTCATTAAAGGGGGCCCCGCCCGCGGCATGGATGTTCGACATTGATACCGGAATTGCGGCGCGCAAGCCGCCGCGTGAGTCACGGATCGAAATCGAGAGTTGCGCTAGGTGTCATTCGCGCCGTTCGGTCCTCGCCGAGGAGTATGTCTATGGTCGCCCGTTGATGGACTCGCACCGGCCAGCGCTACTCGAAGACCCGCTCTATCACCCAGACGGGCAGATTTCGGACGAGGTGTACGTTTATGGCTCGTTCCTGCAGAGCAAGATGTATGCGGCAGGTGTCACGTGCAGCGACTGTCACGACCCTCATGGCCTTGAGGTTCGCGGTGCCGGCAACGCGACGTGCGCGGGGTGTCATCTGCCGGCCAAGTTCGACATACCTGACCACCATTTTCATGAGGCCGGTTCGCCCGGCTCGCGCTGTGTGGAATGCCACATGCCGGCGGTGGACTACATGGTCGTGGATCCGCGGCGCGATCACAGCATCCGTGTCCCGCGTCCCGACCTATCGCTTTCACTTGGCACGCCCAATGCTTGTAACGCGTGCCACATCGACCAGTCGGTCCAGTGGGCTGCGGATGCGGTTGCGGGGTGGTACGGGGCCGATCGCGCGTCGGCCCCGCACTTCGGCGAAGCGATTCGGGCTGGGCGCCAGGGGTTGCCAGGCGCGGCGGGAGCGCTACGCCAGTTGGCCGACAGTCCCTTAGCGCCGTCCATTGTGCGGGCAACAGCGTTCTCCCTGCTCGAACGCCACTTCACCGGCGATGCGGTGCCGGTGGTGCGTCGGGCGCTCGGTGACGACGATCCCCTGGTTCGCGTCGCTGCGGTTTCAGCGCTGGGGCTAATCCCGCCCGAGGCACGGCTCGAGCTGGCCATGCCATTGCTAACCGATCCGGTGCGGGCGGTCAGGCTTGAAGCTGCGCGTGTGCTAGCGCCAACGCCGGTCGATCGCCTGTCTGGGGGGCAGCGCGCCACCTTGACCCGGATGCTGAACGAGTATCGGGCGTCACAACTGGTGAACGCTGACCGAGCCGAGGCCCACCTCAACCTAGGCGTGCTTGACGCGCAACTCGGCCGCTATGACGACGCAGAACGTTCCTATCGTACGGCGCTGCGGATGAACGCGGCGTTCAGTGCTACCCATCTAAATCTCGCCGACCTCTACCGGCAGCAGGGCCGTGACAGCGAAGGCGAGGTGGTCCTGCGCGAGGCGCTTACGCTCGCCGTGGACCCAGCGCCCATCGAGCATTCACTCGGCCTACTACTTGTGCGTCAGCGGCGACTCCCGGAAGCTCTTCGGATGTTGCATCGAGCGGCGGAGCGCCGGCCAGATCTTCCGCGTTACGCATACGTCTACGGCGTTGCGCTGCAGTCCTCGGGCGACATGGACGCTGCGCTCAAGGTGTTGTTGGCTGCACACGAACGCCATTTCGATGACCGCGACCTGCTCATCGCATTAATCACGATGCACCGCGACGCCGGAATGCGTGATACCGCGTTAGAGTTCGCGCACAGATTCGTCGAGGTATCGCCTCGGGATCCCGTCGCCCGTCAGCTGCTCGGTGAGTTGGAGGACGGTGTGAGGTAAGGCAGCTACTGGTTGGTAGTGGCGTTTGGAATGCGAAGCTGTTGACCGATGCTGATGAGCGTCCGGCGGCCGAGTGCATTGGCGGACTGAATTGCGCTGACCGTGGTGCCGTATCGTCGCGCGATGACGCTGAGAGTCTCACCGCGCGTCACGCGGTGCACGACGTCGGCGGTGCGGGGCACGATGTTGGTGGCACCGGTTGGAATGCGAAGTTGCTGGCCGATGCGGATGAGCGTTCGGCGGCCGAGTGTATTGGCGGACTGAATTGCGCTGACCGTGGTGCCGTATCGTCCCGCGATCACGCTGAGATTTTCGCCGCTCGTCACACGGTGCACGATGTAGGTTGGTCTGGGCGGCGCTTCCCGCACCCGCAATACCATTCCGATTCGAATGTCCTGACCCCACAGTCCGTTATCTCGAATGATCCGCCACGGATTGGAGTTCAGGTTCTCCGCGATTGTCTGGATGGTTTCACCAGACTGCACGGTGTGCACTTGGTGTTTCGCCCTCCAGTCAGTCGGCAGGCGCAACTTGAGGCCCGTGGGCAGGGTTTGCAACCGCCAGAGGTCATTCTGGTCGCGCATCTCATTGAGGTCGATGTCGAGTGTGAAGGCGATATTGAAGTAGTTGTCGCCGAGTCGTGTCATGTATTCCAGACCACCGTCGACCTCCCGTATGAGGTCCGTGCGTGCTGCCTGTGGGTATGTGACAAGTTGCCCGACGCGCAGTTGGCGATTAGCCAGGAACGGATTGTGTGCTCGGAGTTGAACGATTGACACATCGAGTCGCTGGGAGAGTTGCCACCAATCGTCGCCTTCGCCAACGATCGTGAGTTGCAACTGGCTAGCGTGAGCCCGGATCGACGACTCATGGGTTTTGAGTAGGTTCCGGAAGTGTCCGACGCCGAGCACGTACTGCAGCGTTTCAAGTGGCATCGGTCGCCGCCTCGCCACGCGAGTTGGTCCGCCGTTATAAGCGGCCACGGCGTAGTCCTCGCGGTCGAACCGATCGACCATCTGGCTCAGATACTTGACCCCCGCCTCGATGTTCGTGTCGACTCGAAGTGATCGGAAAGTCGCGGGCATGACCTGGAAATAGCCTCGTGCGCCGACCCCGGACGAGAGTCCGGCGTTACCGCCGGACTCGTAAAGACAAACGGCGCGCGCCAGGTCGTAGTGCAGGTCGTAGCGGTCCGTGTGCCTTCGGATCTCATCTTCGATTTCCATCAGCTTCCGGTAGATACCCAGGAAGGACGGAGAGAACGCCTCAAGTGGTAGCAGAGTGTCGGCGAAGACGGGCTGACTCTGAGGTGTGAGGGTCGCCGGTTGGGCCGAAAGTGGTGCCGCGAAAAATGACAGCGCCAGGCCGACACAGGCCAACCTGGCAGCTAAGGAGATTCGCATCGAGCTACTACCGGTCCTCTTCAACGGTCGCCGAACGTCGCACCCTAGGCGAATTCTTGGATCAGTTCTCTGCGAGTGTCTCCATCGATTTCGTAGCTCTGGTGCACGAGCGGCTCACCGGTTAACGCGGGGTCAGTCACATCAAGCGGTGGCGGCGGTTTCGGGTTACGGTAGACGAGGCCAATCGGAATCCGGTCGCCCCACTCGAGGGCCTTATCCATGGCCGCGTGGAAGTTACCGACCTCGTGATCCTCTTCCTCAAGTTTATAGACCCGCTCGCGGAACCACGTATAACTATTGTGTTTATTGAAAGTGACGCACGGGCTGAACACGTCGATAAGTGCAAAACCTGGATGTTGAATTCCGTCCTTGTAGAGTTGCACAAGGTGTTTCGGCTGCCCGCTGAAGCCTCGGGCGATGTAACCGCAGCCCGAAGCGAGCGCAAGCGCGAGCGGGTTCAACATGCCCTCGAGATTACCCAACGGCGTCGTTTTGGTCTTCATGCCGGGTTCACTGGTCGGGGAGACTTGTCCGGTTGTCAGACCGTAGATTTCGTTGTTCATCACGATGTAGGTCACATTGATATTCCGGCGCATCGCCTGAATGAAGTGATTAAGCCCAATGCCATAACCGTCGCCGTCTCCACCGGTCACGACGACGGTCATTGCCCCGTTGGCCAGCTTGCTACCAGTTGCAAAGGGGAGCGCCCGCCCGTGAATGCTATGGACACCGTATGAGCGGATGAAGCCTGGCAGGTTAGACGAGCACCCGATACCGGAGACAACGAGAAGATCGTGTGGCTGAATCTGCAAATCGGCACACGCTTGGAACAATGCGGTAAGGACGCCAAAGTCCCCACAGCCCGGACACCAGTCAGACGGTACCTCGGGTTTATAATCCTTCGCTACGAGTACAGGGCTTGCCATTTCTGATTCCTTCAGTCCTTGGCAGGCACACTGGGTTTCTTGGCCTTGAGGCCGTCCCAGGCGCCGCTTGTGCCAGTCGGGTGGTCCGTTCGCCAGCCAGGCTCGGTCGAAATAACCTCAACGACTTCCTGGCCACCAATTACGTCCTTCACACCCGCGACGATGTGTTTCGGTTCGAACGGCTCGCCATCGTACTTACGAACGTGCCCGTGCGCGACGATACCGGTCTCGGCTCGTAGGTGACGGGCGAACTGGCCACTCTGATTGTTCTCGATGATGACAATTCGCTGACCGCGGTTCAGCGTAGCCGTGATCTCGTCAATATGCAGGGGGATAAGAGTCTTGACATGGAGATGGTTCACTGAATCCCCAGCCGCATTTAGCTGTTCAGCCGCCTCTTTGATGACGCCCCAAGTCGATCCCCAGCCGAGTAGGGTGGTCTCGGCGTCGGCTGGTCCTTCCAGGACCGGCGCAGGTAAATGCTTAAGGATCGTTGACATCTTCCGTACGCGCTTGTCGACCATCTTCTTGCGCCGGATCGGGTCCGTGTAGACGTCACTCAGCAAGACCCCGTCCTCGTCGTGCTCGTCGCTGGCCGCGACATACAAGTGACCGGGGAGTCCCGGAATCGCACGTGTGGAGATTCCCGATGGCGTGTTCTTGTACCGCAGGTAGGGCTCGCCGTCTGGCGGCCCGTCGGCCTTTGTGATGAGCTCGCCGCGGTCGATTGGGAACTCGACGTCGAGCACTTCCGTTGCGACGGTCTCACTTCCCTCGCACAAGAGTAAGTCCGCGAGGATGATAACCGGCAATTGAAAGCGGTCAGCCACATTGAAGGCTTGCGAGGGGGTCACGAAGCAATCGGACATGCTGGTCGGCGCCAGAACGACGCGCGGAAAGTCACCTTGGCTCGCGCCGAACGCTTGGTTGAGGTCTGCTTGCTCGGTCTTTGTTGGGACGCCGGTTGAGGGGCCTGCGCGCATGACGTTGATGATCACGGCGGGGGTTTCCATGATGCCCGCCATCCCGATCGCCTCAGTCATAAGTGCAAACCCACCGCCAGAGGTCGCACACATACCGCGAACGCCCATGTGGTTGGCACCGATGCACATGTTAACCACTGAAATCTCGTCTTCGACTTGGCGGACGCAGATGCCGAGTCGTTGTGCGTGGGAGGCGAACCACTCCAAGACGTGCGTGGCCGGGCTCATCGGATAGGCGACATAGAACTTGCATCCGGCGAGGGCGGCGCCCATAGCCAGCAGATGGTTGCCTGAGGCCTGAGCCCACGTTTGGTCGTTCGGAGTGAGACGAGTTTTTAGGGGGTTGAAATTCTTTGAGGCGTACTCGTAGCCGGCCCGGGCCGCCTTAACGTTTTGCTGAACCACCTGAGGCTTCTTGGCGAACGTTGCCTCGAACACCGACTCCAGCCTGCCGGAACTTAGGCCCATCAATTGGGTAAGTGCGCCCACGGCGACCGTGTTCTGCATGACCGGAAGCCGTGTCGAATCTGGGGCAAGGTCGGGTATAGGGAGCGGGCACAACTGGACTTTGCTGGGTGGGTCGTAACTCGGGGCGAGCTTGGCGCCGTTGTACAGGGCAATGCCTCCGGGTTGCAACTCCTGCAGGTGACGGTCGAGGCTGTCTTGGTTCAATGCGATGAGCGCGTTGACTTGGTCACCATGATTCAACGGCTTTTTCGCGGAAAACCGGATGCGCAGCCAGGAATGCCCACCGCGTATCACCGACTGGTAGGCGTTATAGCTGTAAGAGGCAATGCCCTGGCGAGCCAATGACAAGACCAAGGTGTTTCCGGCAGATGCCGTGCCATCACCAGCCGCACCCCCGATACCTACGATAACTTCTGGTTCGGACATATTTATGCAGTTATTATTCCCGTTTTAATCCAGTTGTTAAGTCGAAACGTCCCGGATTTGCTTTTATTCATTATAGGTCTTCCTCAAGTACAAGGGCAATAGAGCGACGGTATCCCATCAGCGGACCCGCCGGTGCGAGTGGGAACCGCGAAGGTTCACATGTTCGTCGCCCATGCGAAATATGTTCTGATGTTGCGCCGTTCGCCGTCTATGACGAGTTTTCTACTGGCGTCGAATGCAAGTGATGGGTGAGAAGCCCTTCCGGTCCATCTTAGACAGCTCGCTGCTATATACTTTTTCGGGTTGTTTATCGTGCCACCCGTAGAGTCGCCTGTGATGCCAGAATCGACCGCTATCCCCAAACACCCGCTGCTCGCGATCTTGGCCATTGTGCTGGCGGCGTCCGCTTTCGCGGGATGCTCACTTAAGTCCTACGCCATCAATATGGTGGGTGACGCGCTGGCGGAGGGTGATTCGGTCTACGAAAGCGACGAAGACGTTGAGCTAGTGGGCGACGCGCTGCCGTTTGGGCTCAAACTGACCGAGACCCTGCTAAACGAATCGCCCGGCCACCGCGGCCTGCTACTGACCGCCTGCCGCGGTTTTGTTCTTTACTCCTACGCCTATGTCGCCTACCCGGCGGAGGTCGCAATGGAGGTGGACATCGACCGCGGACGAGCCATGCGAACTCGGGCGCACCGGCTGTATCAGCGGGCGCTCGGATACTGCCTACTTGGCCTCGAGCGGGACCACCAGGGATTTAGCAGCCGACTGGTTAGCGATCCCACGCTCGCGGTAGCCGAAATCAAACCGGGGCATGAGGAACGCGATCTGCCGCTGATGTATTGGACGACGGCCGCACTGGGGCTTGCGATTTCCACATCGCCAGGCTCGGCCGCGATGCTGGCGCGGTTGCCCGAAGTAGAGGCGCTTTTGGAGCGAGCACTGGAGTTGGACGAGTCGTGGGATAAGGGTGCTCTGCACGAGTTTAAGGTCGTCTTCGCGGCGGCCGTACCCGGCCAGCCCGACTATGACGAAATCCGCCGGCATTACGACCGAGCGCAGGAGCTGTCGGGCGGACGGAGCGCGGGGCTGCACGTCGCCTATGCCGAAGCGGTCTCCGTGCCGACCCAGAACGGCGCAGAGTTCCGTGAGATGATGAAACGGGCACTGTCAGTCAATCCCGATATCGACAAGGACAACCGGCTCATTAATTTACTCGCTCAACGCCGGGCGACGTGGTTGCTTGAGCGTATCGAAGATCTTATTTTGGACTTGGACCCCTAGCGGCGGCGAAAGGAGCATAGTGCTGCGAAACTTGCGTTCGTTTCGGGTCGTGGTGGTCGTGGCCATTGGTATCGCATTCGCATCGACTGGGGCGGAAGCCCAGCGAGATCTCCGAGTGCGCATCGGGACGCTCGTGCCAGCCGGTTCGCTGTGGCACGAGACGCTGCAGGACATGTCCCAGGAGTGGTCGCGTATCTCTAACGGAGCCGTGCGAATCCAGATTTTCGCCGGTGGCGTACTGGGTGATGAGCTCGAGATGGTTCGCAAGGTTCGGCAGGGTCAGCTACAGGCCGTGGCGCTCTCGTCAGTCGGCCTCTCGCGCATTGACGAAGGTGTTGCGTGTCTGCAGATTCCGATGCTACTCGAGTCGTACGCTGAGCTCGATTACGTCCGGGACCGGATCGCACCGGTGTTGGAGGCGCGGATCGAGGCCAAGGGGTTCAAGGTTCTCAACTGGGCAGACGGTGGGTGGGTGCGCACCTTCAGCAAGTCGGTCGCCCGCACGCCTGACGATCTCAAGCAAATGAAGCTCTTCGTTTCGGCAGGCGATCCAGAATCTGAGAGCCTCTATAAGCAGTTCGGCTTCAATGTGGTGCCGTTATCACTCGTGGACCTTGTCACCTCATTACAGACCGGGATGATCGATGCCGTGCCGGTCGTGCCGCTGTTAGCGCAGTTACAGGAACTGCATAAGCTGATGCCCCACATGCTCGACGTGAAGCTGCTTCCGCTCGTCGGCGGCACGGTTATCGACACGCGTACTTGGGACCGGCTGCCCGCGGAACACCGCGACGACATGCTCGAGGCCGCCTACCGAGCTGGGTCACAGCTGCGTGATGAAATCCGGCAGATGGGTGATGACTCTGTTACCGAGATGGCCAAGCGCGGCCTAACGGTCAATGTACCTGATGCTTCGACGCTAAACGTTTGGCGCAGTGAGGTCGAACGCGCCTATTCGAGCCTGCGCGGCGAGTACTGCCCAGCCGAGATTTTCGACGAAGTCCTTCGCCTACGGGACGATTACCGCGCTGCTCGATAGGGCCAGAGAACGAACGCGATGCAGCCGTCCGCGCGGGCACATCTTCATTCTCGTCTTGAGAACGGGCTAGCCATCGCCGTCTTAGCGGTGATGGCCGTGCTGCCGCTGATTGAGATCGTTGGCCGGATGACGATCGGGCGTGGCATTTCCGGGTCGATCGTCGTCGTTCAAAACCTCACACTCTGGATCACCGTCCTCGGTGCGGTTTTGGCGTCGCGCACCGAGCGCCTGCTAGCGCTGTCCACGCCGCGGGTTCTGCCGGGTCGGGTCCAGGGCCCCATCAAAGTCTTCACGTCCGCGATTGCTGTCGCCGTGACATCGACGCTGGTCGCGGCTAGCTTGGACTTCGTCCAGATCGAGCGTGAGTTCGGCGACGTCATTGCGTGGGACATCCCGACCTGGACGGTGCTGTCGGTTCTGCCGGCCGGATTTGGCGCGATTACTGGGCGTTTGATTTGGCGTGCAGCGTCCGACTGGCGCGGCCGGGCCATCGCGGCGATCGGCCTCCTCATCCCGTTGATCTTTGTGTCGGTGCCCGGCGTCGAGACCGTTGGGCTCGTACTGCCGGCCACGTTCGTTATTGTCGCTGCCACGGCGCTCGGGATGCCGATTTTCGCTGCTATCGGCGGCGCCGCGTTGGTCCTATTTTGGGGCGACGGGACGCCGGTCAACGCCGTGCCAGGGGAGACCTATCGCATTACTGCGTCGCCGATGCTACCGGCAATTCCGCTATTCGCGCTCTCCGGATACTTGCTAGCGGAGGGTAAGGCGAGCCAACGTTTGACCCAGCTGTTCACGGCCTGCGTTGGGTGGATGCCGGGTGGCTTGGCGGTCGTGGCCACGCTCGTCCTCGCCTTCTTCACACCGCTGACCGGCGCCTCTGGCATCACGATTCTCTCGATGGGCGGACTGCTGCTGCCCGTGCTCGTCCGAGCGAAATATCCGGAGCAAACGTCATTGGGACTGGTGACGGTTTCGGGCTCGATTGGGCTGCTTTGGTTTCCGAGTCTTCCCGTGTTTTTGTACGGTTTCTACGCCCAGTTGAACTACAAGGAACTGTTCGTGGGAGGGCTTTTGCCAGGAATCCTACTGGTGGTCGTCGTCGCGGCGTGGGGCGCGAGCCAAGGATGGCGGCGGGGTGTGGTCCGGACGCCGTTCGTTGCACGCGAGGCGGCGGCGGCGATGTGGGAGGCCAAGTGGGAGTTGCTGCTGCCGGTCGTCGTCTTGGGTGGTATTGCCGGTGGATATACCACGCTCGTCGAGGCGGCGGCCCTAACGGTTCTCTACACGTTCGTCGTGGAGTGCTTTATCCAGCGCGGTTTGTCGGTGCGACGCGATCTGCCACGGGTCATCGTCGAGTGCGCGACCCTCGTCGGCGGGTTCATGATCATCCTGAGCGTGGCGTTCGGTTTCACGAATTTTCTAATCCTTGCGCAGATTCCGATGATGGCGCTTGAGTGGGTCCAGGCTCACATTCAGTCACCGATGCTCTTTCTCCTCGCGTTGAACGGATTCCTGCTTCTTGTTGGCGCGATGATGGACATCTATTCGGCCATCGTCGTAATCGTGCCTCTGGTCGCACCGATCGCAGCGGCCTACGGCATCGATCCGGTGCATCTCGGCATTATTTTTCTGGCGAATCTGGAGCTTGGATATCTGACGCCGCCGATGGGAGCGAACCTCTTCCTATCATCGTATAGGTTCGACAAGCCACTGGTGGAAGTCTACCGGTCAACGCTTCCTTACATGTTTCTGCTATTGATGACGGTTCTGCTAATCACCTACGTGCCAGCGATGACGCTCTGGCTTGTTGGCGTGGTATTCGGCGGGAGCTAAAGACGGGCGCCGAGTACGTCAGTGTCGACGCACATCGCCCATGCTCGGGACAGCGCCGTGATGCCAGCCGACGAGAGGCCTGCACCAGGCGCACGTCGTCGAGCCGTCGACGGCCCACAGTCGGTCGGCGTTTCTCGCCGTTATGATTGGCGAGAGGATCGTTCAGTGGGTCGCGATGGGTCGCTGCACCACTCGCTCCAGGAGCCGGCGTAGAGCTTGCCACCGTCGAGACCGGCGAGTGCAAGGGCTAGGAGGTTGTGGCAGGCCGTCACGCCGGACCCGCAGTAGGACACGACCTGGTCGGGTGGCGTCGAGCCCAGCACCGCGTCGAATTGCTGCCTGAGCACCGCCACGTTGTGAAACGTACCGTTCTCACGAAGGTTTGCCTGACACGGATGATTTAGGGCGCCGGGAATATGACCCGCCACCGGGTCTAGTCTTTCGGTCGACCCGTCGAAACGCGCAGCGCCACGTGCGTCAAGGAGCGTGACTCCAGGTTTATCTAAACTTTTCTGAACAGTCGCCGCGTCTAGCAGAAGTTCCGTCCGCCACTTGGGGGCGAAAGTTGCTGCTTTCGGCGATTCGGCATCGACCTGGCGGGGATGGTTCTCATGCTGCCACTGGGTCCAGCCTCCGTCGAGCACGGCGGCGCGGTCATGCCCCGCGTAGCGCAACATCCACCAGAACCGGCTCGCGAACATGCCACCACCCTGGTCGTAGGCCACGACAAGATTCTTATTTGCAATGCCGAGCCGTTCGAAGGTCGCCGTCATCGCCTCTCGGTCCGGCAGCGGATGCCGGCCGTTGCGACCTGTCTTGGGTCCCGAGAGGTTCCGGTCTAGATGGGCGTACGCCGCTCCCGGTATGTGTGCTTTCAGATAGGCTTGCTCGCCCGCCTCGGTGTCGGTCAGGTCGAAGCGGCAGTCTACGATGTTCCACTGCGGGTCCCCGAGATGTTCGGCGAGAAGGTCGGTCGAGACGATTAGAGGATTGGCGGTCGACATAGCGCGGCCGAAATCGAGCTACGCATAATTGTACGCCAGATTGCAGTGCATCAGCATTCGGCTGACGATCAGCGTATTACCGATCGCGTCGGATACTGCAACTCCGGTATGTCCAGCCGAAACGTTTCACGTTGGGATGGCGTGAGGGACGTGCCGCCGTTACAATGCAACGTCGCTCTGATGGGCACTTCGACTGAACACCCACCGTTCGATCTCCCCGGTAATCGGATCTTTTCCGTAATCCTCTCCTTGGTTGGCGCTGTGTGGCTCTTCTCTGTCGGCTGTGGGCCCGTGTCTGAGACGTCTGAGGAGCCAGTTAACCCACCGCCAACCGGTGGTCTGGTGCAGGGCGTGGTCGTCAGCGGCTTGGCGCCCCCGGTAACCGGAGGATTTCGGTCGGTCATTCTGTTTGAGCCGGATGTCCCCCTGGCTGCACCGGTACCGGCTGACCCAGCGACGATGGACCAGTTTGGCTTGGCGTTCATCCCAGAAGTGCTTGTTGCTCGGGTCGGGCAGGAGGTTGCCTTTACCAATGGCGATGCTGAGTTGCACAACGTCCACGTGAGGAGTTCGGCTTCATCCAAGACGATCTTCAACATCGCCACGCCTATCGCTGGGGAATATCTGCATATGTTTGATGCCGGCACCTACACGGTGTCGTGCGACGTGCACCCGGCAATGGCTGCTTATATCGTGGTGACGGAGGCTCCCTACGGGGTGGTAGCCGATCGCGATGGCCGGTTCGAACTGGCGGGCATTTCGGCAGGGCGCCATACGGTACGCGTCTGGAGCGTCGATACCGAACGCCAAAGTGAGCGCGTGGTAGACATCGTGGGGAAGACAGACCTTGATTTGAGTGCACCTGAGTGATGGTGTGAAGTGGTGTCTGCTGCTCCCACGAGCTGAAACGAGGTCCTGTTCCTCGCTTGGCTTAACTCCGGTTCCCTCTCTTCCAGGACTGTCCGTCCGAACTTTACACACGAACATAAGACGAATATAAAATTTTGGTATCCACGGGGACAGGACTATACTGTTCGGCAGCCTTGTGGCCAAAAGGGCCTTCAAGGCATTTTGATGTTGTAACGTAACATCCTGCAACATAACGGTTTAGAGTCGATCGGCGTTTTACTGATGGCGCTGAGCCCTGCTTTTTCTATGAAATTCAAACGTCAGGAAGAGACGAGCTTCCAGGCAATAGGCCTCCACAACATAGCCAAGTCGCCCCAGTGGGCGCGGCTTAGTCCAGACCTCCGCGAGGCCGTGGAAGTTGTGGGAAATGTCCTGCCGTTTCGGACGAATCGATACGTCTTGGATGAGTTGATCGACTGGACTCGGGTACCAGACGATCCGATTTTCCAGCTCGTATTCCCGCAGCGGGGAATGCTTCAGAGTGACGAGTATCGTGAGGTGCGCTCGCTCTTGCGATCGGATGCCTCATCGGACTTGGTGACGGCGGCGGTCACACGGATTCGGCTCAACCTTAATCCGCACCCAGCCGGTCAGCTTACCCACAACGTGCCGACGGTCGGAGACCAGCAGCTAGAGGGCATCCAGCACAAGTACAGGGAAACAGTGCTTTTCTTCCCTTCGCAGGGGCAAACCTGTCATGCCTATTGCACCTACTGTTTCCGGTGGGCGCAGTTTGTCGGGCTCGACGGGTTTACATTCCGGGCAAAGGAGACCGACACGCTCGTTAGCTATTTAAGGGCCCATCCAGAAATCTCTGACGTGCTGGTGACCGGCGGAGACCCGATGATTATGAAGTCGAAGGTCCTGCGGCGTTACATCGAACCGCTGCTGTCGCCCGACCTCGAGCACGTCCAGAACATCCGATTTGGGACAAAGGCGGTGACCTACTGGCCGCAGCGATTTGTGACTGACACTGATGCTGACGATTGCCTGCGTCTGTTTGAGGAAATCGAAGCCGCTGGCCGTCACGTAGCGATCATGGGGCACTACTCCCACCCGGTCGAGCTTGAGCCAGAGATTGCCCGCCACGCGATCAGACGGATCCGGGAGACGGGCGCCCAGATTCGGATGCAGGCGCCACTAATCAAGCATGTGAACGACGACCCACGCGTCTGGGCGACGCTCTGGGAGAACGGTGTACGACTCGGCCTAATTCCCTACTATATGTTCATCGAGCGGGATACAGGGGCTCGAAAATACTTCGAAGTGCCGCTCCTAAAGGCCTACGAGATCTTCACAGAGGCCTATAGGACTGTCTCCGGCTTGGCGCGCTCCGTGCGTGGTCCGTCAATGTCAGCTTTCCCGGGCAAGGTTCGGGTGCTCGGGACCCTAACGCTACGCGATTTGATTGACCGGCACGTTTTCGAGACGCTCCGGCAGAGCTTTGGCTTCGATATCCTTGGGGAGCCCGATCGGAGGATGGTCCTCTGCGACCTCATCCAGGCGAGAAACCCTAAGTGGGTGAATGTCCCGTTCCTAGCTGAGCTCGACGAGGATGCGGCCTGGTTCGATGATCTCCGCCCCGCACTGGGTCAGAAGCGGTTTCCATTTGATGTTGACGAAGACCGCGAGCAACGGCATTCGACCGCCTCTTTGACAGAGCTGCTGCACGACTAGTCCTACACTTCGGCGAGTCTAATCATTCGCTTCGCTACCCTTTGGCTCGGTAGCCTTGGGCCTTTTTTCTAAGGCGGCGTTCGCCTTCTGTGCCGGGTGGTTACTGGTGAAGACCTGGCCATCAGGTTGCTGTCGTGCAACTAGAGAGACCTCAAACGGTCAGAGGAAATTGGTGCCGGAGGTGGGACTTGAACCCACACGGGGAGTGAACCCCACGGGATTTTGAATCCCGCGCGTCTGCCAGTTTCACCACTCCGGCCCGTGATTGCATGACCGACGGCGAAGGACTCCTCGCCAGAAAGGGTCCGAGTATAGCATGCGGCTTCACCACCGCTGGGGCTAGCTTCTCGGTCGTCGGCCTCTTGGCAGCCGTTTTAGTAATTGGATCTGACCGGCTTGGTAGAGGTTGTGGGCAGCGTTGCTACGGATGAGGATGCTTCACACCACTTGGTTACCGCGAGGTGGTGTTGAGGGCTACGAAGCGTTGGGTTTGGTGATCATGGCGAAGCCCTTCCAGTTACTGGCGATACTGACCATCGAATCTCCAGAAGTAGAGCGTCCTCGGGTTCCCGCGCGAGTCATTGAACGTTTCCACGGTATCGGGCTGCCAGTCGCCCATACTGAAGGCGTGCGACACGATCCGCGTGCCTGGGGTTAGTTGTCTCGTAAGGATTGGCCGGAGTTTCAGGTTCGACGATGAGAGCAGGTAGAGTGTCACGACGGATGCCTCGGACACGTCGGTCGTCATGGCATCCCCGAGGATGAAGGTTACGCGGTCGCTGACGCCTGCCCGCCGCGCGTTGGCTTTAGCTTCAGCGATGCGATCGGGGTCGATGTCGACGCCGACGCCGCGCGCGCCGTAGTTCTTGGCGGCCGAAATTGGGATGCGGCCATCGCCGCTGCCTAGGTCGTAGACCACGTCGTCGGCCGTGACTTCGGCGAGTTGCAGCATCCGATCGACGACCTCTTGGGGGGTCGGGACGTAGGGCGCCAGACTCTGGCCGTCTTGAACGGTGACGGTCCTTGACCAGACGGGCAAAAGAGCGCTGGTGGGTGCCAAACGCGGGGCTTCCTGGCCATCCGCTTGGAGCGTAGGCAGTAGTGGCGCTTGGCTCAGGCCGCCCGCGAAGATGACGCCCGCCACGAGTGCTGCAAACATGTTCTGTCGGCTGGACTTCATAATATGCCTCCGGCCTGTATCCTGGAGTCGACCTTCTCTACGTCCCGCCGCCAATGGTTGCCGCCAGAAGCACGACATGCGTCGCAGTCCGCAACATCGCGGGTATATTCGCCCATTCTCCGGCCTCGGCTCGTTTGCCTCCACGCGACCCACCGAGTCCGATCGCTAGGGTGCCATTGCCGATGGCGATGTTCATATTAGACGAGCCGCTGTTGCTAAGGGTGGGCTCGAGGCCGAGGTGCCGCGAGATAGCTTCGGCTGTCGTCACTAGCGTCGATTCTCGTGCACCAGGAATTTGACCGCTCGGTGTGAGCTGGAATGGCTCCATTTCGAGTTGTATGCCGGTTTCGGACGAAACATCTGATAGCACGGTGGCGACGTCAGCTTCGATGGCGTCGATCGCCTTCATGTCGAGCGACCGGATGTCGAGTGAGAACCAGCCCGTTGCCGGCTTGTGGTTGAAGACGGCTCCGCTCCGGAGCATCGCTACGTTCACGATTGTTCGCGAATCCTTGTTCCCCGGTGGAAGTGGCATCTGCAGGATACGATCTACGGCTCGACCGATCGCCTGATTCACGTTTGGGAGGCCGCCTCTCAAGGAATGCCCTGGCGGTCCTGTCGCGATGACTCGCCACCAGTGGATGCCGATGGCGCCGTAACTAATCCGCCGACCATCGCCTAAAACGTCAACAAACCCGACGGCGCGATCCTTAAATGCCTCATAGACGACCTTCATGCCGATCAGGCCGGTTTCTTCTTGTGCGACCGCAGCAAAGATCAGGTCGTGCTCTGGCGTGAATCCTGACGCGACGAGTGCCTCGGCCGCTGCCAGAATCGAGGCCGTCGAGGACGAAGTATTCGTCCCTGGACCGATGAGGCGATCGCCCTTCACGTGCGGGGAGGTCTTTGCGGTTCGCTGGTAGTCGGCAACAGTGGCCAGATCATCGAGGGTCGAAATGAAGACTAACGCCAGGCCGGAGTAACCTGGGATGACGCCGATCGCGTTGGGCGTTTCGTCGACGAACACTGAGGCTAGACCGATGTTACGCATCCGCGCGGCGACCGCCTCTGCACGTTTACGTTCTTTTCCCGACGGTGAGACGATAGCAGCGATGTTGGCAAGGAAGGCGGTCGTGGATTCGCGGTGCAACTCGACGTACTCCAGTGCAGCCGAGATGGCACGTGTTTCGAGTGCAGCGGCGACGTTTTGATCGGCCAGTGTCTGCGTGGCCACGCTTGTCGAAGTGGCCGCCATGATGAAAATGTAGGCAGTGGCACGAAATACGACGGAAGATCTGCACCTAGAAGGTTGGTTCAAATGCGACACGTGATCGGACATAATCCAGCGCTTTACTTTAGTTTCTCGTTGTTGTGAGCCAACTCTCGTCTTCTCGACCAGTGTAACGGTTCAGTGGACTGCTGCAAGGGGGGAAGAGTTGAAGGCTTGAGAGAGACGGACCGGAGCAGACCTTCCGAATGGTTGGTTTAGTGGCTGTTGGGGCTGGGGCGACACTGAACCGTAGCCTGGCGTTCTTGAGCGAGTGAATCCAGGTTCCAGCGCTTCGAGGCCAATAGGAAAATCACAGCGGTAGCGACGAGAGTCCTCAAACTACAAAGTTTGATAGAGAAGAAATAGCGAATGACAGCTCTTTTCCTCTTGTTTTTGGTTGATTCGTAGGGCCTTATGGGCTATACTTGCAGGTCTTGGCACTGGAGCGTTGAGGCAAACGTATCCACGGGACAAGCAGTAGAGTTTTGGAGGAAACGTGGCATTCGAGGTTGGCGACAAGGTCATTTACCCGAATCATGGGCTTGGCGTGGTCGAGACGATAGAGGAAAGGACGCTCCTCGGGACGACCGGTGGCTTTTACACGCTGCGGATGGCCTCTAATGACACGACGGTATTGGTGCCGGTCGACAATATTGAGGGCGTTGGGCTCAGGCTGGCCGTTGGCGGAGATGAGATCGCCCGTCTGTACGCGCTGTTGGCAAGCGGTAGGATCGACAGTCATCTGAATTGGAAGAGCCGGTTCAAGGACAACTCCGACAAGATGCGGAGTGGCTCGATTTACAGTGCGATCGACGTACTGAAGAATCTAACGTACCTGAGCCGGACGAAGAGCCTATCGTTCCGTGAGAAGCGGATGCAGGATCGTTCGAAGCACCTAGTCATTTCGGAGATTGCTGAAGTCTCCCAAGAGGCGTCGGAGGCTGTTGAGGAACGGGTAGGTCGGGCTCTTGAGCGCTGCTTTGCCGCGAAAGCTCGGGCGGTGGCAAGAAAGAAAAACGCTAAGGCGTCAGCAAGGCCAGGTAGCCGACGGACGTCCAGGGCCGCGCGGGCATCTTAAAGCACGTCCTCGAGCGGAGAACAATTTAGGCCTGATCCGGCATACCGGATCAGGCTTTTTTTTGACCATGTCCTGCGGATGCCTGCGCTAGCGTGGCTTATCGCTTGGGGACGCTCTATCGCTGCCTACGTCTTGGTGGGGCTGTACATTCTCGTCGCCGGTCCATCGGCGTTGCTGATTGCGTTGATGACCCGACGGCCTAGCGTGCTCTATTGGACCGGCTACGCAGGGGTTCGCTTGGCGTTAGCTATTCCTGGAATTCGAGTACGAGCAGAGGGCCTTGAACATGTGCGATCCGACAGGCCGGCCGTCTACTGTGCCAACCACACGAGTAATGTTGAGCCGCTAATCTTGTTCGCATTGTTCCCACCGCTGTTTCCTCGGCTACATATCCTGTACAAAGCTGGGCTCAGAAAGATGCCAGTGCTCGGAAGGGCCTTCGAGATCGCTGGCTTCGTGGGCGTTCACCGCGGCGACCGGGAGAAAAGTAACGCGGCAATCACCGAGGCGGCAACGACCCTACAGAGAGGCGGGTCGTTCGTGATTTTCCCGGAAGGCACGCGGAGCCGGACGAATGAGCTACTTCCTTTCAAGAAGGGAGGATTCGTGCTGGCACTTGAAGCGCAGGCACCGGTCGTTCCAGTGGCGATTCTCGGTGGGCGGGCAGCAATGAAACGTGGCAGCGCTCTGGTTCGACCCGAAACGGTCAACGTCAGGTTCGCACCACCGATCGAAACGGTAAAACGTGACTATTCCCACCGCGACGAACTAATTGCAGAGGTCCGCACTGAGATCGAACGGTTGCTGGCGTTGGGACCGGTCGGCTAGCAAGACCGGTTGCCAGGGTGTTCCGACCAAGGCGTCCTCGTCGAATCTGGTTTCCGCCCGCACGATGACCGGCTCTCCGTGGCAATAAGATTCGGATATGGGTTGAGTGCAAGGAGGATCACGGCCCTCTGAGAAATCAATTATGCGATCTCAGCGGGGTGCTCCAACTGCTGCCAGATGGCAGTATTAAGCCCCTCCCGACACCTACGGACCCACGCAGCGTCGCAATTCTGGCACTTAGTTAAGGCGATCAACGGCATACTGGGCAGTCATGGTGGCCGGCTGCTATGATCGTCGGGCAGCAATCACGCGGCCGGCCGGCGACGCGTGTGCCGGCGGGGGAGAAGTTTTCAGCTAGACGCATGTTGCCCCAGATTTCCGAAGCTACAACGAATCGCTTGTCGGTTTACTTGCGGTGTCTGAACGAGTTGGATGCCGAAGGCATCCGTACCGTCTCGTCTAAAATGCTCGCCGAACGTTTTGACTTGAACGCGGCACAAATCCGGAAGGACTTAGCCCATTTCGGTGAACTGGGAGTGCGCGGGGTCGGCTACTATGTAAGAGATTTGAAGCGGCAGCTTCGTCACATTTTGGGTCTGGATCGTCGTCTGAAGGTCGCGATAATGGGGGCTGGGAATCTTGGCCTCGCGCTTGCCGATTATCCTGGATTTTTCCGGGAGGGCTTTCGGATTGCAGCACTCTTCGACAATTTTCACGAGAAGATCGGTCAGCACTCGCGGGCTGGTGTGCCGATATACGACATCAAGGATCTCCGAAAAATTACCGTGCGCGAACGGATCATGATCGCGGTGATTGCGGTACCGTTGAGCTCTGCGCAGACCGTGGTCGACAAGATCGTAGCAGCGGGGATCAAGGCCATTCTGAACTTCTCCCCGGGCGCTCTGCGCACGCCAGAAGATGTGAAGCTTAAGACCGTCGATCTTACGGTATTGCTGGAAAGCCTGTCGTTCTATCTTGCGAGGGGGAACGGTGCCGCCGACGCGTAAGCCCAAAG
The DNA here is from genome assembly GCA_002296225.1 of Acidobacteria bacterium UBA823. GTDB lineage: Bacteria > Acidobacteriota > Vicinamibacteria > Vicinamibacterales > UBA823 > UBA823. Next base: position 28,063 of record DBHR01000039.1, on the reverse strand, counting down.
CGACTTTAGCCCCTCGGCGCACGCGACTATCACACGTAGACAGCCGTGGGAGGGGGCAGATGGTCGACGTTGGTGCGAAGGAGGTCACGCGACGAGAGGCGGTAGCGCGTGGGTTTATCGCGATCGGCCGCGCTGGGCTCGAAGCGATCCGCTCTGGCAGCGTCGCCAAAGGCGACCCACTACAAGCTGCCAGGCTGGCAGGTATTATGGCGGCCAAACGCACGTCGGAACTGATTCCGCTCTGCCACCCTTTGCCGGTGTCGTACGTCGACGTGCAACTGGGCCCGACCGCCGATGGATACGAGGTCATCGCAACAGTCCGTGTCGAGGCCCGCACCGGGGTAGAAATGGAGGCGTTGATGGCTGTTACTGTGGCCGTGCTGACGGTCTACGACATGCTTAAGGCGATCGATCGCGAGATGGTCATAGGCGAAATCCGGTTGATCAAGAAAACAGGTGGGCGGTCTGGTGCTTATCGGCGATCGGAATGACATGCTGGTTCGGTTTTGAATCTTGTCTAAAACTTTTCCCTCATTATCTCCATCTTCGTCCTAGAACAATGGCGACGTTGCCCCTGGCGATGTATGGCTGACGTCAAGACCTTGGCGGATCTACCGTTCCATGTATCTGGGCGGTTTCCAAAGGAGGTCTTACTACAAAGGTGTCATGCCGACGGGACCAATGACCTGTCGAGTCGGGACCTCTTCGAGAAGGTCCGCGACCTCAGTCTGGGGTTGAGTGGTCTTGGCATTCAAGCCGGTGACCGAATCGCGCTCGTCTCGGAGAGTCGTCCTGAATGGGTAATCGCTGATCTTGCCATCCTAAGTGCCGGTGCGGTAACAGTGCCCATCTATCCGACCCTTCCGGCCGAACAGATGCGCACAATCCTAGCTGATTCTAAGGCTCGCTTCGTCATCGTTTCAGACGAGGGCCAGGCTGCCAAGGTGCGCAGTGTGCGTCGGACTCTGCTGGCGCTTGAGGGGGTAGCGATTATCGACTACATGAACAACGACCAGCCAGTCGAAAAATCAATCGAAATGCCACTGTCGGAGGTCGCTGCCAGGGGTCACGAACGGCTACTGACCGAGGACGGTCTCGGACGCGACTACCGGGAAGCGTCATCCAGGGTCGATCCCGATGAGGTGGCGACGATTATCTACACGTCTGGCACGACGGGAGAGCCAAAGGGCGTGATGCTCACCCACACGAATATTTTGTCGAACGTTATGGCATCGCGCCAGGTCATCCCGATGACTTCTGAGGACACCGCCCTGTCATTCTTACCGTTGAGCCATTCCCTTGAGCGCACCGTCATGTACATCTATCTGCATGACGGCGTGACGGTGGCGTTCGCTGAGTCACTCGACACGATTGGCCGCGATTTGCAGTTGATCGCGCCTACTCTCATGACCGGTGTGCCACGGGTCTACGAAAAAGTTCAGGCTCGAGTCCTTGAGTCAGTGGCTCAGGAGCCGGCCATGCGCCGAAAGGTCTTCGGCTGGGCACTTGGCGTAGGCTGGACGCGCGCGTCGCTGCAGTTTGCTGGTCAACCCGTACCCTGGCACGTTCGGCTGCAAGATCGGCTTGCTGACCGATTCGTGTTCGCTAAGATCCGGGCGCGCACCGGTGGTCGGCTCCGATTGGTCGTGTCTGGCGGTGCGCCGCTTGGCCGTGCCCCAGCCGAGTTCTTCTGTTCGATCGGGATGCCAATCGTTGAAGGTTACGGGCTGACGGAGACCGCTCCGGTGCTGACCGTTAATCCCCGAGAAGCTATTCGGATTGGGTCGGTCGGTAAAGCAATTCCTGGCGTGGATCTCAAGGTTGCGACAGACGGCGAACTGCTCGCCCGCGGGCCAAACATTATGCTCGGTTACTATGGAAAGCCGGAAGCCAGCGCTGCGGTAATTCGGGACGGCTGGTTTCACACGGGCGATATCGGTGAGATCGACGCTGACGGCTACGTCACGATCACGGATCGCAAGAAGGACCTCCTTGTCACCTCTGGGGGCAAGAACGTGGCGCCGCAGCCGGTCGAGGAACGGCTTAAATGGAGCCCGCTTGTGGCCGAAGCGGTACTGATTGGCGATAAGCGACCTTTTGTTTCCGCGTTGCTGCTGCCAGAGCGAGCGTTGCTTGAGGACCAAGTGCGTCAGGCCGGAGCCGAGCTTGCTCCGCTCGAGGACCTAGTGAATCGAGACGACGTACGCGCGTTATATCAGGCCGTGGTGGACAGCGTGAATCGTAACTTGGCTGACTTCGAGCAGGTCAAGAAATTTGCGGTATTGCCAGCCGAATGGTCGATCGCTGGCGGCGAGTTGACGCCGACCATGAAGGTGCGGCGCCGAGTAGTGGAGGCGCGCTGGAAAGGTGCGATTGAGATGCTTTACTTGAAACCCTCGGCTTTTAGAACAACCGGGCCGTAGGGATCGGCCACCACCGGAGTTGGACTTTGCCAATGATGTACTTCTTTGGCACCATGCCCCAATGGCGGCTGTCCGAGCTATTATTCCGGTGGTCTCCCATCACGAAATAGTATCCCGCCGGCACGATCTGCCGTCCGTAATTTTCGTAGCTCCTGAAGTTGAGCGGGACGTACTCGTCGCGGACCGGCACCTCGTTCACGAAGACGTGTCCATTGTCGATCCTGACGGTGTCACCCTCTTCAGCGATGACCCGCTTGACAAATGATTTATCGGGATCGACTGGGTAGTAGAGCATGACAATGTCACTGTGACGGGGTTCGGCCAACCGGTAGATAAGCTTGTTAACGATGAGCCGGTCCTGGTCGATCAGTGTCGGCGCCATACTCTGGCCCTCGACGCGTGCAACTTGAAAGCCGAAGGTCACGATCAGTGTGGCGTAGACCGCCGCGGAGGCTAAGGTCTTAAGCCATGCCACGCATTCCTGTATCAGCCTGTTGATGAGAGTAGGCGCTAGTGGCGGCGTCGGTCCAACGGCGATTAGTGCAGGATCAGCCTGCTCCGAACTGAGGCGCGAATCATCGTGGTTGTGGGCAGAGGAGTCTTGGGACGTCTTAGGCGAGGGGACAGCGGGCCAGTCAGGTGCGCGATGGGCCGTGTCTTTGGGCCGTTTTCGTGTCCAGGAATCCCAGAACTCTTCTTTTAGATAGCTTAACAGGGCTACCGTGACGAGTAGAGCAATGACGTAGGTGAAAGGAGATGTCAATTCCGGCATCATTAGTCGTCCAGTCGACGGCTTAGAGTTTCAGATATTCGCGCAACCGCTTGGTGTGCGAGCGGCTGACTGGAATCTCCGTTGACTTCGTGTCCTTCATTTTCAGGATATAGTTCCGGCTGAACCAGGGCACGATCTCCTTGACCATGTTAATGTTCACCACGTGCGAACGATGAACGCGCCAGAAGACAGCCGGGTCCAGGTTCGACTGCACCTCGTCAAGCGTCCGGTGATTGGATGTTCCTGCTAGGCTCGACGTAACAATCTTAATCGCATCGTCGATGAGCGACACAAAGATGATTTCGTTGGCGTTAACTAGCACGAACCGATCACCCACCTTGATAGCAACACGCTCGCGTTGGCTCTGTTTTTGCGTTACTAAATCGACCAGTCGCTCTAATTCCTTATTGGCGAGGGCCTGCTGCGACGGCGTCAGGTGGCGTTTGACCCGATCGAGTGCCTGTTCGAGTCGGCAGGCCTCCACCGGCTTCAGTAGGTAGTCAACGGCATTAACCTCGAAGGCTTCGAGGGCGTGCTGGTCGTACGCTGTCACGAAGACGACCCGCGGGCGAGCCTGTTGTGTGAGGAACTCACGCGCCACTTCGAACCCGGTCAGCCCAGGCATCTGAACGTCTAGGAACACCAAGTCAGGGTCGAGTTCGCTCACGATGCGAAGTGCTTCGGGGCCATCGCGGGCTTGTCCGATAACCGTCACGCCCTCCGCCTGATTCAGCAGATAAGAGAGTTCCTCGCGCGCCAGTTGCTCGTCGTCGACGACGATTGTTCGGAGTTCCATGGGTTCTAAACCGTCACCTGCTCTGCGGCCACTAGCTCGGGAATCTTGACACGAGCACAAGTGCCTTGTCCCGGAGTACTCTCGAGTGTGAGCTGATATTCGGCGCCGTAAATCACGCGAAGCCGTTCGTTGACATTCTTGAGACCGATACCACCGGTGGAAGCTTGGTCAGGCCTCTGCTTGGGCGCCACACCTGCGCCGTTATCGATCACCTCGATGATGGTGTGGCCGTTATCACGAACACTTCGGATGGTAATCTGTCCAGGACCCACCTTCGGCGTCAGGCCGTGCTTGATCGAATTTTCGACAAGTGGCTGAAGAATCATGCTCGGGACGATTACGTCGAGGGTGTTCGCACTGATCTGCTTGTCAATGGTTAAGTTCGGGCCGAATCTCACCGCTTCGATGTCGAGATACTCGTCGATTGAGAGCAACTCCTCACGGAGCGTCGAGAAATGACCGTGGCTATGCAGTAGACGGCGGAGCAGTCCAGAGAGCTTGGTGACGACCATGCGCGCCTGATCGGGCCTGGATCGGATGAGCGATGACACGGAAGTGAGCGTGTTGAAAAGGAAATGCGGATTGATCTGGCTCGTGAGTGCCTCGACCTTCGCCTCCATCAACAGTTTTTCTTGTTCCTGGAGCCGATGTTCGATTCGGGCGCTGTTCCAGATCTTAATCGGCACGGCAACCGAGAGTACGACTGCCAGCAGCGTGAGGCCCCACATAATCGGCGTTGTTGCTTGGAGGTAAAACAGGCGGTCGCTAAACCGGTAGCCTAGTGCATGCCGTAGTAATTCGAGTGAGATAGGTACGGTTACGAGTGGCACCTGCCAGTCGATCCGAAACGACCGAACGAAACGCCATGCGCGACGATGGAGTCCGGTGAAGACGAATGGTGAGAACTGCCAGATCGCTTCTTTCGGACAGGCCTCACGCAACCCTCCCCCAGCGAAACCGCAGCCGATGGCGAATGGGAGAGCGATGAATTCGCCAGCAAAGAGTGCCGGGATTCCGGCGAGCGAGCCGACGATGACACCGGTATACGGTCCAGCGATTAGGCCGGCGATGAAGGCTCCGGCTAGCGTTAGATCGGCCGCGTTGTAGTTGAGGAGCAACCGCGACACGACGCCCGTGCTCACTGGCACGCCGAAGGCGAAAGCAAAGATGAGCCGCTCGGGCCAGGCTCGGTGCTCGGTTAACAGAAGCCGACGGAATGTCCGGAACCGGACAAGCATTGTCGCCACGACAGCGACGACGGCCAACTTCACCATGAGCGTGGTGAGCAGCAACTGCGTTACGGAGAGGAACCTGACCTCTTCTGGCACGGGTTAATCAAAAAAACTATACCGGTGGGCCGAAAGGGTGTCAAACGAGCTGCTAGATTAAACACCTTTCCAGTGAACAAGTTAGGACTGATCGCCGTCGAAAAAAGAGAGTGAGGTTAACGTCGTTCTCGAAGACGCTAGACTTTGGGGATGTAAAACGCGGGTTGTGGTTTAGGAAACGCAGTAACTTGAGGTCTTGTCTTGTTCCCTGTGCACGAGCGGGGTATAGTCTTAGTTCTTTCTGCGCGCCTAGAGTGTTGTTGACGTGAAGACTGTTTGGTTGGCTAGGACCGCACGGCTCAAGAAGTTTTGATACACGGAGGCTCCTCCTTGATATCGCTGCTCGATCAACAATCGATATCGGATGGCGACGTGGCGCTGTCATCGGATGTAGGCACCCGGGCGCTCTCAGTCGTATCTGTGAAGACTGGTTTCGTCCATCGAGTCTACGAGCGAATTGCGTCAGTTTACGACCTCTTCTATGGGCCGACCCTGCACGCGGGTCGCTTGGAGACGATCAAGCGTCTAGCAATTCAGCCGGCCGACGACGTACTGGAGGTCGGGGTCGGCACGGGGATCAATGCGGTCCTCTATCCCGACGACTGTAACGTAACAGGGATTGACTTGTCGGCGTCGATGCTTGAGGGCGCGCGGCGCCGTATGCAACGGCACGGTGTGCGTAACGTACGCCTGATGCAGATGGACGCCGCGAAGCTACGGTTCCCAGACGAATCGTTCGATCTGGTCTATGCGCCTTATGTGATCAGTGTCGTGCCAGATCCGGTTAGAGTCGTGAAAGAGATGGAGCGTGTCTGTCGAACCGGCGGGCGGATTATCGTTTTGAATCACTTTCTCAGTGAGTACAGACCGCTGGCTCGTATTGAGCGAGCGCTGTCGCCCATGACGGTCCACGTAGGCTTCAAGGCCGACTTGGACCTGCAAGCATTCCTGAGTCAGGCGGAGCTCAAGCCGGTGTCGATTGAGAAGGTTAACTTCCCCCGTATTTGGTCACTTGTGACCTGCGTCAAAGGCTGAACTTTTCGGCGACGGCCTAGAGCCACGGCCCACCACCTACCACCCTGAACCCTGCTATGATGGCGCCATGGCGCTACATGAGCGGGAATTCTTTAACGAAAAACAGGAATTAAAGCCTGCGACATATACCTGCCCCAAGTGTCGCCATCGTGACGATTACAAGGTTCGCTGGATCCGGCGCGTGAAAAAGGATCGGCCACCGCGGGGCGCCGATGAGCACGACCGGGCGATGTTTGGTAAGTTGCGAGACTACATGGTCCGCGTCGACGATCTCGTCGTGTGTACTCGATGCCACCGTCGCTTCGAGATCCCATCCCATCAATCCGTTGCATTCCTTTAGGCGAATCCTCGTGATGCCTCCTCTGGTCATTCGTAGCATGCGGGTGTCAGGCCAAGGGTTGCGCCGTAGCGGGAAACCGCGGCCACTTCAAGCGCTGCCCTCCGTCCTCATCTTCGCAACTGCGGTCTCGTTGTGCGGTCCGCAACTGGTCGCGTCAAAGACGCTCGAGGCCCAGGCGCTGGCCGCTAACGACGTTGCCAAGAATCACAGTTTCCTTCGCACCGCGCAGCGTGCATTGGCGCACGGCGACCTCGCTGAGGTGCGACGTCTCGCTGGTTCGCGCGACGTCAGCGACCCACTGGCGGCTGCGTTGCGGGGCCGACTAGCGGTGCGCCAGGGTGACTACGCTGAAGCGGAGAGGCTTCTCGTGCCCGCTGCCAGCGCCGACCCCATTGGCGAAGCGGCGCTCGAGCTCGGTCTGCTATTTCTGCGTCTTGGGCGGTCCGACGAGGCACTTACGGTTTTGGCGCCGATCCTCGGCACAGCGGCGCGAAGCCGGGTCGACGTCGAATTGCTTCGGGTAGCCGAGGCAGCGCGCGCGCTCGGCCGGTTCCGGGATGCGAACCAGATTTTCCGGCGCGCAGCTGGGGCAGCTACTCAGGATCCTGCGATTAACACTGCGTGGGGCGAGCTATTTCTCGAGAAGTACAACATCCAGGATGCCGTGCGCTCGTTCCAAGCCGCGCTGGCTAACGATCCGGAGTGGGTGCCTGCGCACCTCGGGCTTGCCCGCTCGTTGATCGGCGAGAATCCTTCTGCCGCTGCTGACATGGCCCGTCTGGCTCTGGACTTCGATGAATCGTCCGAACAGGCCTACCTGTTGCTAGCCGAGTTGGCGCTCGACGAACGACGTTACGACGACGCGAATTCCAGGATCGAGCAGGCGCTTAATGTTAACCCGAACAGCTTTGAAGCAAGGTCCCTGCGCGCTGCGATCGCCTATCTGGAGGATCGGCTTTCGGACTTTAAGGCTGAGGTCGCGGGTGTTCTGACGCTTAATCCGCGCTACGGAGAGGTCTATCGGGTGGTGGGTGCCCAGGCGGCGAGCCACTACCGGTTCAAAGAGGCGGTCGAGTTAGTGCAAAAGGCCTTGGAGCTATCGCCCAACAACTCGTCGGCTCAGGCCGAATTGGGTATGCACCTGCTTCGGACTGGTGACGAAGCCGGGGCTCGGCGGACCCTCGATCGGTCGTTCGAAGCCGATCCTTTCAGTGTCGTGACGTTCAACTTGCTTCGGATGCTGGACGCGGTGGACGAATTCGAGACGATTCACAGCGGTGACTTAGTGGTGCGCCTGCACCCAGACGAAGCGCCTGTGCTGGGCGACTACGTGGTTTCGCTCGCCTCAGAGGCGCTAGAGACTCTTGCTGGCCGTTACGGCGTTGAGGTGGACGGACCGATCCTGCTCGAAGTGTTTCCCCGGCACGACGACTTCGCTGTGCGTAACGTGGGACTACCTGGGATGATAGGTGCACTGGGTGCCTGCTTCGGACGGGTGGTCACGATGGATTCGCCGCGCGCCCGTCCCCCGGGCACGTTCAACTGGCAGGCGACGTTATGGCACGAGATGGCGCACGTTGTTACGTTGCAGATGTCACGCAATCGTGTGCCGCGCTGGTTGACGGAAGGTATCTCGGTCTATGAGGAGAGGCTGGCGAAGTCGGCGTGGGGCCGCGACATGGAAATGACGTTCGCACAAGCGCTCGAAGTTGGGGAGACACTGCCGCTACGAGAGCTCAACGCTGGGTTCATGAAGCCAGAAACGATTTCTCTCGCCTACTACGAAGCATCGCTTCTGGTCGAACATCTCGTTGACCTGCACGACGAGCACGTGCTGCATGAGTTGCTGCGGGGCTACGGGGCAGGACTTGATACCGAGGCGGCGCTCGACCGGGCGGCTGGCATCGATTTGGACGATCTGCAGAAGTCCTTTGACGTCGCGGTCGAGAATAAGTTCAGTGAGCTACGGCGTGCGTTGCGGCAGCCTGTGTCTGGCGCACTGCCCGAAGCGGGCACGCAACTCGATATGTTGGGTGCGTTGGCGACGGCCTATCCAGCAAGCTACGCCGTTCAGGTGACCTACGGCAAGGCGCTTTACTCAGCCGGTGACCTCGGTACAGCAGTCCTGGTGTTGGAGCGGGCGTCAGCGCTGGTCCCGATTGCGACCGGTTCCGACAGCCCGCGCTCGCTGCTGGCCGACATCGCGATCAAGCAGGGGCGGCGCGATCGTGCGATGAGGGAGTTGGCAGGGCTCTTAGAGCATGACCATCAGGATCTCGACTCAGCCCGGCGGTTGGCGGCACTGGCTGAGGAGACAGGGAATCGCGAGTATCAGCGAATCGCCTACGAGCGGATCATCGAAATAGATCCGTTCGATGTTGTGCCTCATGCCGCACTCGGCCGACTGGCGCTGGATCGCGGAGAGATCAAGACAGCGATTCGGGAGTTCCGGGTCGCGCTGGCGGCAGGACCGATGGACGCCGTGGTGGCGCACTGCGATTTGGCCGAGAGTTTGATGTTGGCTGGCGAAATGGACGAGGCGAAGCGCCATGCGCTCGCGGCGCTTGAGCTCGCTCCTTCGTATGAGCGGGGGCAGGAGTTGCTGCTCCGTGCGGTGGGGGAGGTACCGTGAGCGTGATGCGATCGAGGCACCCGGTATGGGGCCGTTACGTGTCGCACGCGCTGTGTGTTCTGGCAGGAGTTGTTCCTCTCGGGGGCGTAGCGCAGGCGCTCGCTGCGCGGTCGTTCGTCCAGGTTCCGATCGTCTCGGATAGCCGGTTCGCTGGCCTGGAATGGACGTTCGTGCGCGTGCGTTACAACACATCGGCGATGAACGAGGCCAGGTTTCGTCAGTACTGGAACGAGCCGTGGGCGATCGACGCGCCGGCGGCCGAACAAAACCTTTCGCGCCGCCTCGCGCGGATCACGTCGATTAAGGTGAACGAACCGATCGTCATGACGCTTGATGAAGAGCGGCTCTGGGAGTATCCATGGCTCTACTTCGTAGAGCCCGGCAACCTCGAGTTGAGTGCGAACGAGGTCGAAACACTGCGTGAGTTTCTGCTGCGCGGAGGCACGATCACATTTGATGATTTTCATGGGCCGCTCGAGTGGGATCACTTCGTCACGCAGATATCGCAGGTGGTACCGGGCCGCGACATCGTTGATCTCGAGGCCGACCATCCTATCTTTAGATGCTTCTACACCATTGACAGATTCCCCCAGGTCCCTGGTTTAGGTGCGTTTTTCAGCGGCCGCACATGGGAGAAGGGTGGCTTTGTGCCCCGCCTACGTGCCGTGCTCGACGATGACGGCCGTCCCATGGTGCTTATTAACTGGAACACTGACATGGGCGACGGTTGGGAATGGTCGAACGCCGCTGAGTATCCAGGCTACATCAAGTACACAGGGCAGTCGTATCGGATGATGATCAATGAGATCATCTACGTGTTAACTCACTGACGGCAGAGGTGACAAGGGGCGCATGGAAACAATGTCGGACACCACTGCGACCAGACTAGCCGAGCGCGTTGCGCGTGGCCGGGAGCAGATCCTCACCCAAGTGCGCAAGGTGATCGTTGGTCAGGGCGAGTGCATTGACCAGGTGCTGATCGCACTTTTCACTGGAGGTCATTGCCTAATCACCGGCGTGCCTGGGCTAGCGAAAACTCTGCTGATCAAGACCCTCGCCGAGATCTTAGACCTGACGTTTCGACGAATTCAGTTTACGCCTGATCTGATGCCTGCCGACATTACGGGCACGGAGATTCTTGATGAAGATAGCGGACATCGGACGCTGCGCTTCGTCAAGGGGCCGATCTTTGCGCAAATCCTTCTCGCTGATGAAATCAACCGGACACCACCGAAGACACAGGCTGCTTTGCTCGAGGCAATGCAGGAATATCAGGTAACTGCTGCGGGCCGGACCTATCAACTCGATAGGCCGTTCTTCGTTCTGGCCACGCAGAATCCGATCGAACTTGAGGGCACGTATCCGCTGCCTGAGTCGCAGCTCGATCGCTTCATGTTTAACATTGTCATGACGTACCTGTCGGAGGACCAGGAGGTGCGGGTCGTGACTGAGACGACCGGCGCAGCGCGTGAGTCTCCGTCGTGTGTTTTACGCGGCTCTGACATCAAGGATTTTCAAGGGCTGGTCCGACAGGTCTTTGTGTCTGAAGAGATCGCGCGCTACGCGGTTCGCTTAGTGGATGCCTCACGGCCGGGCCGCCGCGCGAACCTCGATTTTGTGCAGCAATGGGTGAAGTGGGGAGCCGGGTTCCGTGCCTCGCAGTCGTTGATTCTCGGAGGCAAGGCACGGGCGCTCATGCACGGGCGGTTCCACGTATCGGTTGCTGACGTCATCGCCCTGGCACCACCAATTCTTCGCCACCGCATCATCACGAACTTCTACGCCGAGTCTGAGAAGATCGATTCGGATAAGCTGGTCACTCAACTTCTTGAGGCCGTACCGCCGCCGCGGAGCGAGATGTAACATGCCGATGGGGGGAACTGGGGGCGAACTTCGGTTTCTCGACCCGGCTGTCATCGCGCGCATCGGTTCGATGGAGTTGAAGGCTCGGACCGTCGTCGAAGGCTTCCTCGCGGGGTTGCACCGAAGTCCTTTTAAAGGTTTCAGCGTTGAATTCGCCGAGTATCGGCAGTACGTGCCGGGCGACGATCTGTCGACGATTGATTGGAAGGTCTATGCCCGGAGCGATCGCTACTACGTCAAGAAGTTCGACGAGGAGACTAACGTCGAGTGCCATGTGCTCTTAGACGTCAGTGGCTCGATGGGCTACGGCTCGGCGAGTGTCACTAAGTTGGCCTATGGTTCGTTCCTGGCGGCGTCGTTGGCTTATTTGATGCATCGTCAGCGGGATGCGGTCGGGTTCATGGCGTTCGACGACGACATTGTCACCCATCTGGCGGCCAGCGCGCGCCCAGGGCATCTCCGGTCGGTGCTGCTCGCATTGGATCAGGTGTCGCTCGGCAGGCGCTCGAACGTCGCGAAGCCGCTTCACCAACTAGCTGACGCGCTGACTAAACGTGGCATCGTCGTGTTGTTGTCAGATTTACTCGATGAGCCGGATCGGATCATTCAGGGTCTAAAGCATCTGCGTTTTCGTGGCGCCGACGTTGTTGTCTTCCATCTTCTTGATGACGATGAGTTGAGCTTCCCGTTTGAGCGGTTGACGCGGTTTTGTGATCTAGAAACGACGGATGAAGTCATGGCGGCGCCGCTTGAGGTACGCAACCACTATTTGCGGGAAATCGGATCGCTCGTCTCCCGCTACAAGCGCGAGCTTCGCCTGGTGGGTATTGACTACCAACTTGTGAAGACCTCAAAGCCGTTGGACTTTGCGCTCATGCGCTATTTGTCGACACGCAGTCGGCGCCACTAGGCGGCGGCTCTCGGGGAGCCAAGATGTTTGGGATGGCGTTTCTCATGCCGGCGTTTCTTGCGGGGTTGGTCGCGGCCGCCCTTCCGGTCCTCCTACATCTCTTAAAACGCGACGCCGCAGCTCGTCGAAACTTCTCGGCGGTCTTTCTGATCAAACGAACCCCTGTCGAACAGACAGGGCAGCGTCGGCTGCGCGAGTTGATCTTGCTGGCTCTGCGTGTGACGGCTCTCGCGTTGCTGGCGCTGGCGTTTGCCCGGCCCTATCTGACCGGTGTGGTAGCTGGCACTGGCGGCGGCCTGACTGTCGTGGCGATTGACCGATCGTTCAGTATGTCCGGCCCCGGTCAGTTCGATCGCGCCCGGGAGTTGGCGAGTGACGCCGTGCGTGCGGTGAGGCTAGGAGAGAGGGTGGCGGTCGTCGTGTTCGACGAGACAGCGGTGCTACTCTCCGAGCCCTCGCCCGAGCGCCAGCAGGCTCTTGCTGCTATCGAAGGATTGTCGGTTGGGTGGCGCGCGACACGTTATCGAGTTGGCCTCGGCCGGGCGGCGGAAGTCATCGGTGCCCAAACCGGACGTATCGTCGTTGTCACCGATCTCCAACGGAGCGGCTGGGTTGCCGGTGGGCAGGGCGTCGTGCCCGACCGGATTGCAGTTGAGGTTACGGCCGTCGAGTCGCCGGTCGGTAATCTGGCTGTGACCGCGGTGAAGAGCGGAGCTCTGGACACGCGGGCGTCGATCTTGAACGGCGGTGCGACGGCGCGGCTTGCGACCTTACGATTACTGGTTGATGGAGCTGAGGTGGATCGGACGATGGTGACAGTGCCAGCCGGAGTCAGTAGCGAAGTTGTTTTCCCGGTAGTGTTGCCGCAACACGGCGAAGCCAGTGTTGTCGTGGAGGATGGCGAAGGCTACGAAGCTGACGATGCGCGGCACCTGTTACTCGTGCCTCAAGAGGCATTGAAGGTCGTGTTGGTGACGTCATCTGGCGATTCGTCGACTGAGGCGTTCTATCTGGACCAGGCGTTACGGGTCGCCGGTGCGGTTAACCAGTTCGAGATCGTGCAGACCGCAGCAGTGAGGCTGTCGTTGACCTTGGCGCAGGTAGATGCGTCGCCGCCTGCGGTGCTGCTACTGACGAGTCGCGGGTTAGATCGCCGCGGGCTTGCGGCGCTAGAGGCTCACACGCGTGCGGGAGGCGGCGTGCTAATTGTCGCCGGTCCCGACATGGAACCGGTCACGCTTTCGGGCCTTGGCGGGGTAGGCAAATCGGTTCCGGTGAACGACGTTGAGAGGCCAATGGACCAGCGGCTGGTACCGGCTGACGGCCGGCATCCCATTTTCAAGGCGCTTGGACAGCGGCTTGGCAACTTGGCGCAGGTCAGGTACGGGCGTATCCGGGTGCTTGATGCCGGCCAGGACGGGCGGGTACTCGCGCGGTTTAGCGACGGCGGGGCGGCGTTGGTAGAGTACGGCCTCAAGTCTGGACGCCTGCTCGTGTTCGGTTCGGACCTTGACGATGCGTGGAATGACTTCCCGCGTCATCCGATGTTTGTACCGTTCGTGCACGAGATGCTGAAGTATCTTAGCGGGAATCGGCGTGAGCAGCGCGAGTGGCTCGTCGGCGACGGCCCAGCGGCGAGCGTCAGTTTGCCTGGGTTCACCGCGTTGGCTGATTCGCAGCGCGTGGCAATCAACGTCGATCGCGCTGAGTCCGACCCGGCCCGAATGTCCGTCGAAGAGTTCGGCGCCAGGGTGGCGCAGTTACGCGGTGCGGTCAACGCGGCGACCCCAGAGGCGAGCGACGACCAAGAGCGAGGCCAGGGTTACTGGCGTTACGGACTCGGCCTGATGGCACTCGCGCTGGCAGCCGAGAGCCTGCTTGGCAGTCGGATGGACTAGGGGCATGTATCGTCAACCCGATGAGCCTTGGTCTTTTCTCATCCGCGTCCGACGACGTTGGGCCATGGCCGCCCTGTTGTGGGCCGGGGCCCGCGCGGCGGGGGGCGGCGCCTGCATCGTACTGGCAGCGGTCATCCTAGATCGCCTCTGGCTGCCGGCAGACCTAGTGCTCATCGCGCTAGCACTGACGGCGGGGGTTACGACGCTCGGCTATACATTCTGGGTGTTTTGGCCGCTTCGCAAGGCACCGTCCGACCGACAAGTCGCAAGGTTCGTTGAAGAGCACGTACCGGAACTTGAGGACCGGCTGACGAGTGCCGCCGACCTTAGCGAGAGCGCCGTGGGGTCGGGTATTCATTCCCTAATCGTCGCTGATGCTGCGAGCCAGGTCCGCACGATTCGCCTTGATCGTGTGGTCGCGAGTGCGCAGATTAGGCACGCGACTGCACTAAGCGCGGCTTGTGGTATCGCGCTGGCCGTCGTGCTCGGGTTGGCGTCGGAGTCGGTCGGCCGGGCCGTGGCCGTAGCTCGGCTATACGCGTTTCCAAACACTATCCGAATCGATGTCTCGCCGGGCGATGCTCGCTTAATGGTGGGGCAGCCCTTGCACGTGCGCGCGGAGATCTCTGGTCTTGTCGACGCGTCGGGGCGGACTCAGGCCCTGCTGCAGGTCGAATCCGGCGGCGAATGGCGAGACGTCGAGATGCAGTTGTTCAACGGTGGGTTCCAGTTCGAGTTCGTGTCGGTCGATGAGAGTTTTCGTTATCGGGTCACCGCGGCCGGCACGCGCTCAGAGGAGTACCACGTGGTCGCGCTTCTCGTGCCCCACGTCACTCGAATTGACGTCGAGTACGACTACCCGGCATTCACGGGACTCGACCGGCGTTTGGAAATCGACGGCGGCGACATATATGCGCCAGCCGGTACGGCGGTGACCCTCACCGTACACGCGGACAAGCCGATTGAAAACGGTGCGGTGGTACTTGCTGGCGGCTTGGGCATCGCGTTGGCTCTTCGTGACGAGACGACGCTCACTGGCGGATTTGAGGTGTTGACGGACGACGTCTATCGCGTGATGCTGTCCGACGCCGAAGGCCTTAAGAATCCAGCAGCAGAGCGGTACTTCATCAGGACGATCGACGATCGCCTGCCGGACGTCAGAATTGTCAGGCCGGAAGGTGATCGCTCGGTCACCCCGCTTGAGGAGGTGACAATCGTGGCCCGGGCTGACGACGACTACGGCCTGGCGCGCTTCGAGATCGTCTACGCGGTTCGGGGTGGCGAAGAGCATGCCGTGCCGTTCCCAGGGCCAACCGACGTTACTAGCCGAACCGGCACTCATACGCTTTACATTGAGGACCTCGGTGTTACGCCAGGTGACTTCGTCACCTACTATGCGCGGGCGTTGGACGTGAACCGCGTAAAGGCGTTCTCTGAATCTCGCAGTGATATCTACTTTCTTGACGTGGTGCCGTTCGAACAGGAATTCGTCGAAGCCCAGAGCCAAACGCAGGGTGGTGATGGCGGCACGGGACTTGCGGAGTTGACTGCTGCCCAACGCGCGATCATCGTTGCGACATGGAAGATTGACTGGGCGCCAGAAGATATTGCTGCCGAAGACGATGTTCGCACGGTGGCACGTGCGCAAGGCGAGCTAAAACTGCGCGTGGAAGAGGTGGTCGAGCAGTTCGGTGATGGACAGCGCCGCGGTGCGTCAACAACGTTCCAGCAGAGGGCTGAAGGCTCGTTGGGCCTCTCGGTTCGTGCCATGGCCGACGCTGAAAAGGCTCTCGAAGACATTCAAGCCGACAAGGCGCTCCCGCACGAGATGGCGGCGTTCAATTACTTACTACAGGCCCAGGCTGAAATCCGCCGCCGCGAAGTGTCACGGCCGCAGACTGCGGTCGGTGGCGGATCAGGTAGGCCCGGACAGGATCTGTCGGCGTTGTTCGACCAGGAGTTGCGTCGCCAGCAGCAGACCAACTACGAAACGCGCTCACCGTCAGGCCAGCCGGACACGCCGGAAAGCGACGCGCTCAAGCGGGTCAGGGACCTGGCTAGCCGGCAGGACGATTTGACTCGGCGGCAGCGGGAACTCGAACGGCGTCGCGCCGTTCTGGGTCCTGAAGAGCTTCAACGGCAGTTGGAACGGTTGACCCGGGAACAGACCGTTCTGCGGCGTCAGGCCGAAGAGATGACGTCGACGCTCAATCAGCTTGGTGAGGCAGCCTTTCAGACATCGGGCAGTCTGGAGTCCAACCCGACCACGTCGACCGCGCGGTCGGACGGCGAGCAGATGCGTGAAATCTCTGAAGCGATGCGCGGTGCTGCTAGTGACCTTCGACGTAAGGATTTAACCGGTGCGAGCGAGTGGGGGCGCCAGGCACTCGATAGTCTCCGCGCACTCGAGCAGGAACTACGTTTCCTCAACCCAGAGGAACGCCAGCGCGCCGTTAGTGAACTGCAGTTAGTGGCCCAGGGTCTGGCGGCCGATCAGGCACGTATCGCGCGTGAAGCGGACCAACTTGATGCGGGTGCGGCGAGTCGTGACACGAGGGTGCGCCTCGCTGACGAGCAGGCTCGGACGGCTGATCAGGTTGACGCCCTCCATGAGTCCACCGAAGCGCTCGCCCGCGCCGATGCTAACACCGAATGGCGGGAAGCGTTGGAAGAAGTAGCTGGAGTGCTCGAAAATGAACGCGTGGCCGGTCGCTTGCGCGAGTTGGCGGATACGCTGCGGCGTGTGTTCGAGTCGTCCGATGGTGCTTCCGAGGACGAACGTCATAGCCTAACCGAGTCGGCACGCGCGCTTGCGGACTTGCTGGCCAGGACGGCCGAGTGGCTTGGGCGGGTTCCGGGCGACCTAAACATCAACGCGCGAGAGCTCTCGGACCAGCTAAAGCGGGCGCGGGTAATGCGCGAACGCCTAGCGGATCTCGAACGTCAAATCGATGCGCTGATGCAGTTGGGCAGGTCGCGCGAATCGACGGCTTCTGGCGACGACCCTGGTACGACTGCAGAAGACCGGACCGGCAAGCTGGAACGGCTAGGGGAGGCCTACGAGCACGAGCTGCAACGAGCGGGGGATCTGTTCGCGGCGCTTCGGCGTGAGCATCCCTCTTTGGTCGGCCGGGTCAACGCGGCCAATGGATGGTACGACCGTTCTTCGCCCGGCACCGAAGCCTTCAAGCAGGACTTCGCACGATGGGACGAACTGAGGGGGGATGTTAGCGAGGCGCTCGAGCGATTCGAAGCAAGTCGGTCAAACCTGCTGTCAGGCGAGGAACTCCGAGGACGACTGACTAGTGGTGCCGACGAATGGGTGCCCGAAACTTATCGCGCTTTGGTAGAGGCGTATTACGAGGCGTTGGCCGCCGCGGAGAGGCGGCGATAGCCAGCGGCGCTTGGTGGCGACAATGGTGTTCGACGCACTGATGCCCTGGTGGGCTCTGGTGATTCTGACGGCTGGGGCGATCGGGGTGACTTTTCGCGCCTATGCAAGGCCGGTTGTGCCGTTATCGTCTCGTTCTTGGTTGACGCTGGTGTTGCTGCGTTTAAGCCTGCTGTTTCTGCTTATTCTCATTCTCCAGCGCCCGGTTTTGCTTGAGCCGTCCGATGACCGTCGAGATGCCGTTGTACCGATTCTCGTCGATATTTCCCGCAGCATGCGCCTGAAGGATGCCACCAACGACGGTCGCCGGCGGATTGAGGAGGCCAGCCAGCTAGTCGAGCAAGCGTTACTACCGAGCGTTGGCGCATCCTTTGATGTGGAAGTCCTGGGTTTTGGTGAGTTGCTGGCGCCGGTTGATCCGGGGAAACTTTCGGCCGATGCGCGGCGGAGCGATCTGTGGGGTGCGTTGCGGGCCCTCCGCGAGCGCTACCGCGGGCGCTCCATTGCTGGTGTCATTGTTGTGTCCGATGGTGGCGAGACAGGCGGCGACCCGACTTTACTGCCAGCAGCCGACGGCGCTCCGGTGTTTGCCATCGGTGTTGGTCGGCCGGTTATCGAGCGGGACCGTGAAGTTTTAGACGTCACGGCCGGTGCGCCGACCTTGGTCAACTCCATCGTTGATCTTGGCGCGTCGATCGTCAGTCATGGGTTCGGCGACGATCCTATTGAGGTTCGGCTGCTGGAGGACGGACGACTAGTGCAGCTAGACCGGGTCGTACCGGCTGAATCTGGAGCGCCTGTACCGATCGTGTTCCGTGTCTCCCCGAAGCCTAACGTGGCGACGCTCTACACTGTTGAGGTGACTGCCGACCCGTCGGAGCTAACACCGGACAATAACAGCCAGCGCGTTCTTGTTCCGCCGTCGGCGCGGATGCGGCGGATCTTGCTGGTCGAAGGTGCTCCCGGCTACGACCACAGCTTTCTTAAGCGGGC
The DNA here is from genome assembly GCA_002296225.1 of Acidobacteria bacterium UBA823. Taxonomy (GTDB): domain Bacteria; phylum Acidobacteriota; class Vicinamibacteria; order Vicinamibacterales; family UBA823; genus UBA823. The sequence goes on along the minus strand of DBHR01000039.1, from coordinate 9,682 downwards.
ATGGCTACAGGACGTTGGGATCGAACTGGATTCGGTCGTGCGGAAGGGCGCTAATGACCGAGGACAGGACACGTTCTATATCCAGGGTCACACTGACCGCATGCCTGCGCTCTCGTTGGGTTATCCGCAGCACCGGCCGGCACTTTTCCTCTACGACGCGGTCGTCTTGGCGAACATGCCGGGGGAGTTCTTTTCGCCCGATCAGTTCAACATGACGGTTGATTTCATTTCCAAGCGAGGCGGCGGGCTACTTGTCTTTGGGGCGCAGACATTCACGGGCCGCGGGTTGTCAAATACTCCGCTTGAGAACGTACTACCCTTACACTTGACCGGGCGAACTACGGAGCTTGTCTCGACCACATTGCTCAAGCCCAACACGGTGAGTCTCACTGCGGACGGTGCGCATCACGGTCTCATGCGGCTGGGTGCGACACCCGACACAACTCGCGCCCGATGGGCCGCCGCACCGCCGCTGGCCGGGGTAGCGGCTCTTGGTGGGCCGAAACCCGGCGCAACGGTGCTCGCGCACACGGTTGGTGCCGGTGGCGGATTACACCCGCTGATCGCGGTGCATCGCTATGGTCGCGGCCGGGCCATGGTCTTTACCGGGGAAGCCTCGTGGCGTTGGAAGATGCTCTTGCCCTCCAGCGACGACACCTACGATACGTTCTGGCGGCAGACGGTGCGTTGGCTCTCTGGGCGCGCACAGGGACCGGTGACCGTGTCGACTGAAGGCGGCACCGTTCCTGGAGAGGTTGTGCGACTAGAAGTGACGAGTCGCGACTCAACCTATGAGGTTGTGGCCAACGCGTCGATTACAGTGCGTGTGACCGATCCGATTGGCAATGTCCGGGAATTGCGCCCCACCCTGACCAGTGCGGCGTTGGGGCGGTATTCAGCGCAGTTTACGCCAACGCAATCGGGTGTCTACCATCTCGGCGTGCGTGCCGACCGAGCCGCCGCCAATCTCGGCAGTGCCGAGACTTGGATGCTTGTCGGCGGAAATGATCACGAGTTGACCGATCCGCGATTGAATAGCGACATGCTCGCGCGACTGGCCGCAGCGACGGGCGGCGCGGTGGTGTCTTCCGACGCGCTGGCCGACCTGCCTGACCAGTTGCGAGCGCGTGCTGCGAATTTGTCGCCGCCGATTAGACGCGATCTCTGGCACAACGTGTGGGTGTTTGCGTTATTGGTTCTACTGCCGTCAGTCGAATGGATCCTGCGTCGACAGTGGGGGATGCGATGAACCCACGGGTGGGAAGGCTGCTGGCTTGTTGTATTTGCGTGCTCGCTGCTGCACCCTCTGTGTTGGCGCAAGGGCGGTTCGCGTTGATCGTTTCTGGCGCGTCGGGGGGTTCGCCATACGCCGAGCGGTATGATGCCTGGCGCAGCGCACTTGTGTCCTCACTTCGTAGTGACCTGTACTTTCAGGAGAAAGACCTATTCGTTTTGGCCGAGACTCCGGGGCCTGGCGTCGGGCGTGCCTCTCGGGAGGGCGTGAAGCAGGCGATCGCGACGTTGGCTGAACGTCTTCGGGACGACGCGACGCTCCTTATTGTGCTCATGGGTCACGGCACGTTCGACGGCATCGACGCCAAGTTTAATTTGGTCGGTCCGGACCTTGACGCCAACGAGTGGCACAGCCTCCTTGAGCCGCTACCTGGCCGGATCGTCTTCACGAATACCACGTCGGCGAGCTTCCCGTTCGCGGAGCGACTGGCCGGTCATGGCCGCATCGTCATCACGGCGACTGATGGCCCAGAGCAACGGTATGAGACACAGTTCGCGGCGTTTTTCGGCGAAGCGTTCAAGGTGGAAACCAGCGATTTCGATAAGGACGGACGGGTGTCGGTATGGGAGGCCTTCACTGGCGCCAGTGTGAAGGTGCGGCGGTGGTATGAGCAGCAAGGTCGCCTGCCGACCGAGCGTTCAATCCTTGACGATACCGGTGATGGCGTGGGGAAAGAAGCTGGTGAAGCCGGACTCGACGGCACCATAGCGCGTCGGACGTTTCTAGATCGTTTGGTGGGACAGGGCCGTGTCTCCGACCGGCTACTGGCGGCGTTGCTCGAACGGCGAGCGACGTTGGAGCGTGAAGTCAACGAACTGAAGGCCGGATTTGCGCGGCTAGCTACCGACACGTACGCGGCCGAGTTGGAGCGTCTGCTCCTGGAATTGGCGCGCGTGTCGCGTGAGATTCGCAGTCGGCCGTGACCTGCCGAGTTGACGAGCCCAGGTATGCATCCCCTGATTCACGACTGGAACACGATCGGGGTCCCACCGCCCCCGGCACGGGTGTTGCTCAACGATGAAACATTGCGCGACGGTTTACAGTCGCCGTCGGTCACTACACCCAACATCGATCGCAAGATCGAGATCCTGCATCTCATCGAAGCTCTTGGTATCGACTCTGTCGACATCGGTTTACCGGGTGCGGGACCACACGTCCTGCGCGATGTCGAGTGTCTAGCGAAGGAGATTGTAAAAAGTAAGCTCCAGGTCCGGCCCAATTGCGCGGCGCGAACAAAAATTTCCGACATCAAACCCATCGTTGAGATCTCGCAGCGTGTTGGTGTGCCTATTGAGTGCTGCCCGTTTATTGGTTCAAGCGCGATCCGGCACTATACCGAGGACTGGTCACTTGACCAGTTGCTTGGTTATACGGAGGAGTCGATTAGCTTCGCCGTGCGAGAGGGCTTGCCGGTGATGTACGTCACCGAGGATGCCACTCGCGCTGACCCAGAGACCCTGCGTCAGCTCTGTACGACGGCCATCCGGGCGGGCGCTTCGCGCGTCTGCATTGCCGATACGGTGGGTCACGCGATTCCTTCGGGGGCACGTGCGGTCGTTCGGTTTGTTGCTCAGATTGCCGCCGAATCCGGCGACGAGGTCGGGATCGACTGGCACGGGCACCGCGACCGCGACCTCGCCGTTGTCAACAGCCTTGCCGCGCTCGAGGCGGGTGCGACCCGTGTGCACGCCACGGCGCTGGGGATCGGCGAACGCGTTGGCAATACTCCGATGGAACTACTTCTTGTAAATCTCGTGCTGCTCGGATGGGTTGAGCAAGACCTGAGCCGACTCATGGAGTACTGTCGGGCGGTGGCTGAGACCTGCGGTGTTCAGATTCCAGCAAACCACGCCGTTGTAGGGGAGGATGCCTTCCGTACCGCGACCGGGGTGCACGCTGCGGCCGTCCTCAAGGCGTTTCACAAATCAGATCTCGACCTTGCTGACGCGGTATACTCTGGTGTGCCAGCAGGGCTCGTCGGCCGGAAGCAGGTGATCGACGTTGGGCCGATGTCGGGCCGGTCGAATGTCGTCGGCTGGTTGGAGCGGCACGGTGTGACTGTAACCGAAGAGCGAGTCGATCGCGTCTTGGCTGGTGCTAAGTCGTCGAGCCGGGTACTAAGCGATTCGGAAATTGACGTTTTGATCTCCGCCGAACCTGGTGAGGGTTCTGGGTAGGCGCGGCACCAACGAACTCGTCATCTCGATTGGACCGGCTCTGGTAATCGCGTGAGATCTATTGGGAACGCGCGAGCCGAGGGACGACCCTGACAAGTTACCGTATGCTCAAAGGCATGGCCGGGGTGCGTCGAATTGTAGGACTCTCGCTCTTTTCGATGATGGTTCTGGTGGGGACCGGTACCGTGAGCACGCAGTCGCTGGACCTGGTAACTGATCGTCCAGATGTGACCGAGTCGGCCACGGTCGTGCCACGAGGCCTGCTACAGGTGGAGACGGGTTACCTGTTCACGCGCGACGGCGGTGTGAAGGGCTATGAGGTGCCCGCCACCCTGTTCCGGGTCGGTCTAGGTGCCCGGACAGAACTCCGTATCGGCCACGCGGGTGTAGTTGGGAGAGAAGGAAGTCACGGTGCGGGTGATTCCACCTTTGGCACCAAAGTCAATATCATCGAGCGCGCGGATGGTTGGCGGCCAGAGCTGGCAATCTTGGGCGGATTGTCACTCCCGACTGGAGCCGACGGCGTTTCAAGCGATGGCGTCGACCCGTCGTTCCTTGTTTCGTTCGCCCACGAACTTTCGCCGAGGCTGTCAGTCGGCTACAACGTCGGGGCGGCGTGGGAGTCCTCTACTGAACAGCCTGATCGCGACACCTTTATCGCGTACTCATTGGCGCTTGGCGGCGGGCTCACGGAGCGCTTGGGTGCATTCCTTGAGTTCTTCGGCGATCAACAGACTACGGGCGTCACCGCGACCCGCGGGTCCGTGGATGGCGGGGTCACATTTCTACTGACCGACGTCGTCCAGCTTGACGTCTACGTCGGCCGCGGACTATGGGGACCGACCGACGACGTATTCGTTGGCACGGGGCTGAGCTTCCGATTGCCGGGGTGAGCACCGATCGGGTTAGCCTCGGTTCTCACGCATGATGCATTGAGGGGCCGTGGGTCACGAGGGTGCATCGTTGGCTTTCATGCGTTCGCCTGTGACCCAGTAGTTCCCATCGAGCCAGCGTCCAAGGTCGATGAGCTTGCAGCGTTCGTTGCAGGACGGCCGCCACGCGGCATCGACGGGCCGCTTACGGCAACATACACACAGTCGAATTGCGCTCATCGGCTCAGTGTATCGCTGTGGTGCCGCGATGGGACTCTATTGTAGGAGTTTCCCGTGGGGGTGGTCGAGCGGCGAGGCGTTTGACGCGATCCGCCAGATTCTCGCTACGGAGGTTGCCGGGTCGAAATGTAATGCGATATGCCTCCCCGTCCACACCGTTTGCGTGCCGTCCAACAGATCGTATGCGACAAACTCCCGTCCAGGTGAGATGCCCCAGGCGTCTGGCGGAAGCTCAACGGATGTACTGCGCGGTCGGTGTGGATCGAGCGTGACGGCCACGAGGATGATGTTGCCGTCGTCTGTCTTGCTATAACAAATGATGGCTTCGTCATCGGTGTCGTGGAAGCGGAGGCTCCAGTCCGCCTGGAGCGCCCGATGCTCGTGGCGGATCTCGTTGAGGCGCGTTACGAGAGGCTTGATGTGGCCTAGCCGTTGCCAGTTGCGGGCACGATACTCGAACTTCTCCGAGTGCCGATATTCCTCGGTATCGGGCACCGCTTCGTCTTCACAGAGTTCAAAGCCGCTGTAAATCCCGTAGTTGGCGCCGAGCGTCCCCGCTAGCACCAATCGTGCCTCGAAGGCTGCGCGACCGCCCGTTTGTAAGCTCTTCGGCAGGATATCGGGCGTGTTAATGAAGAGGTTCGGCCGCAAGTATTCCCGGACTGGTGGTGTAGTCAGTTCCTGGAAGTAGGAACTGAGTTCGGCCTTGGTATTGCGCCAAATGAAGTAGGTGTAGGATTGTGAGAATCCGAGCTTGGCGAGTCGGCGCATTACCTTCGGCCGCGTGAAGGACTCTGCGAGGAACACGACGTCTGGGTGTTCACAGCGCACCCTCCGAATCAACCATTCCCAAAAGGTGAATGGCTTCGTATGGGGGTTGTCGGCTCTGAAGACCTTGACGCCATGCCCGATCCAAAATGCCACGATTCGGTGCAGCTCGTCATACAGGCGCTCCAGGTGCAAGCCGTCGAAATCGAACGGGCATATGTCGTCGTAGCGCTTGGGCGGGTTTTCACTGCGCCGCAATTTGCCATCGGCGTGGCGAGAAAACCAGTTCGGGTGCTCGCGCACATACGGATGGTCTGGCGAGCAGTGAAAGGCTAGGTCCAGTGCGATTTCCAGTCCAACGGCATCAGCGCGTGCGACGAATCGGTCGAAGTCATCGAGCGTGCCGAGTCCTGGTTCGATTGCAAAATGCCCTCCCGCCGGTCCGCCGATCGCCCAAGGACTGCCCGGGCCGTCTCTGTGGCTGTCGTCGCGTCCTTTTCGACCCGTCAGACCGATCGGATGGATTGGAGGGAGATACAAAACGTCGAAGCCCATGGCCGCGATGTCGGGCAGCCGCTCAGCCGCTTCGTCGAATGTAGCGCTTCGCGTCGGATCGGTGCCGGCGGATCGTGGGAACATCTCGTACCATGCGCCGAATCTGGCTCGCTGACACTCGACCTGCACCTGAAGGGGCTCACTTGAGGTAACGGGATGGTGGGCTGGGACCTGAGCCAAACGAGCATGCAATCCGTCGTTCAGGCCGGCTGCGATGCGACGGTCAACTGTGCCCGGGCCTTCCAGTTCTTGTGCCACCGCCTCCAGCGAGGCTGCGTCGTTAAGTCTGGCCCGTTCGGATGCCTTCCGGACGATGACGGCACCATCTTGGAGATCACGGTTAGTTACTTGCCCGGCGGCGACGTTGGCCTCGAGGCGCTGACGCCAGGTCTCGAAGTCATCGATCCAGGCAGCCACCGTGTACTCATGGGCGCCGAGGGCGTCTACCTGGAATTCGGCGCCCCAGCGATCGTTACCGATCTTTCGCATGCCAACTTCCTGCCACGGGCATCTAGGGTCAGAGGGGTCTCCTGGTATTGGTCGATGTCTGAGGACTGCCGTGATCGCGTCGTGCGCATTGGCGAAGATGTCGGCCGTGACCGTGACGTGGTCGCCCTTGATTCGTTTAACGGGGTAGCGGCCGTCGTCGATCTTTGGTTCGATGGCCTCGATGACGACCCGTGATGGCGTCGGCCGCGTATTCGACGGTGTGACCTCAGGCAGAGAATCTGTAGCGGGTTTCACAGGGCGTCCGAGGTCGTCGCCGAAAGCTTCAGTCATCTCCCGAACCAATTTCTTCATTCAGTTCGACGGGCTCCTCGGCTGTGTTCATCAATGCCTGTGAACCAGACAGAATCGGCGAGTGCTCCCTGTCCGGGTTTGATTTGAACCCGGACCATTTTGCGTAGGGAAGAGGAAGGTGCCTATTTGGTGCCAGTGCCGTGGTACGTGAATTCTTGGCGCGTTTTTCAGGCGGTGACGTTACCGGTGTAAATGCTGCCTTGCGCAGGAGGCGCTGAACTCCTTAAACAAATCTCTCGGTATACGTCACGCACCAACTAGCGTCTACACGCCTGTTGTCATGTAGTGCTTAATTGCCGCAACGGTACGGTCGATCTCGGAATGGAGATTGTAGAAGTGTGGAGAAATGCGCAGACCGTTACTACGACCCGCGGTGCCAATCTTCTCGTTGTCGTAAAGCGCGTTGTACAGTTTCCTCGCATCGATACCGGTGGTTTCGAAGACCACGACGGCCTGTGACAGTGTCGGGTCCTGGCTTGTCGTTAAGTTCACGCCTTCGATCGTCTTAAGCTGTTCCATCAGTGACTGGGCCAATTCCTGGGAACGGGCCTGAATCGTCTTCATGCCGATCTGCTGCTGAAATTTTAGCCCCTCGCCGAAAGCGATGATCGCCGGTTCATCGCGCTGACCGAAGCTTTCCATGGTGCGCGAGATGCCGACATCGCCGCGGCCAGCGCTATGAATACTTGGCCAGATCTTGTCGTGTGCCCGATTGTTGATAAAGAGGACGCCTGTTTCTTTTGGACCACACGGCCACTTGTGTGCGCTGCCCGTGTAGAAATCTGGCTGCATGTCGCTCAGGTCGACGTCCATGAGTCCGAAGCTCTGAGCGCCGTCCACAAGGACTAGGATGCCGCGATCATGGGCCACCTGGCAAAGCTCTTTCGCTGGGAAGAGATCGCCCACTGTATTCGTTTGATGGGTGAACGACAGGAGCTTGGTGCGCGCCGTGATCGATCGTCGAACGAGGTCAATGTAGTAATCGGGTCCCGGATGCGGATTCACAACTTCGAGCTCGGTTACCGTAAAGCCGTAGCGTTTCGCCTTTTCCTTCCAGGCCACGTTGTTGCTGGGGTGGTTGTGGTTGAAGATGATGACCTCGTCGTTCGCTGTTAGTTCAACGCCGCTCGACACCAAGTTATTGCCCTCGCTTGTGTTGCGGGTTATCACGATCTGCTCGGGCGTTGTGTGTAGGTAGTCGGCAAGGATTTTTCGCGTATTGACCTTACCCTCTCCCATCTTGGCACGGTTCTGGAACGATGGATTGCCGTCCATGTCCTTAGTGTTTTCGTACATTGCCTCAAGAGCTGGCAGCGAGGATGGACAGAGGTTGGCCGCGTTCATAACGCTGACGTTCGTCGGCATTGGGAACTGCTCGCGCACGGACCGCCAGAAAGCTTCATCGGGTGCGGCCGGGGTCTGGGGGAGTGGGGCCGGTCGTTCAAATGCGAAACCGGTTTTGCCGAGGAGGGCAGCTGAGCCACCGGCGGCGAATAAGCGAGCAAAACTTCGTCGGCTAATACCGTCGCCGTTTCTTCGTGCCTGCGCGGTCATGGCGGTTCTCCTTTGGGCGCGGAGGAAGGGAATCTACGTGCGGCCATCATAGCTGAATTCCGACGAGGCAACCACCGAATTACCCATCTGAGTTTCGGACTGGCATCGCGAGACTCCAGAGGTCAGGCGGGGCTTTGGTGCAGTGTGTCTTAATGCCGCGCCTTGTCAGTGTCGGAATGCCTCGCCTAGGCGCCGGTTGGCGCTAACGACGCCAGCAGTCCCGCCTCGATAGCATTCGTCGTGAGTCCGTGGTCTTCAGTACATCGCCAGGTCCTCGACTGGCTCAGGACCCACTCGGACGTCTCAGTTAGCGCGCGGCCGAGGGAACACTCCCTCTCTCATCGCGGCGTGATACGCGAAGCTCGCCATCACCACCGAGTTGATCATCAGGTCGCGTGGCAGAAGCTTGTCGTAGACGTCCATATTGAAGTGATGGGTTCTCGCCCGGTAGTCGATTCGGTCTTGGATGAACTGAAACCCGGGCAGACCCACTCTGTTGTACGACAGGTGATCGGTTCCCGTGTTGCTAAACAGGGAGATCGTTTCCATCTGCAGGTCATGGAACGGAGTCATCCAGGCCTTGAGGATCGGTGTTGCCTGAGCGTTACCCTGGGTGTGCACGCCGCGGAATTGGCCGGTCCCGTTGTCCATATTAAAATAGACGGAGAACTTGTCGTGGTCGGGTGTGTAGACACCGTCTTCCCCGAAGTGGTGTCGTATGTAACCCCGAGAACCGCTATGGCCAAGTTCTTCCTGACTCCACAGCGCCACGCGAATCGTGCGTCGGGGCGAAACGGCGATAGCTTTGAGAATACGCATGGCCTCGAGCACGACGGCCACGCCGCTAGCGTTGTCGGTGGCGCCCGTGCCGGTGTGCCAAGAATCTAGGTGCGCGCCGATCATCACGACCTCATCGGCGAGATCGGTTCCAGGGATCTCTGCGAGTACGTTGTAGCCCCTCGGGTCCGAGTCATCGAATCCGATGCGGACCTCGACGTCCATCGTCACTGGGATGCCGCGTTCGAGAATTCGATAAATGCGATTGTAGTGCTCCGTCGCAACGGCGAGCGTAGGCAGCACGCTCTCAACCCCTACGCGGGTTCGGTCATTCCGTGTCGTCGGATGCCCGGTAGCGTACACAGTGCCGTCGCTCCCGATGCTTGCCGTCAACACAATGGCCACCCCCTCTGATTTATAGAACTCCTCAACTTCGGCGGCAGAGATCCCCTCCCGTCGAAAGTTCGATTGTTCGAGCTGACCTCGCGCGTGACGGCGAATGAGGAGGTCGACTCCCTCGGTCTCGAAGACGCCCAGTGATTCCTGGTCGTGACGGAATGCATCCTGCACGAAGCGCGGACTCATCGGCATCGGCGGCGTGGATAGCACGACAACCCCGTCGAGTCGACCCCGATACTGGCCCA
>DBHR01000085.1:23827-48906 GCA_002296225.1 Acidobacteria bacterium UBA823 | reverse complement strand
ATGCTCGGACTTATGCTGGCCGCAATTTTCGCAGCCGCGATGTCAACGCTGTCTTCATCGCTCAACTCCTCCTCGGCAGCGCTCATCACCGACTTCTATATGCCCTACACCCGCTACGCGCGTCCTGAAGACCACTATCTCACCATTGCGCGATGGGCCACGGTAGGATGGGGGCTCGCGCAGCTTGGTGTCGCCATGGCCGCCATCAAACTCTCGAGCCGCGTCGTCGACGAGGTGCTCGGTATCGCATCATTCACTAATGGTGTTCTACTCGGAACCTTTTTCCTCGGCACGTTCACGACCAGAATTCGTGGCCGCTCAGCGTTCATAGGTATCGTCTGCGGCATACTCTTTATGCTGTCCGTCCGATTACTCACCACCGTGTCCTGGCAGTGGTACGTCCTAATTGGCTCAGCGGCGACCTTCGGGTCGGCCTGCCTGGCACACCTCGTCGTAAAGGAATCCAAAGGAGCGGGGGCGTGACCTTTAATGGCGTCCGCGACATCGTCACGCGAGCAATCGGTAACCGGGTATTTCCAGCCGCGTGCATGGAAATCGGCCGCGCCGACCAAGTCCTTTGGGCCGGCGCCTTCGGACAACTAACCTACGATACTGACGCCCCATTGGCCAGTCACGACACCGTCTTCGACCTCGCGTCTCTAACCAAGGTTGTCGCTACGACGACGCTCGCCATGCGTCACGTCGACGCCGGCCACTTAGCGATCAGCGACCGTGTCGCGGACCACCTCTCCGATTGGCGCGGTGCCGCTCGGGAGGCTGTCACCGTCGCTGATCTGCTGGCGCACACTTCTGGTCTTCCTGCATATCTGCCATTGTTTCGCGATCTCGTTGACCGAGCCGACTTCGAACGGGAGGTGTGCCGTCTTCCTATGGCCTATCCACCGCAAACAACCTCGATATACAGCGATTTAGGCTTTATCCTGCTGGGATTCCTAATCGAGGATCTCTCCAACAAGGGATTGCAGGAGCAGTTTGCGCTCATGGCGTTTGAATGCAAATGGGGCGAACTACGATTTTCACCACCTGCAACTTGGAAATCCAGGATTGCGCCGACCGGCGACAGTGTCTGGCGAAGGCGGAGCCTCGTAGGAGAGGTTCACGACGACAACGCCTGGGCCCTAGGTGGTGCAGCGGGACACACCGGACTATTCGGCTCGGCACCCGCCGTCGGTCGATTCGCCCGGCTTATACTGCGCACTTTTGGCGGTCTCACCAGACTGACGCGACCCACAACGCTAAAAACCTTCGCCCAACGAACCGAAGTCCCCAATAGTTCGCGTGCGCTGGGATGGGATACGATGAAGTCAACGTCCTCCTGCGGAAATCGGCTGTCCAAGTCAGCAATTGGGCATACGGGGTTCACGGGCACTTCACTTTGGATCGACCCGGCGCTCGACCTTTACATCGTGTGCCTGACCAACCGGGTACACCCCACTGCCACCAGTAACGCGATTCGCCAAGTCCGACCGGCATTGCACAACGCTGTGATTGAAGCGCTCTATGGCAGCGCCTAAACCTCGATGACCTTGACAGCGTTCGACTGGGCGGTAATCGCTGGCTATTTCGCGCTTGTACTCGCGATCGGAATTGCATATTACCCTCGGGCCAGCAGCGGAATCGGTCACTACTTCCTCTCGGGGCGTTCCCTACCATGGTGGCTGGCCGGAACATCCATGGTCGCGACGACATTCGCTGCTGACACACCCCTTGTCGTCGCTGGCCTCGTCGCGCACAACGGCATCGCGGGAAATTGGATCTGGTGGAACGCCGCTCTGGGCAGCACGTTGGCCGTCTTTTTCTTCGCGCGTCTTTGGCGTCGCGCCGGCATCATGACTGACGTCGAGTTCGTCGAGCTGCGTTACACCGGACGGGCAGCTGCTTTTCTCCGCGGCTTCCGAGCGCTTTACCTCGGGTTGCCAGTCAATTTTCTCATTATGGGATGGGTCAACCTGGCCATGGCCAAGATCCTTCTGGTCACAATGGGATGGGATCGCTTAACGGCCGTGCTCGTCAGCCTATTTTTCACCGGAGTCTACTCATCAATATCTGGACTGTGGGGCGTGGTCGTCGGAGACTTCGTCCAGTTCGCCCTCGCCATGGTAGGGACAGTCGCTTTGGCTTGGTTCGCACTTCGCCTTCCTGAGGTTGGCGGCATCGCGGGTCTACGCGAGGCACTACCAGAGTCCACGTTTCATTTTTTACCAACGATTGGCGATGCCGACACCAGCGGGCAAGCTCTCGCGCTACCGGTGGCCGCCTTTATTGCCTTCGTCGGTGTCCAGTGGTGGGCGAGTTGGTACCCCGGCCAAGAAGCAAGCGGCGGCGGTTACGTGGCTCAACGAATGATGTCCGCCAAGGACGAACGACATTCTGTGCTTGCAACATTGTGGTTCACGGTCGCGCACTACTGCCTCCGTCCATGGCCGTGGATCTTAGTAGGTCTCGCTTCGATCGTCCTCTATCCGGCAGTGTCCGATCGAGAGGCAGCCTACGTCATGGTGCTGCGTGATCACCTTCCGGCCGGATGGCGTGGTCTGATGCTGGCCTCCTTCTTCGCCGCCTACATGTCGACCATCGGCACCCAACTCAACTGGGGCTGCTCCTACGTTATTAACGACTTTTACCGACGTTTCGTACGCACCAACGCGGATGAACCACATTACGTCGCCGCCTCGCGCCTCACCACGCTGGTCCTGATGGCGCTGGGGGGGCTCACGACCTTTTATCTCGAAAGCATCCGACAGGCGTGGGAATTTATCCTAGAATCTGGAGCCGGGATCGGGTTGGTGCTGATCCTTCGATGGTATTGGTGGCGCATAAACGCCTGGTCAGAAGTGGCTGCTCTCGTAGCCCCGGCCGTCGGAATCGCCTATCTTAAACTGTTCACCGACGTGGCATTTCCATCCAGCCTTTTCTACCTCGTCGCGTGGACGACGTTCTGTTGGCTGCTGGTAACATTCCTAACTCCACCTGAGCCGATGACCCATCTCATCGGGTTCTATCAACGCATAAGACCCGGTGGTCCGGGGTGGGCTCGAATCGCGCGCGCAGCCGGCGAGCCGCCCCCAGAAACGATCGGCAAACTCGTCATTGATTGGGCCGCTGGATGGGTCTTCGTATACAGTGCGCTATTCGGCATCGGCGCCCTACTGTTCCGGACGGCGACAGCCTCACTACCTTACGGCTTCTGCGCCCTAGCCGCGGGCGTTCTCCTACACCGACGTCTCTCGCGCCGTGGTTGGAAGGCCGTCACCGGTTAGCCCAGCAGAATAATCAAAAGTCGGGAAGGAAACCGATGCCGACAGCTGCAAACCCGAGAATCGTGCTGCGCGGTGTTGGGGGCACCTAGCCGACTTAATACTTCAGCGATGCCCACGCTCGGAGCATTACCTGTTAGCGTCAATAATCATGTTGAACACGCGAATGCCAAGTTCCCGCGTGTCGGTCGTGCCACCTACCGCTCCTTCGGCCGGGACAAACGAGCCGTCAACCACGATCAGTAATTCGATCATATCCTCGTCGCCCAACTGAGCCTGCGTAATCGAAATCTGCTTCAGTTCTACCTCGCTGGTTTCAAGCGAAAACTCCGCGACTTCGCGATCAGCGATCTTCAGAACCACTCCCTGCGGCCCACCTACCAGGTCGGGACGTCCCTCGACCCTCAGGTGCAACCGTACGTCCCGGTGCGGATTCCGAAATGCGACCATTGCCTCAGCCTGCGTCCACCGCCACCGTACCCCAGGATTACCCGGCATCACCTCTGGCTCATGCCAGCCGTTGACGAATCTAAGAAACACGTCCTCCGATTGCGGTAGAAGTTCAAGCGTGCCGACCTTGTAAGAGCGGGCACCGTCGTCCTCGCCGATAAGCGGCAGTCGCTCCGCGCCATTCGGCGGATATAAACCGACACGAATCGTCGCGGTCCCAATGTAAGGGTACGGCGGAAGAAACACCGTTCGTTCGTAGCTAATCAATTGACCTTGGCGCCATGTCGAGGTTGGTTCCGGAGGATCGTGGTCATCCGTCCACATCACATCGCCATCAGCGTCTACGAAGTGAACGAAGACCCGATGGTTCTTTGTCAACGGTGACTGACCTTCGGCCATGCCGAACCGATAGCCCATCCTGAGGACACCCCCAAGAACCACTTCGTCGCGTTCCAGCTCCACGGCTACGCTAGCCACCGGGTCCGGTGGCGTACCAGCGCAGCCCGACCACGTCAGAGCCAGTGCCATCCAAAGACATCGCCCCATATCGTTTCCCAAATATTGGCGTGGAGTCGCGCTCCCGGCAGGCCCGATCGACGGGTGTCCGAGGAAGCGAAGAAATCATAGCACAGGCAGTTGTCGTATGTGCCTCAGTATGTTACATTTCCGGCGCGTTCGGCGGCCGCGACGGTCGCCTGCGCTCCGGCCCTGTTGTTCTAGTTGGAGGGACGTGATGCCACTTGAAGCGCTTGGCATGATCGAGACCAAGGGACTCGTAGGGTCAATCGAGGCGGCCGACGCGATGGTTAAAGCGGCCAACGTGGTACTCATCGGTAAAGAATATATCGGTGCCGGCCTCGTCACGGTAATGGTTCGGGGGGACGTTGGCGCGGTTAAAGCCGCCACCGACGCCGGCGCAGCTGCTGCGCGACGCGTGGGCGAGTTGATTTCGGTTCACGTCATTCCCCGACCCCACGGTGAAGTTGAAAAGTTTCTTCCCAAGGCTTCAGTGAAATAGCGCCCGCTACCCGCGCGCGCCCTGGCTGCAGTTCCGTGTCCTCTTGCTTGACGGCCCAGCCTTGATTTGAAGGAACCGTGATGGCCAACCTTGCCACCTCGGATCGCGACCTCGCATCTATCAACGAAGCGCGTACGCTCGCAGGCCGTGCGAAAAAGACGCAGGCCACGCTCGCCGAGTTTTCTCAGGAACAGATCGACGCCATCGTCGACGCGATGGCAGCGGCTGCCACTGAACACGCCGAGGCCTCCGCACAGGCAGCCGTCGACGAAACAGGCTATGGTGTCGTTGCCGATAAGGTCCAAAAAAATCTCTTCGCCTCACAAGAAATCTACCGGTTTATCCAACCGCTTAAGACCGTGGGAGTTCTTCGGCGTGACGAAGCCCGCAAGGTTGTGGAAATTGCCGAACCTTTCGGCGTGGTCGCGGCTGTCATACCATCCACGAATCCAACATCAACAACCATCTACAAGGCATTAATTGCAATCAAAGCGAGATGCCCAATTGTCCTTAGCCCCCACCCCGCCGCGACGCGCTGCATCACCCACATGGCAAATATTCTTATTGAAGCTTCAACTAAAGCGGGTGCCCCCGAGGGCGCAATTGGCGTGATGCAGGACGTGACACTCAAGGGCACCCAGGAACTGATGCGCCACCCTGACGTGGCAATCATCCTGGCCACTGGCGGAATGGGCCTCGTGCGATCCGCCTACAGCGCAGGCAAGCCAGCTTATGGAGTGGGTCCCGGCAACGCGCCGGCTTACATCGAGCGCTCGGCCGACGTGCCCAAGGCAGTGCGCGATATCATGATCGGCAAGACCTTTGACAACGGCGTGCTTTGCTCATCTGAAAATTCCGTGATCACCGATGAAGCGGTCGTCGACCAAGTGCGCCGGGAATTCAGAGCAAATGGAGCGTACTTTTTGACCGCTAACGAAATCGATGCTGTCGGTAAGATACTCGTCTCGCCCCAGCGCCTCCCAAACCCGAAATTGGTCGGCAAGTCCGCGGCCATAATCGCCCAAGCAGCATCCGTAGATGTACCCTTGGACACGCGCGTGCTGATCGCCGAATTAACCGGTGTCGGTCGCGACTATCCACTTTCCATTGAAAAGCTCTGCCCGGTGTTGTCCTTTTACGTGGTCCAGGATTGGCAAGAAGGCTGTGAACGCTGCAAGCAGATCCTGAGGTATGGCGGCATGGGACACACCATGTCGATCCATTCAAAAAATGAGGAAGTAATCCTTGAGTTTGGCTTAAAGAAGCCGGCATTCCGAATCGTCGTCAATACCCCAACGACTCACGGATCGATCGGCCTCACGACGGGGCTGACCCCGGCCATGACACTCGGCTGCGGAGGTTACGGTGGAAACATTACCTCCGACAATATTTCGCCGCTGCACTTATTGAACATCAAACGGCTCGCCTATGAACTCAAGCCAGCCAAACCCCACTTGGCCCTAAGGACCACCAAGCCCCAAATGCTGCCCCGTGTGCACCCGTCGGCCAATTCAGCCGGCCTCGCCGCTGGAACGTTAAAACGGCAGGTCGACCAATTCCTCTCGACGCGCGGCTTTCATGCGGAAATCTCCCCACACTCCGGGCCGGGTAATCCCCCACCCGTCGTAACCCAGGATGAATCGGCCGTTGCATCGTTCGTCTGTGAGGATGACGTTCGCCAAGCGCACCAGGATGGCCGACACATTCGAATTGACGACGATACGATCCTTACGCCTTCGGCTAGAGATTACGGGGAGGCACACGACATATTCATCCACTCAAGCTGGCGCGACTAATCCGGCCCCCACTACGGCCCCAGGCTATCTCTAATGAATCGCTTTTGTTCTAAAGGTATTTCGGCAGTTTTCCCTCCAGATGGACTCTGGGGTCGGCTCGAGATGGAAGCACTACAGTTCCTTGGCACCGAGAACGATGATCAGCGCAGAGTAAGGCAATTCCGGGCACCTCGAAGGTAGACAATCGTTTTCGATAAATATTCGTGTTTTTTTGACTGGGCTTCCAAAGATCGCAGGAATATGCTACTTTCATTCGGGTTTTCGCATTGAGGCGGGCATTCCTGCGGCGAAGAATGCTTAAAAATCGATATACCGTTGTCGTTGCCGATCGGGCTAGTGGCGTCCTTAGCCGTTACACGCTCAATTTGGGCACGGGCCTCGGGCTCCTCATGGCTATTCTCGCTACTCCGATGTTACTGGGCCTCGGATTCC
Organism: Acidobacteria bacterium UBA823; assembly: GCA_002296225.1. Classification (GTDB taxonomy): domain Bacteria; phylum Acidobacteriota; class Vicinamibacteria; order Vicinamibacterales; family UBA823; genus UBA823. Next base: position 41,932 of record DBHR01000085.1, on the reverse strand, counting down.
GTTGGTCCGCATCCACTGAGATTGACCGTCTACGAACAAATGTCGCGGTGCTGGAAGTTGAGAATGCCGCCTACCGAGGCGTCCCGGAAAGGCTGGAAACTGACCTAGCCGCGCTTCAGATGGTAGTTGCCGACCTCGACGCACGAGCGGCCCTTCCTCCAGACACGTTGGCGGCACTCAATCAACTTCCCGCCGCCCTGAAGGCTCGGGTGATCGGTGGCGGATTCCAGAGAGACGCACCGAACTCGCTTTCTACAGTTGCGGCTTCATCAAGCAGCGTGGTGCTGAGCTCGCCGCGAACGACGTTTGCACTCTTAAACGATCTACTGGGAAACCTCGGCAACCATCTGCAAGACATTCGGTACGGCGTTGAACGTCGCCGTGCGCTGGCAACCTCAACACCCTCTATTCGGCCGATCGATTCGGACCACAGCTGGCTTAGCAGCGCCTTCGGCTACCGGAAGGACCCGTTCACTGGTCTCCGCACATTCCATCGTGCGATGGACTTCTCTTCACCACGTGGTCAGGCGGTCTACGCTACCGCACCCGGCCGAGTGCAATCCGCGAAACGAACAGGTAATCTGGGTAATCTAGTGGTCCTGAACCACGGCTACGGGTTACTTACCCGCTACGGGCATCTTTCGCGCTTCGCTGTGGATGCCGGGCAACGAGTGGAGCGCGGGGAGCTGATCGGCTATGTGGGTTCGACCGGCCGATCTACCGGGTCGCACGTTCACTACGAAATCTGGCTCGACGGCCGTCCGCTCAACCCTTGGCGGTATCTTCCCCCTCCCGGCACACTGTCGACCAATAACTGACCCACCCGACGCCGCACCGCCTAGGCCGACCTGGCCGCGGCCCGCAATCTTGACGGATTCGGCTACGTCCCATAGAATCGATTGGATATTCGCATCGGAATGCGCCTAATCGTGTCCGTTTCGAATCGCGCATGTTCGACACCTTCCTAGCTAAGATCTTCGGCACCAAAAACGAGCGGGACCTCAAGCGTCTCCAGCCGATTGTCGCCGCGATCAATGAGGCCGAAACCAGCGTCGCGGCACTCAGTAATGACCAACTCCGCGACAAGACCTCCCAGTTTCGTGAGCGCTTAGAACACGGTGAGCCGCTCGACCGCATGCTGGCCGAAGCCTTCGCGGTCGTCCGTGAAGCGGGTCGCCGCACACTGCAGATGCGGCACTTCGACGTCCAGCTTATCGGAGGAATCGTCCTTCACCGAGGAACAATCGCTGAAATGAAGACCGGGGAAGGTAAGACCCTAGTCTCAACATTGCCGGGATATCTTAACGCCCTTGAAGGTCAAGGGGTCCACGTCGTCACAGTCAACGATTACTTGGCCAGGCGAGATTCCGAATGGATGGGCCAAATCTATCGTTTCCTCGGCATGACCGTTGGCGTGATCCAACACGATCTCCGAGACGCCGAACGCCAGGCCGCATACCGTTGCGACATCACCTATGGGACGAATAACGAGTTCGGCTTCGACTATCTTCGTGACAACATGAAATTTGAACTGTCGCAGTACGTCCAGCGTGGCCATCAGTTTGCGATCGTGGACGAGGTCGACAGCATCCTAATCGACGAGGCCAGGACTCCGCTCATAATTTCTGGCCCGGCGGAGCAATCAACTGATCTCTACGGCGAAGTCGACCGCATTCTCCCAAAACTGAAACCTGGGGCCGTGACGCAAGGCAATGTCAAGGCTGAGGAGCGCGAGGCGCTTGAAACAACGGGAGATTTTCTAGTCGACGAAAAACATAAGACAGCCACACTTACAGAAAGCGGGATGGCTAAGGCCGAAAAGATGTTGGCGCATCGACTGAGCCCAGGAGGCCTCTACGACCCGGTCAACATGCCCCTACTTCACCACATCAACCAGGCGCTGCGCGCCCACGCGCTTTTCCGCCGCGACGTAGACTACATGATCAAAGAAGGGCAGGTCGTCATTGTAGATGAATTTACTGGGCGCCTAATGCCGGGTCGACGCTGGAGCGACGGCCTTCACCAAGCCGTAGAAGCCAAGGAAAAAGTCAAGATCGAGCGTGAAAATCAAACGTTGGCCACAGTCACGTTCCAAAATTATTTCCGCAAGTACAAAAAGCTTGCAGGCATGACAGGGACCGCTGATACGGAAGCGGTTGAATTTGGAAAGATTTACAAGCTCGACGTCTTCGTAATCCCAACCAACCGCCCTCTCCTCCGGCACGAAGAACCCGATACGATCTATCGCACCGAGAAAGAAAAATATTCGGCCATCGTTGAGGACATTATTGGACAACAAACCGTTGGGCGACCCGTACTCGTCGGCACGGTGTCAATTGAGAAATCTGAAGCCGTTTCGACCCAACTGAAACGTCGAGGCGTGCAACATGTAGTCCTAAACGCGAAGTATCATGCAAAGGAAGCCGAAATTGTCGCACAGGCCGGCCGGTCCGGCACGGTCACAATTGCCACGAACATGGCCGGCCGAGGAACCGACATTCTTCTCGGCGGAAATGCCGAGTTCATGGCACGTCAGCAGAGCCTCGCTGACGATGTTGCCGAACGGCTCCCAAAGGGCGACGAGCGTTTTGTCGACGATGATGACTTCGTGCATTTTCATCATCTGGACAACTTCTATAGGGTAACCAGAACCGCTTGGGAGCCCCTCCTCGCCCGCTTCAAAGCAGAGACGGAAAAAGACCATGACCTCGTTGTGTCAGCCGGTGGCCTGCATATTCTCGCTACCGAACGTCACGAAGCTCGCAGAATCGATAACCAGCTCCGGGGCCGAGCTGGACGCCAAGGCGACCCGGGATCCTCTAGGTTCTACCTATCGCTGGAAGACGATCTAATGCGGATCTTCGGTTCAGATCGTATTGCTGGACTGATGCAGCGCCTAGGCATGGAAGACGGTGTCCCTATTGAACATAAGATGGTCACCAGGGCGATTGAGCGTGCGCAGCGTCAAGTCGAAGCTCAAAATTTTTCCGTCCGAAAGCATCTACTCGAGTACGACGACGTGATGAACAAACAGCGAGAGAACGTCTACGCACTGCGGCGCGAACTCCTCGAGGGTAACATTCGACTCGCCGAAGACGATGCCGTCGACAGCCGTCAATACCTTCTGACTTTGGGTGAAGAAGCGCTCGACGCACGGGTGAGCACCTACTGCGGCGAGAACGTTGAGCCCGAAGAGTGGGATTGCGACGCGTTGAAGCAAGCTTCCAGCGACCTGTTCAACCTTGGGCCAGAGGACTTCGAGGAAATTGACTTTGACGGCTCTAGCACCGAGGCAATCCACAACGCCCTGTGGGCCCGCGCCAAACTGAGGTACGAAGAGAAACAAGCGGAACTTGATTCCAAAGTGATCGGCCGCATTGAACGAGACATAATGCTTCAGATCGTTGACGCCCAGTGGAAAGATCACCTATATGGACTCGACCATCTGAAGGAAGGGATTGGCCTGCGCGGCTACGGGCAACGCGATCCCCTTGTCGAATACAAGCGGGAAAGCTTCAGCCTCTTCCAAGCAATGAAGGAACGGATCGACGAAGAAACGGTCAAATATCTCTGGCGCCTGCGCCCTATCGTTCAAACAGTTTCTACCGCACCATCTGACCAGCGTGCCCAGGATCCAGCGACGTCGTTGACCTTTAACGATCCCGGTGAACTGCGCCCAGCCTTCGCCCGCGCCGCCGCAGCCGCCGCAGGCCAGAAACCCCGTCCGGCCCGCACCGGCGGCGATGACGCTATCGTTCGAACGGTCCGCCGAGACACGCCGAAAGTTGGCCGCAACGATCCATGCCCCTGCGGAAGCGGCAAGAAATATAAAAAGTGCCACGGGGCTTAGACTGGTAGGTATGCAATGCCTTTGAACACGAAGAAAAAGATCGTGACGCCGACGTCTCAAGATATGGCGTTGCGTACGGCGTTGGCCTTCGACGACGTTCTACTGATCCCTCAACAATCAAACGTATTGCCTGGCCAAGTGAACGTTAGCACGTGGCTGACCCGCAACCTGAAGTTGAACGTTCCTATCGTGAGTGCCGCCATGGACACCGTGACCGAGTCCGGGCTCGCCATCACCATGGCACAACATGGTGGCATGGGTGTTATTCACAAGAACCTGGCAATCGAGGAACAGGCTTCCGAGGTGGACCGGGTGAAGCGTTCGGAAAGCGGCATGATCGTCAACCCGATTACGCTGTCACCGACAAACCGGATCCACGAAGCGCTCAACCTCATGAAGAAATACCGGATATCTGGCGTGCCGATCACCGAAGACGGGCACAAGGAGGGCCGCCTCGTCGGTATCTTAACCAACCGCGACCTCCGTTTTGAAGCCAACACCCACCGGGCAATCGCCGACGTCATGACACGGGAGGATCTGGTCACTGTGCCCGTAGGGACCACTCTTGATCAGGCCAAAGACATTTTACATCAGCACAAAATTGAAAAACTCCTGGTCGTCGATCAAAACCACATGCTCAAGGGACTGATTACCGTTAAGGATATTCAAAAGGTGATCAAGTATCCGGACGCCAGCAAGGACGACCTGGGACGACTCCGCGTCGGCGCCGCCGTTGGTATCGCTAAGGACACACTCGACCGTGCCGCAGCGCTCGTGGCCGCCCACGTCGACGTCCTAGTGGTCGACACAGCCCACGGACACTCCGCAGGTGTTATGGAGATGGTCAAGCGGCTTCGAACTGCCTTTCCGTCTACCGACCTAATTGCTGGCAACGTGGCCACGGGCGCCGCGACCGAAGCGTTAGTCAACCTCGGCGTCGATGCCGTCAAAGTCGGCATCGGATCGGGTTCGATCTGCACGACGCGGGTCATTGCTGGGGTCGGCGTGCCGATGATCTCATCAATCCATGACTGTGCAGAGGTGGCAACTCGTTACGGTATTCCGGTCATCGCCGACGGCGGTATTCGATACTCGGGTGACATCACTAAAGCGCTCGCCGTGGGCGCAAATGTGGCGATGATAGGCAGCTTGTTCGCCGGCACTGATGAGAGTCCCGGCGAACTGATCCTGTATCAGGGCCGGAGTTTCAAGGAATACCGTGGCATGGGCTCGATTGGCGCCATGCGGCGCGGCAGCCGCGACCGATATTTCCAGGACGAGTTCGAATTAGAAGGATCGCCGGATGATGGTCCCAAGCTTGTGCCAGAAGGAATTGAGGGACGTGTGCCGCACAAGGGTAGCCTCGCCGCCCTACTGCACCAACTCGTGGGTGGCCTCCGAGCCGGCATGGGCTATTGCGGGTGCGAGACAGTCACCGAATTACAGCAGCGCGCGCGACTAACCCGCGTCACGCCGGCCGGCGTTCGGGAAAGCCACGTTCACGATGTGGTTATTACAAAGGAGGCGCCCAACTACCGCGCCGATTAAGCTCCTCGGTTCATGCGATGTCGCCCGCCTCATCGATTGATATGTCGCGCATATCCCCGCCACGGTCAACAATGCGCACTACGTGCGCTCCTTCCGTCGCTTGAGTAAGGCGATCAGCCCATTCGATGACGACAACGCCATCGCCAGCAACGAGCTCGTCCAACCCAAGCTCATCGACCTCCGGACCAGACAGGCGATAGAGGTCGACGTGATGTACCGTGAGGCGTCCGCGGTATTCCTGAATTAACGTAAAGGTTGGACTACTGACTTCCTCGGGGTCCACGCCAAAACCACCGGCTAGCCCCCGTACGAACACCGTCTTACCAGCACCCAACTCACCATAAACCAACACCACGGCTCCCGCTGCCAGTCGGCCAGCAAGCCCCGCCCCGATTTGTTCCGTCTCAACTTCAGACGCCGTACGCTGCCACGTCGCACGCTTATTAAGCAAACGGGACGTTGGCTGACATCCGCTACTCTTCAACATCGACGCCTTCGCGCCCCGCGAGATCTAGGACCGCATTACCGAGAAATGGGACAAGGTCGGACGCGCTCATCGCAACCTCGCCTTTCTCAACGACGGCAAGGTCTCCGGCCAATCCGTGAAGATAGACGCCGATTTTGCAGGCCGCCTCCGCATCGAGAAGTTGAGCAAACCACGCGGCGATCACTCCAGTTAAGACGTCCCCGGTGCCGCCGGTGGCCATCCCAGGATTGCCAGTCACGTTAAGGAACACGTGACCGTCTGGGCATGCAATAACGGTCCGATGCCCCTTCAGTACGACGTGGACTCCATGGCCTATGGCAAACGACCGCGCCGCTTCGATCCGGTTCGCTTGGACGTCCTCGACCGTTGTTCCCTGAAGTCTAGCCATCTCGCCTGGATGCGGCGTAATGATAACGTCGATACCATCGTGACTGCAGAGCAGGGCGTCTTCAACGGCGCAGGCGTTGAGGGCATCCGCATCGCAGACCAGCGGCACCCCACTCCGTGTAAGAAGTCCGTGTACGAAGTCGCTCACCGAAGAACCTTTCCCCAACCCCGGACCTATGGCGATGACGTCGGATGGCAGCCCTAGCACGCGCTCGAGGCCGGGCAAATCGACACACCCGTCTGGCGTCTCGGCCAATCCCTCCGTCATGTAATCAGCGGCGTAGCTCGCAACCACCGCCTGAGACGACCGTGGCGTGGCAACGGTAACAAGACCCACACCGCTCTTAACTGCACCAACCGCCGCCAAGCTGGCTGCGCCGGTCTTGCCTGCCGAGCCCGCCACAAATAGCACGTGCCCGAACTCACCTTTGTGGGACTCGACCTGCCTGGTGCCGACGAATCTCCGAACACTCTCGCGCGTAATTACCTCAAGTCGCGGGCCCTCGAGTTCGTCAATCACCCGCCTCGGAATACCAACGTCAGCCACCACTAGATCACCTGCGTGCATTTCGGCGGGGGGCAGTAAAAGGGAAACCTTCGGCGCGCCCATCGTCACGGTCAACGCTGCCTTCATCGCTTCGCCCACCACATCGTGCGTATCAGCTGACAATCCCGTCGGCAGGTCGACCGATACGACCGGGATTTCCAGTTCGTTAATGTCCGCCACAAGCGTCTGGAGCACGCCGACCAGGGGCACCTTGATCCCAGTTCCGAGTATTGCATCGACGATGACGTCGAAGCCCGCTATCTCTGAATAGTGCAGTTCCCATGCCTGCTCGTCAGGAATCTCGACAACTGGCATGCCGATCTGGCCCAAGATATTTAGATTGCATCGCGCATCACCCTGCACATCCCTCACCGCGCCGACGAGAAAGACCGCCGCATCGATCTCCCGCTGTTTGAGTGTGCGGGCAATCACGAATCCATCACCACCGTTGTTTCCGCAACCGCACAGGACGACCACACGTTGGCCGACTAATTTCTCGAACCGCGCCTCAAGCGCACCGACAACCTGGCGACCGGCGTTCTCCATCAAAACAATCGATGGCACGCCGATTTCCTCGATCGTCAGCCGATCTGCTTCGCGCATCTGAGTGGCGTTCAGTACTCGCATCGGAGAGCTCGTCGACTTGCCGACACTTGCTGGGCACTATGCGACTAATCGACGTTATTTGCACGAAGTCTAACACAAGCGATACGCTGTCTGGCGGCCCCGGAGGCCCCTCTCGCATTCATTGATGATGACAACCGTAAAGCCTTGTGAGTTCGTTAACGTCAACGGCACGATCACGGAAGGCGCGAAGGCATCCGTCTCGGTTTTTGATCGCGGGTTTCTATTCGGCGAAGGCGTCTACGAGACGATCCGTACTTATAACCGCCGGCCGTTTCTTTTCGATCGACACATGGCCCGGCTGCGCACGTCCGCAGCGAGAATCGACCTAACCTGCCCGTTGAGTAACGAAGTTATTCAGGCTCGCATCGACGCAACGATCGAGGCGGGGTTCTCGGTCGGCGACGCCTATATTAGGATGCTTCTAACCCGAGGTGTTGGCGACATAAGCTACGACCCGAAGGCCTGTTCAATTCCGTCGTTCGTTATCATCGCCAAACCTCATTCCCCTGTGCCACTGACCCTTCAAACCGATGGCGTTATGATTTCTCTGGTCTCGGTCGTTCGCAACCATCCAGGCTCCGTCGATCCAGCAATCAAGTCAAACAACCTATTGAACAACGCCTTGGCCATGCAGCAAGCGTTTAAAGAAGGAACCTATGAGGCGCTCATGCGCAACTATCGAGGCGACCTCACCGAGTGCTCGCAGTCGAACTTCTTCATCGTGCGCGACGGCGCGGCGCTCACCCCGCCCCTCGCGGCCGGACTGCTTGAGGGCGTGACGCGGAATTTTGTTTTCGAGATCGGAACGGAAATCGGGTTGTCAGTACGCGAAGCTACTCTAAGAGATGGGGATCTCCGAACAGCCGACGAGGCCTTCCTAACCAGTACGACACGAGAGATCGTGCCTATCGTTAGGGTCGGCCAGGTCACGATCGGTGCCGGTTCGCCGGGACCTGTGACGCAACGGCTCCTGGCTGGCCTTCGCCGGAAAGCCGACGCACTCACCAGCGCATGAACGGTGACGGCAGTCAGTCCCACCCCTCCCATCTTAAATCGGAGGGCAATGGCAGACTAAATTCCGATCGCCGTACGTGTTATCAATTCGCCCGACGCTCGGCCAGAACTTCTGAACCCTAACGAACGGTCGTGGGAACGCCGCTTCTTCACGAGAATACGGGTGTGTCCAGCTATCAGCAACCACTGCCGCCGCCGTATGCGGTGCGTTCTTTAGCACGTTATCCTTACGATCCGCCCGTCCGTCCGCGATCTCCTGAATCTCTTGGCGAATTCCGAGGAGCGCCTCACAGAAACGATCGAGTTCCTCCAGCGGCTCACTTTCGGTCGGCTCCACCATCATCGTGCCCGCAACCGGGAATGACACGGTCGGCGCGTGGAAGCCATAATCGATCAGGCGCTTCGCCACATCCTGTTCATCGATCCCAGCCGTTTCCAGGAAAGGGCGGAAATCAAAGATGAGCTCGTGCGCCACCCGGCCATTTGAACGAGCGTAGAGAACCTCATAGTGCGCTTCGAGCTTCGCCTTAAGATAGTTGGCATTCAGGATCGCGTGACGCGTTGCATCGGTCAGGCCGACACCGCCAAGCATCCTGATGTAAGCGTACGAGATCGTTAATATACTCGCACTCCCCCATGGTGCTGCCGCCACCGCCGGAGCACGCTTTCCCAGCCCAACCAGCCTGGGATGGCTTTCCTCCGGCCCATCAACCTGGCACTTGGGTAGATACGGCGCCAAATGTGCCGCTACGGCAATCGGCCCCATGCCAGGGCCACCACCACCATGGGGAATGGCAAATGTCTTGTGCAGATTAAGATGGCAGACATCGGCTCCGATCACCGCGGGGTTCGTCAGTCCCACCTGGGCGTTCATGTTCGCACCGTCCATATACACCTGCCCACCGTGATCGTGAACGACCGCACAAATCTCTTGAATCGCTTCTTCGAAAACACCATGGGTCGATGGATAGGTGATCATGAGGGCACTCAGCGAATCACTATGCTCGGCCGCCTTCGCCCGCACATCACCCACATCCACATTCCCTTCGGCATCACACGCCACGACGACAACCCGCATGCCGGCCATCGCTGCCGACGCCGGGTTTGTGCCGTGCGCCGACGAAGGAATTAAAACGACCCGACGACCGTTCTTCCCCTGGTGTTCGTGGTACGCGCGAATGACCATCAGGCCAGCAAACTCCCCTTGCGCACCGGAGTTGGGCTGTAGCGATACGGCGTCGAGCCCGGTTATCGCGCAGAGTGCCGACTCTAGTTCGTCGAACAGTTGCGCGTAACCTCTCGCTTGCTCCTTCGGCGCAAACGGATGAAGTGCTCCGAACCCAGGCCAAGTGACAGGAATCATCGCCGCAGCGGGATTTAGTTTCATCGTGCACGACCCAAGCGGAATCATCGAGGTATCAAGACCGATATCGCGACGCTCGAGCCGCTTTAAATAACGCATCATCCCGGTTTCCGATTGATGGACATGAAAGACCTTATGGCTCAGGAACGCACTCCGTCGTTCGACCGCATCCGAAAACCCCAAACCTTTCTCGCTGCGATCTACTACCCCCTCGTCCGCCGAGCTACCTAGAGCCTTCTGAAAGACTGCCGCTATGTCATCGACGTCAATTTCCGTCGTCGTCTCATCGAGGGCAATCCCCAGATCGCTGGCACGGTGCTGCTCTAGATTCCTAAGATTCAGTCCTGCATCATTGGCAACCGCCAACACGCGCCCCGCCATCTCAGAATCGTGAACGCTGATATGCAGCGTATCGAAAAATTCAGGGTTTAGTTGCCTGCACCCCAAGTGCTCAAGCCGTGTTGCTAGCCGACACGAGAGCTTGTGCACGCGCCGCGCAATCGCGGTGAGCCCGTCTGAACCGTGGTACACAGCATAGAATCCGGCTATGCTAGCCAACAGCGCCTGCGCCGTGCAGATGTTCGATGTCGCCTTCTCCCGCCGGATGTGTTGCTCGCGGGTCTGGAGCGCCATTCGATAGGCTGGCGCACCATGCGCGTCTACTGACACACCCACGACACGACCGGGCATCTGCCGCACGTACCCCAGTCGCGTCGCCAGAAACGCTGCGTGGGGTCCACCGTAGCCCAGCGGCACGCCGAATCGTTGGGTGTTCCCATAAACAACGTCGGCGCCCATTTCACCAGGCGGTTTCAACAGAGTGAGTGCTAGCAGGTCAGTCCCCACGGCCACTTGCACTCCGGCCAGGTGAGCTCGCTCAATTACTGACGTCAAGTCCGCTACAACCCCAAGACCGTCCGGGTACCGCATTAGCACGCCGAACACGTCGTCCGTAAACTCTGTTTTTGCTACGTCCACGATTTCGATCGAAATTCCGAGCGGTTCCGCTCGACCAGCCAACACCGCTACCGTCTGCGGAAAGCATCGCTTGGATACGAGAAACCGAGTGCCTCGGTTGCGGCCTGCACGGCGGACCATCGCCATCGCCTCGGCGGCCGCAGTAGCCTCATCGAGCAACGAGGCATTAGCGACCTCCATTCCCGTGAGATCGATCACCATCGTCTGAAAGTTGAGCAGGGCTTCAAGGCGCCCCTGGGCAATTTCCGCTTGATATGGCGTGTAGGGCGTATACCAGGAAGGGTTCTCAAGAACGTTGCGCAGTATGACCGCGGGAGTAATGCAACCGTAATAGCCCATTCCGAGAAATGAGCGACGGACTTGGTTATTAGCAGCAATTTGGCTGAGTCGCGTGAGGCATTGATGCTCCGACTCAGCCTCCGGTAGTTCCAGAGGCTTCGACAGGCGTATGCTCGCCGGCACCGCCTCATCGATCAGGCCGTCCAACGAGTCGGCCCCGACGGTCACCAACATGCGTTCGATGTCCGCCGCACGCGGTCCGATGTGCCGTCGCGCGAAGGATTCCGTCGCGTCGGAACTCATACGAGGAAATGCCGTTGCGTCACCCAATCAGCGCCTGGTAACTAGGACCGTCAAGGAGCGCCTCGACCTCAGCTGAATCCGCTAGCTTTAGAGCAATCATCCACGTGTCGTGGGGTTCCACATTGATCGCCTCAGGGTGCTCACTGAGCTCGACGTTGACCGAGGCAACTTCACCAGACAGCGGACAATATAGCTCGGACACTGCCTTCACTGACTCGATGGCACCAAACGTCTCGCCCCGTTTAAGTGCTCGACCGATCTCCGGGAGCTCGACGTAGACGACATCACCGAGTTGCTCCTGAGCGTACTGTGTAATTCCGACCCTCGCCTCGCCGCCGGCGATGGTCACCCACTCGTGGTTCTTAGTGTACTTGCGATCGCTAGGATACATCTCGCTCAACTCCTCCGCCGCTTATAGAACGGCACCGGTACGACGCGAGCGTTTATTGGCCGACCCCGTATCTCTACCTTAAACTGGCTGCCCACACTCGTATATTCAACCGGTAAATAGGCCATACCAATCGCCTTTTTCAGAAATGGCGTCTGCGTACCACTCGTCACTCGACCAACTGGTCGGCCGTCGACAAGCACGGAAAAACCGGGCCGTGCGATCCCGCGACCGACCATTTCAAACCCAATAAGCTTTCGGGCTAAACCTTCGGACTTCTGCTGCCGTAGCACTTCGTGCCCAAGAAACTCGGGTTTCTCCCAAGCGACCATCCAACCCAAGCCCGCCTCCAGCACTGTCGTATTCTCATCCATGTCATTGCCGTAGAGACGCATCCCAGCTTCAAGGCGTAGTGTATCGCGCGCACCAAGTCCGGCTGGCACCAAACCCACAGACTTACCGCTATCAGTGAGCGCCTGCCACACTGCGTCGGCGGCCCGGGCCGCGAGGTAAATCTCGAGCCCGTCCTCACCGGTATAACCCGTCCGCGAGATCGTCGCTCGTTGGCCTGCGACTTCACCATTCGCGAAGCAGTAATATTTCAACTCGGACAGCTCTATGCCAACGAGCGGTTGCACAACCTCGACGGCCGCCGGCCCCTGCACGGCGAGAAGCGCATAACGGGAGCTCGAGTTGACGGCCACAACATCACCCGCTGACCGAATCTTTTCACTGACCCAGGCGTAGTCCTTCCCGATGTTCGCCGCGTTGACCACCAGCATAAAGTGATCGGATGCCAGCCGATAGACTAGGATGTCGTCGACCAACGTGCCTTGCGGCGTCGTCAGTGCGGAGTACTGGGCCTGCCCCACTTCCAACTTCGACGCGTCGTTGCAGCTAATCCGCTGTATCGCGTCCAGGGCATCACTACCGGCCAACTCGATCTCGCCCATATGACTGACATCGAATAAGCCGGCCGCCGTGCGCACGGCCATATGCTCGCTGGAAAGGCCTGCATACTCAATGGGCATCTCCCAGCCCCCGAATGGAGCCATGCGCGCGCCAAGCGCCTGGTGGCGACCGTGCAGCGAAGTCTTCTTGAGCACCTGAGCAGAGTCGGTCATTGGGCTAGTGCGTCGTGTTAACCCGCTCTAGCGGCGCGCACAGTGCGCGGTAGGGGGAAACCCAGGGGCCCCACAGGGCGGGCCACCGCCAGCCAAGCCGGATAACCGTACTATGCGTTCTGAAGACTGGTCAAGACGAACGACGAGCGTCGCGAACACGGGCCGTTTCTCTCCCGCTCACCCTTCGAGCGACCGCATCGCCGCTCCAACTCCGGCCCCCAATTCCACGGCCACACCGAGATCAACCAGTGAACGTTCAAGGATACCAAGTTGGGCCGCAAGATACGCCGGATGTGCCGCCTGCCCCATATGTCCGAGCCTGAACAGTTTTCCGGCCAACTCTCCGTAACCGCCTGAGATCATTACGCCGTAGCGCTCACGCATATGGCGACGCAAGTCCTTCTCGCTGGTCTTGTCTGGCATTGCGACAGCCGTAACGGCCGCGCCGCAAATTTCTTCCCGGGCCGCCCATAATTCGAGACCTAACGCCTCAACGCCTCTCCGGCACGCCCTTGCGACCGCCTGATGGCGTCCCACATAGGATTCAATGCCCTCCTCGAGCACCGTTAACAGAGCCGCCTCAAGCCCGTAAACCGTGCTGACCGACGGAGTGTAGGGAAAGGTCTTCCCCGCCAACCAGGAGTCCTTCCAATCCAGAATCGACAGAAAACTCCCCCGAAGTGGTGGCGCACGCCGCTCCATCGCGTGCCAGGCGTCCGGGCTCACCGTGATGAGCGAGAGACCTGGTGGTCCACCCAGACACTTTTGAGGACCCGAGATGGCAACGTCCATTCCCCAATCCTCAGGACTGAAGACCTCACTACCCAGCCCAGACACCGTGTCAACGATCGTGATTACGCCGTGCTCACGTGCGACAGCACCAATTTCCTTCATCGGATTCACTGTGCCCGATGGCGTCTCAGAGTGGACGACCGACAGATACTTGATGTCAGGGTCTGCACTTAGTTCCGCCCGCACCGCCTCAGCACTAATGGACTCGTTGTAAGGAACGGCCAACTCGATATATTCACCACTATATTTCTTTATGAAATGTTCGTAACCCTTCCCGAAAATGCCAGACACTAGATTGAGCACCTTAACGCCAGGACCAAACAAGCTCGCCGCTGCAGCCTCAAGGCCGAGGATCGCCTCACCTTGCATCAGGACAACGTCGTATTTCGTCTGGAAGACCTTTTGAACGAGCGTACACGTGTCGTCAAACACCTCAATGAACGCCGGGTCGTAGTGATACAGCACTGGTCGCGATAGTGCGCGAAGCACACGTGGTGAAACCTCCACAGGCCCCGCCGCTAGGTTCATGACGGGCCATTTCTTCCTATTCATATTCGGCTCCCACGATCTGGTGTCCGGCTCCGGTCCAAAGCCGTGTCACCGTAATACGCCCGAGCCGGCACTGTAGCTTTCGCTGAGTGAAAAACCAATCCCGAATCGCCAGCGATCGACAGCAAGACGATGAGCGATGAGAACTCTAATGCCTTTTCCATGTGGCCTCCCCGGCTCGCGAAGCGACCCGCGCTACCTACCAGCTAGGCCGAGATTCTTGAGGATAGCTCGAGCTGAACGGACCTTATTGAGGCAATAGAGGTGTAGACCCGGTACACCTTCGCGCACCAATTCCTCGCATTGCTTCGTCGCATGTTCGATGCCAAATTCGGTTGCGCCCTCTTCGTCGTCGGTCAGTAATTCTAGTCTCGCCCTTACCGGCGCCGGAATCCTAGCACCACAGAGCTTGGTAAACCGTACGACCTGCTTCGCCGACAGGATCGGCAACACACCCGGACAGATCGGAACCGTCACGCCGAGCCGCTGCACCACGTGGTCCCGGAACTCGAAAAACTCAGAATTGTCAAAAAACAATTGTGTTAAGACGAACTCGGCGCCCATGTCAATCTTCTGCTTCAGGTAACCCCAATCCGCCAGCTTTCCTTCACGACATGCCATGTGTCCCTCGGGAAATCCCGCAGTGCCGATACAGAAGTCGCCGTGCCGCCGGATGAACTCAATAAGTTGGTAGGAGTACTCAAACCCACCCTTAGGTTTCACGAACTCCGTCTGCCCGGCGGGCGGATCCCCACGTAATGCCAAAATATTGCGAATGCCGAGTGTCTTCGCTTCACTCAAAATCTCCGCGATGTCATCCTCCATGTGCCCCACGCACGTAAGGTGCGCCATCGCCGTCAACCCATACCGCCTCTGAATCGCCTCCACTAGAGTCAAAGTCTTCGCGCGCGTACTGCCGCCTGCCCCATAGGTTACCGACACGTAGTCTGGCGCCAGTTGCAACAACTCTGGCAGCGTGACCTCCATCAGTTTCTTGTCGCCCTCGTCAGTCTTGGGAGTGAAGAACTCGAAAGAGATAACCGGTCGGTCGCCCTGTAGGCGACGCGCATAAAAGTCACGGATTAACTGGATCGAAGAAGTGTCCGCCGGCGGCATCAAGACAGTCTATCGGACCTTTGACTCAGATGCAGGCGGACAACCGTCGCCTTCAGCCTAGCGTCCGCCCGTCCCTGAAAGTGTTCTTGGCCAGAGCACCAGGCCCGCGATTACTCCACTTGCCAGGAACATGTAGACAGGGTAGACGACATTGGCGAATCGCCACGCTTCGATTGCGACCAGATTTACGGTATTACCGGAGATAAAGAGAGCCCAGGCCAACCGATCCTCAGTGTCGGGCGCGTGGTATGCCTTACGGATGGTTGGCAGGGCACCGGTCAAGTCGACGCAGAGCGTCGTGACGAGGGCGACTACAGGCGAGTTAAACACCCACCAGAGCAAAAGACCTGCGCCAGCCCCACTTAGGCAGGAGCGATCAAACGAAGTCCACCCGCCTTCTCCGTAACGAAGCGCCAGGAGCGCCGTCAGCGTTGGTCCGACGACGTAGCTCACCGGTACCCAAATCGTGTTCTCGGCGCCAGATGCGTAATAGCTCGCACCGAGGACTAACCCGTTGGCCGTCCAGATCCACCAGGTGGCGCGATTGGGTCGCGTCTGACGCCTGAGGATCGCCGCGACGTAGGGCACAAAAGCCGCCAATGAGAGCAACCCGGCCAAACGCCCCGCGATTACACCAAAGGTCAACATTGCTCGACGCCGTGCCGGTCGATAACCCGTTTAATCACTTCTTCGCTTTGCGTCGCTAGCGATAATCGTCGCGCACTGGGTGAAAAACGTCGATTGCCTGGCAAGCCGTCACGGCGCGCCCTGCATGTAGGGTATTCGACGGAATCACGGCGACCGCGCCCGACCCAAGCCGGTGCGCCGTACCGTTAATCACCATCTCGAACTCGCCGCTCAGAACAGTTGTGATCTGTTCCTGGACATGCGAGTGCTCGGGAAGCAGCGAGCCTGGCGCAATGTCCCAACGGACGATTGTCATCCGATCTGCGTGAACGAACCGGCCCTTGAAGCCAACCATCGGCTCCTTCTCAGCTAAGTCGTCAAACGTCACCACGTCCATCTGACTAACCCTCCCGTTTTTGATTAAACATCCAAATATCCACAAGGCTCACCGTGCAATTATATTCAGGCGTCCGCAGTGACAGCGTACGTAGTAGAATGCCCGTAATCCTCGCTGCGGCTATCACCGCATGCGACGAAATGAGCGCGACCACCAGCTCGCAACCGTCCGCGAGCAGCCCATACTCGGTCGTGCCGGGAGGTGCGCCTATGCAACATGACACCTGGAGGCTCTGTTAATTCGCAGGAAGAGGGTCGGGCGTCAAGGCGCCCGGCCCGCCTCCGTTTTATTATTTACCGGCCAAGAAACCCGCCCGAAGACCGGTAGCACAAGACAACGCCCCATTCTCACTCGGTCCATTTGTCGAAAACTGGGAAACAGGGTTACTCCGTCCGGGCACGCCGGCCTAACGCAGGTCAGACCCGGATTGCGCCACACCGAAGGCCGGGAACACGCACAGCGGTCGAGGCCAACGACCTTACCGTCTCACGCTCGACCCGCGGGCTGACACTGGTTGTCTAGCGTTCCGCCGAAGAACTCCGACGGTACCACTCAACAGTGCGACGTAATCCCTCGTCAAGTGACACCGACGGAGTATAGCCAAGAAGTTTTCGCGCCAAGGTGCAATCGGCCAGCGAATCCCGTACATCTCCAGGCCGTGCCGGCTCGCACACGGGCTTGATGTCCACCCCGACGATGGCACAGAGCCTGTCGAGTAGCATATTGAGCGACACGCGATCCCCAGTCGCTAGGTTCATCACCGTGCCGCACACCCGAGGTGCCTTACACGCCGCGAGCACGCCCGTAACAACGTTGTCGATATAGGTAAAATCCCGCGTCTGCTCACCGTCACCATAGATAGTCGGCCGCGCACCCCTGATGAGAGCCGTGATAAAGCGAGCGATGACCCCAGAATACGGCGACTCCGGGTCCTGCCGGGGCCCGAACACATTAAAGTATCGAATGGATGCCGTTTCAAGCCCGTATAGCTTAGTGAACAGTTCCGCATACTGCTCACCCACTAACTTCTGTAGCGCATAGGGTGACCTCGGCGCCGTTGCCATCGTCTCAACTTTGGGCAGCGTCGGCGTGTCGCCGTAAGCGGATGACGACGCCGCGTATACGACCCGCCGCACCCCAGCGTCGCGGGCCGCGATCAGCAGCTGCAACGTCGCATCAATGTTAGCCCGGTGAGAGGTCAGCGGGTCTTCTACCGAGCGAGGGACCGAAGGAATAGCTGCTTGATGCAACACATAGGCAACGCCAGCAACAGAACGGCGCGCCACCTCAGCATCGGCCAAGTCACCCTCGATTAACTCGACGGCCTCAAGTCCAGCTAGATTATTTCGATTGCCGGTCACGAAGTTGTCGACTACTCGTACCGCCGCGCCGCGCCGAACGAGGTGTTCGACAAGATGTGAGCCAATAAATCCGGCGCCGCCGGTTACAAGATACGTTTCAGGATTCAAGGTTTGCAATTTGAACTATAAAAGGTCCGCCGCAGGCGCGCCATAAGCCGAATTCTGTGTCCCTAGGCTACTGCTCGGAAGCGGTCGCGCTAGGGCGACGACCATTCCTCTAGTCCCGTCATTGCTGACGGGATCAAGCGACCTACCCGGAGGCTTCGGACGGGCCGTCCTAAAAGCGCCTCCCTATTTGGTCTTGCTCCGTGCGGGGTTTAGCCTGCCATCCGCCTCACAGCGAACGCGGTGCGCTCTTACCGCACCTT
>DBHR01000085.1:1269-23526 GCA_002296225.1 Acidobacteria bacterium UBA823 | reverse complement strand
TTACCGCACCTTTTCACCCTTACCCCAACGCGCGCCCGCGAGGGCTGCGACATCGCGGCGGTATATTTTCTGTGCCACTTTCCTTCAGGTCGCCCTGACCGGGAGTTACCCGGCGCACTGCCCTCCGGAGTTCGGACTTTCCTCCCCATCAGCGCGATCTCTCACGCTGACGCGGCGGTCGTCTAGCGGTCTGCGACGAATTGTCAAAGAACTAACGTAGTCACGTTGGCCATTTTGCTTCAAGATGACCTGACGCTACCCGTAGCCTTGCGCGAGCTCCAGCGCGATGCATGAAGCGATTCTACCGTCTTCGATACGCACCAGCCGTTCTCGCAGTGCTTATCGACAAGAGACGCCACCCCGGCACCTTTCGTAGACCCCGATACTCTGCAAGATTGTTCCGCTCATTATGAGCACCCGCCGACCCACCGTCAACCACCTGGCCTTCTAGCAATTCGAGCAGGTCATCAAGAAGACCTAGCTTTGTAACGGCTGTTCATTAATCAACTCCCGGAAAGCATCCTCATCGACAGCCGGTACACCGAGCTCGCGCGCCTTTTCAGCCTTACGACCAGGATTCGCACCAAGAACGAGATAGCTCGTCTTGCGACTGATCGAAGAAGTGACTTTCCCGCCAAGCCTCCGGATCGCCACCTTAGCCTCCTCGCGGGTCATCGTAGCCAACGAGCCAGTTAGCACGAATGTTTGCCCACTGAGCTTCCGCAGCGCCCCCGAGCCCTCGGCCGGCTCAGTGCCAAGAAGGCCGGCCCGCTTCAGCCGACGCATTAATCTCAAATTGCCTCTAGCGTCGAAGAAAGCCCGCACGGCCCTGGCAACGATCGGTCCAATTTCAGAAATCCCCTCCAACTCCTCAATCGACGCTGCCATAAGGTCGTCGATCGACCTAAACGCCTCCGAGAGCCGTTGGGCCACGCCCTCACCGACGTGTCGGATACCAAGACCGTGGATCAAACGCCACAATTCAACCGACTTACTTTCCTCGATCTCTCTAAGAAGTTTCGCGGCTGACCTCTGGCCCATCCGGTCAAGCCCTTCTAAAGCTTCAACCGTTGTTTCGTATAGATCGGCGATGTCTCGAACTAAATCTTTCTCTACGAGTTGTTCAATGAGTGATTCCCCTAAACCCTCGATGTTCATCGCTCGACGAGACGAAAAATGCAGCAGACGCCGGCGCAGCATCGCAGGGCACGAAGCGTTCACGCAACGCCAAACCACCTCGTCGGCCTGCCGGTTCAGTTTACTGTCGCACTGGGGACAATGGGTCGGCATCTCGTACGGCCTTGGCACGCCCCGGCCCTTCGTTCGCCGGCCCACAATCGCCTTAACGATCTTCGGGATGACGTCACCGCCTTTTTCCACGA
Organism: Acidobacteria bacterium UBA823; assembly: GCA_002296225.1. Taxonomy (GTDB): domain Bacteria; phylum Acidobacteriota; class Vicinamibacteria; order Vicinamibacterales; family UBA823; genus UBA823. Next base: position 22,144 of record DBHR01000085.1, on the reverse strand, counting down.
CAACGATGTCGCCCTCCCGTAGATCCTTACGAGTAATCTCCTGGTCGTTATGCAGAGTGGCCCGGGATATTCTTGAACCACCTAAGCGAACAGGTTCAAGGACGGCATAGGGTGTGACCGCACCTGTGCGGCCGACGTTCACTTCGATCCGGATTAACCGAGTCGTCGCCTGCTCAGCCGGGAACTTGAATGCGACTGCCCATCTTGGGAACTTCGCCGTGGTCCCAAGCCGTAATCGCTGCGATAACCCGTCCACTTTGATTACGACCCCGTCGATATCGAAGGACAGGTCCCCCCGCCTGTTGGCCCATTCCCGGCAAAATGCCAGAACCGATTCGATGTCCGGACATCGTTGCCAATGCGGTTCGACTGGCAAGGCCCAGCGCTTCATTGCGTCCAGCAACTCGTAGTGGTGTTCAACCGCTGAGGCTGAACCCTTCTGGCCCTCTCCAACATCGTAAACATAGGCACCAAGTCCACGCGAGGAAACGAGAGCCGGGTCAAGATTGCGCATCGTTCCGGCCGCGGCATTTCGCGGATTCTGAAATAGTGGCTCCTCCCGCTCTTTCCTTTCGCCGTTTACACGTTCGAAGGCTGCCCGAGACAGATAGATTTCCCCCCGCACCTCCATTATCCCGCCTGGTTTCATGGCGAGGCTTAATGGAATCGCCCGAATAGCCCGCACATTGGACGTGACGTCCTCACCCCGCCTGCCATCGCCACGCGTTACCCCACGCCGAAGCACGCCCTCTTCATAAGTGAGCGCGATGCTAAGACCGTCAATCTTCAACTCGGTTACATAGGTCGGAACCTCACCTCGACGGAGCCCGTTGCGCACACGCTCGTCAAACTTTCTAACGTCGTCCTCCCCATAAGCGTTATCTAGGCTAAGCAGGGGTGAGGCATGGGAGACGGTCTCGAACCCCTCAACTGGCCTCCCGCCAACCCGTTGGGTCGGTGATTCCGGCGTCACAAGTGAGGGATGCTCTCGTTCAAGCGCACCGAGCTGCTTGAGGAGCTGATCGAACTCTCCGTCGGTAATTTCAGGGTCATGAAGGACGTAATAGCGCTCTTCGTGATCACGAATTCGATCGCGAAGATCGCCAACTCGCTTCGCCGCGCTCTTCAATGCAGTTGAGGGCAAATTGCTTAGTGTTCCCGGGATAAAACGTAATCAGGCAAGGCCATTAGCGCCTCGCGCTCAGCTGACGGTGGGAACACCTGAAGATTTCTGCGCGCGGCTTCCGCGGACTCCCGCGCCCTGTCGTAGGCACTATCGATCACCCGATGCTCCTTAAGAAGCAACGATAACTCTTGCCACTCATCCGGCGTAACCGATCCTGCCTCGACGATCTGGCGCACTAGATCGCTCGACGCCTTGCCGTCGCGCTGCATCAAATAGATGACCGGAAGCGTCACCTTACCTTCGCACAGGTCGCTGCCAATAGGCTTCCCTAATGTGGGTTCAGCTGACGTGAAGTCCAGTAGATCGTCAATCAACTGGAAGGCAACACCCAAATTGAAACCGTACTGGCGAAGAGCCTCCGCTTGGGGTTCAGGCACCTCACCCAGCCGACCGCCAATTTCCGCACAGCCACCAAATAAATACGCCGTCTTCCGCCGAACAATGTCGAGGTGTTCGTCCTCAGTGATCTCTACGTCACCGTTTTTCTTGAGCTGTTGCAGTTCGCCCTCGATCATTTTCAGGGTGACGTCGCACAGCAACCTAACAACGTCGAGCGTGTCGTGGGTCAACGCCATTCCCATCGATTTTATGTAAAGGTAATCACCCATTAAGACCGTGATCTCATTACCCCAGCGCAAGTGCACTGCCTTCTGGCCGCGTCTAACCCCAGAATCGTCGATGATGTCGTCGTGAACGAGCGTGGCCGTGTGGATGAATTCGACGACGGATGCAAAGAGCACAGCCTGGTCACCCTTATACGCCGCCAAGCGTGATGCCATCAGCAGTAGAGCGGGCCGAACCCGCTTACCACCGCTGTTCTGAATGTACTTTCCAATTTTTGGAATCAACTCAACGCGAGACTGAATTTGGCGCGCAAACTCCAACTCGACTGCGTCGAGGTCATCGCGGATGGGTTCAAAAATTTGCGTGAGGTCGATCGGCGATTCAGTATCTGACACGGCACAACTCGTGCGAAGGGCGCAAGTCGTTCGCGTCAACCTCGCCAAACTGCGATCTCACCATACTCGCGCGAGGAGTGTCAACGTTCCGAGGAGCAGCTTGCGACAGGGGTCACGCCTCCATCAGCGCAGAAAAGTTCCGACAAGCCGCATCGGCGATCGCGTCAGGCTCGGTCTCGCGGACTTTCGCGAGGACCTCGACAACATGCGTCACCCACGCAGGCTCATTCCGGTGTCCTCTATGAGGCACCGGCGCTAGGTAGGGCGAATCAGTCTCAACCAACAACCGATCCTCTGGTACCGATTTGGCAACCTCCCGAAGGGACTCAGCGCGAGGAAACGTCACGATGCCTGAAAACGACAGGTGGAGGCCAAGTGTCAACGCCTCCCGCGCAGCCTCAGCATCGCCCGTAAAGCAGTGGACGATCCCCCGTAGCCCGCCGCCCGCTTCACGCAGAATGTCCCAGGTATCCGCCTCAGCCTCCCGAGTATGAATGACGACTGGTCGCTCGAGTTCCTGTGCCAGGGCAACCTGCGCTGCAAACAGCTCACGCTGCAACCTGCTAGGGGCTAAATCGTAGTGATAATCCAGACCGATTTCCCCAATCGCTCGCACAGCGTCATCCTGCTCAACAATGTTTCGGACGAATCCCGCGACTTCGGCTTCTCGTCCCAGCCAAACACCCGCCTGATGCGGATGAACTCCGCACGCAAACCGGACCTCCGGCCATAAGTTCCGCAGCAGCTCAGCCCGTACCACCTCCCCCGCCTCGCCCGCTGCCAAGATACACAGCGCCGTGTCGACTCCAGCCTCACGTGCGCGACGGACGACCGCCGGTAAATCCTCAGAAAACGCCTGGTCTGCTAAATGGCAGTGAGAGTCGAGCATCACGGAACCGACTACCGCACGCGCGTGCCTGGTTGAGGCGCCGGTTCATTGAATTGGACAAGGGCGGGTTTACCGTCCTCGAGGCTCGCAGCCAGCACCATCCCGTCCGAGTCAATACCCATCAGCCTTGCCGGCTCAAGGTTGGCCACGACGACGACAGTGCGACCCACTAGTTGGGCTGGCTCGTACGCTTCGGCGATTCCCGCGACAACAGTACGTTGCTCAGAACCAAGGTCGACCACCAGTTTGATCAGTCTCTTCGACTTCTCGATCTTCTCGGCCGCTATTACCCTCGCAACGCGTAAGTCCACCTCCATAAACGTGTCGATCGTAATGCGAGGGCCTGCATCCCGCGTGGACGCCATCTCTGAACTAGGTCGTCCCTCTTCAGTTGTCATGAATTGAATTTCTCCTGTTTTTCATTCTGTGTCGGCTGTCTGCCGCTTTCAGCCCGCGGCCACAACACAGGCCCGACAACAAGGGTTCTCTCTATACCGGTCGACCACGCCGTCGCCTTATCGAACCGACGCTCTCCAGCCGCTGTGTGATCACCTATCCGAGTCAGGATTACCTCAGCAGAAACTGGCATGACAGGCAACAGCAGCACCGCAACTATACGTACGGCCTCTGCGGCCTCGCAAAGGACCTGATTCAGCTGAACCGATTTAGATGGATCGCGGGCCAGGACCCATGGCTCTCTTGCCGTGATGAACTCATTCGTTGCGTCGACAAGCGTATACGCCGCTGCTACCGCATTGTGGAGTTCACACCGGTCCATCGCCTCTGTATATTTCCGTACAGCCAGATTAGCCACGGCCGGCAGGTGGGTCTGCTCGGTCACTCCCGCCGCGAGGCAACCCCCGCAGTACTTGGCCGCCATCGCAACCACGCGACTCACCAGGTTGCCCAGGTTGTTCGCTAAGTCCACGTTGTACCGCTGTTCAAACCGTTCGTAAGAAAAGTCTCCGTCCTGACCGAACGGGATCTCCTTCACAAGATAGAGGCGGAGGGGTTCGACTCCGAATCGACCGGCAACTTCCAACGGGTCAATCGTTGTACCCAGAGACTTACTCATCCGTTCGCCCCGATGGTGCACCCAGCCGTGCCCGAACACTTGACGCGGCAAAGGCAAACGAGCGCTCATCAGCATCGCCGGCCAGAACACGCTGTGGAACCTAGTGATGTCTTTACCCACAATATGTAAATCAGCCGGCCACCACTGATCGTACAGTGCCTCGTCACTGCCGAAACCGACCGCAGACGCATAGTTGATAAGTGCGTCGAACCAGACATAAACGACGCTCTGGGGGTGACCCGGCATCGGAATACCCCACGCCTGCCCGCTGCGACTAACCGAAATGTCTTCGAGTCCACCTTCAAGTAGGCGTAAGATTTCGTTTCGGCGGATCTCCGGTCGTAGGAATTCCGGATGTGCATCGAAGTGAGCGAGTAGAGCATCCCGATACCTAGACAATCGGAAAAAGAAATTCTTCTCCCTTAACCATTTCGGCTTAATTCGATGCACCGGGCACTCACCGCCCAACAGGTCCTTCTCTTGCTTAAAGCCCTCACACGAGTCACAGTACCAGCCTTCGTAGACGCCTTCGTAGAGATCACCCTGGTCGGCGATCTGGCGAAGCATTCGGGTTACGCCCGCTTTGTGTCGTGGCTCCGTCGTCCGAATGAAATCATCAAACGAGACCTCAAGCCGACCCCAAACAGCTTTAAACTCCTCTTCCATCTGGTCGCAGTAAGCAAGGGGATCTAAGCCGAGTTCGCGGCCGCGTCTGTATACGTTCTGCGAGTGTTCATCATTTCCCATGAGAAACCGGGTATCGGCACCGCGAAGACGCCGGTAACGCGCGATAACGTCCGCTGCCACCTTCTCGTAGGCCGTACCGAGGTGCGGTCGGCTGTTCACGTAATCGATAGCCGTCGTAAGGTAGAAGCGAGCCATGGGGTGTTCGTGCGGTCACTCACGCGGAGTGGCGTCAAAATAGGCCTTCTGCGCAAGTGCCTGAACCTCCTTTACCGGCAGACCGTGCTCGGTTGCCAAGAGGCTGCAGTCCTCGAACTCCGGCGCCACATTTACGACACGTCCGCCGCGCCGCGCAACCTTGACTCGTACCGCTCCGACGCCGGTCTCGACCGTCGTCGACGAGCGTTCGAGACACTCGCGTGTCATTTCGTGGAAACGTAGTCCGATCGTCGTGCTCTCACAAAACACGATATCACTGAGAGATTCCCGCTTATCTGGCTGCGCGATGATCGTGACCAAGGTCCCGGGCCGGTTCTTCTTCATCTGCACCGGCACATAGAACACCTCGAGGGCTCCGCCCTCATACAGCCGGCTCATCAACACACCAAAAAGCTCAGGGTTCATGTCATCGATTTCGCACTCCATGACTAGAACCTGTGACAACCCAGCGCCATCGGAGGACTCGCCGATTATCAACCGCAGGACATTAGGTGACCCTTCGAGGTCCCGGTCACCCGCACCGTAACCGATCTGGCCCACGCGCATAGGCGGTAACGGGCCGTACGACGAGGCGAAATCCGAAACAAGAACTGCCCCCGTCGGCGTCACTAGTTCCGCCTGAACCCCGCTCGAATAAATCGGCACACCCTCCAGCAGTTTTGCCGTCGCCGGCGCAGGAACTGGAAATTCTCCGTGTGCGCAGCGAACCGTACCTGACCCGACGTTCAACGGAGAAGCGACAATGGTCTCTACGTTGAGCCAATCAAGCCCATGCACCGCTCCGACGATGTCGATGATCGAATCGAGCGCACCGACTTCGTGCAGATGCACTTTCTCGACCGGCATTTGATGAATCGCCGCCTCCGCCTCCGCAAGCCGACCAAACAATCGGCTCGCCCGGTTCTTCGCTTCGGACGACAGCGCCGAACGATCGATGAGGCCAACGATTTCCTTTAAGCTACGGTGGGGGTGATGGTGGCCATGACCATGATTATGATGGGCGTGATTATCTAGCTTCGCAGCAGCGCCTCCCTCGTGCAAGCTGAGTTTTGTTGCCGCCACGCCAGCCCGGTCGACAACCGAGGTCTCGACGGTCCAACCCCCTCCATCCAGCGCAAGACTACCGAGGGCCTCGCGCAAGCTGTCGACAGGCAGGCCAGCATCCAGTAGAGCACCAAGGAACATGTCACCTGACGCGCCCGAAAAGCAGTCGAGATACGCGATTTTACCCATACTGGAACTCAGAGACGCTCAGGACATCTATCATTCCAAAGAAGCGAACATGGCGCCGCCGACCGCAACCTTACCTAGTCACCATGCCAACCCGTGGCCAATCGTAAAAAAGGCGCATCTAATCGTACTACACGCGGGCAGGATGACTTGTCGAATCCCGAGACCACGGCCAAGGGACGTTCGCGCCTAACAGTTCAACCGCAGAATCGCTTAAGGAAACCTAGGGCAAGGTTAGTTATTAGTTTCCTGGGAGCCAAGTTTCGATGCCGTCGAACCCGTTGGTGTAAGCTCGCCGCCTCCGGCTACTGCTTTAGGATCTGGTATTTCGCCGAGCCATCGGCCGGTCCAAACAATTTCCGCCCAGCCGTTCAACTCAAGGCCGCGGTCCTTCCAGACAACCCGTTGCGTCCCGCCAGGGGCCTCGACTTGTAGCTCGCGTTTAGCACCGCCGTAAGCCGCCGCCGCTACCGCCGCGGCACAAGCTCCCGTTCCCGACGCAAGGGTCGGACCAACACCACGCTCCCAAATCAATATCTGCAGGCGTTCTGTCGAAACAACCTCGGCAAGCTCAACATTGGCCCCATCTGGAAACGCGTCATGGGCCGAGAGCGCCGCACCAAGCTTAAGAAATCGCTCTCGATCAGGCAGCGCCGTTAGCAAAACGCACTGGGGATTACCGACCCGAAGCGCCACAATGTCAAGAATCTGACCCTCGACAAGCAATTGTATCTTCCGTAGATCCTCTGGGGGGCCCATCTCGGTCTCGAATGTCAGGCGGCCGTCCTCCACATCGGTCAGCCTAGTCGCCTTCGCACCCGCGTCGGTCTCAATGACCACCCGTTGGCCAACCGTCGGCTGCACTCTCCCACCACTCTTTAACCCTCCACGAACCACTAAGGCGGCCAAGCAACGAAGCCCGTTTCCCGACAACTCCGAGTCGCTTCCATCCGCATTGAACAGCTTCATCCGTGCGCCCCTTGGAATTGGGGCGTAGAAAATCAGCCCATCGGCGCCGATTCCCGTGTGACGGTCACATAACAACTGAGCCCACCCCCGGCGCAAGTCCTCTGCAACACAAGAGGCGGACGTCAAGAGGAAATCATTGCCGTAAGAGTGCGCCTTCACCAGATCGAGCAATCCGTAGCCTCCTTAGGGGTCCCGTGCCATCTCTCACGGGTCCTCAAATCCGTTTTTCGCTGTCCAGCAACAGCGTTACTGGCCCGCTGTTCACCGACACCAAGTCCATCATCGCCCGGAACTCTCCGGTGGCCACACCGACTCCAGACTCTCTAATGCCCTCGACGACCGAGTTATAGAGCGGCAACGCCATCTCAGGCGCCGCCGCCGCCGCGAACGAAGGTCGCCGGCCCCGCCGGGCGTCCCCACACAGCGTAAATTGCGACACAACTAAGACGGCGCCCTCGATCTCGCCAACCGACAGATTCATCTTGCCGTCCGCGTCTTCAAATATACGAAGGCCAAGAATTCTTCGAACCAGGTACGTCACATCGGCAGGCCCGTCCGAGCGCTCTACCCCAAGCGACACGAGAAGGCCGCGTCCGATTTGCGCCACAACGCGGCCCGCCACGGTGACATGCGCGGAACTCACCCGCTGCACCACAGCCCGCACATGCCCCTCCGACAACGTGTAAAGGTGAAATTAAATCCCATCGGACTAAAAATACTATGCGTTAGGCTGGCTGCGCCGCCAAGAACCTTGCGAGACACAGCTCAAGTGACTTTCGACGGCGCAGAGCTCTGAAACCTACCACTATTCGCCCAACCTATACGACGACTAAACGCCCAACGGTCTCTTCCCACGTCAGCGTTCCGGCAACCGTTTGCGCCGCCGCGCCATACCTCTGGGCCAACTCAACATCGCTCATCATTGTGCGGATTGCGTTCGCCAACGCAAATGGAGTTGGCGCGCAAACAAGACCGTTCACACCAGACTCAACAAGCTCAGCCGGACCGCCGCTGTCGGTGCAGGTAATCACCGCTTTCCCCGAGGCGAACGCCTCAACCGTAACGAACCCATAATCTTCAGACACGGGCGGAAAACAAACAGCCCTACAGCGGGCGAGGTAGTCGAGCACTGCCGCGTCAGAAACTCTTCCGAGCAGGGTAACTCTATCAGCCATGCCGAAGTGTTCTATCCTATCGCGCAAAATCGCGGCCTGCTCACCATCGCCAGCGATCAAACAGCGGACTCCAGCTGCAGCGGGCTGGGCTAGCGCCTCGATAATTAACCCAATGCGCTTTAACGGTGTTAGGCGTGACACCACGAACAGATAATCATCGTAGCAGTCACAACGGTACGGCCGCTGAGGCGGCGGCGGATACACAACCTCAGACGGCACAGAGCCCCAACGGGTAAGACGGGCCTGAACCGTCTTCGATAGCGCGAACACCCGCTCCACATTTCGGGTTAGCAAGTAACGGTCAACGCCGTGCAAGACTCGCCGATGCATTTCATATCTGATCTTGTTTCGCCAGGATAACCGTGCTCGAAACTCCTCCCAGCGATCGTAGTACTCCCGCATCCGGTGAGTTAGCCAGCAGACGTGCCGCGCATGTCGCACCGCATAACTGGGGAACCTGGTGGTTATCACCTGGTCGACTTGCCGACCACCATGCGTCCTTCGCATGTCTGTAAGGTAAGTCGACCAATAAACCGATGCCAACGCGCTAAACCCTGCCTCGGGGGTATATAGCACCGCCACTTCGTGGCCAGCCTCACGAAGCGCCTGCTCAAGCGACTGAGCAATAACAAGATGTCCCCCGTGGCTTAAGGGAGGATGTGAAGTAACGACGGTGATTCTAGGCATCACCCATAGCTGGGGAGAGGTCCGCGGTATTACCGCAGCCGTCCAAGGTCCATCTTGATAGCCGAGCCGCACGGGCCGACGCCATTCGCTCAGTCACTCGCGAAGACGGTGTCGATGACATTCTCCGTCATCAACTGTATGAAATTAGCCCAGAATCTCGCGAATAACATAGGTAGGCTTGTCCTGGGACTCGTGATAGGTCCGAACCTGCAATTCGGCTAGCAGGCCAAGCGTCCCGAGCTGCACGCCAGTAAAAATAAGAAGTACACCAAACAACAGCAACGGCCGTTGACCAATCGACTGATTCTCGAAAAGCCGTACATACGTCAGCCAAGCCGTAACCGCAAACCCCACCCCGCCCATTAGTAACCCGAGGAGCCCAAATATTTGGAGAGGGCGTGTCGAGTAACTGATCAGAAACTTTACGGTTATCAGATCCAGAATTACTCGTATGGTGCGGGAGAGCCCGTACTTTGATCGCCCACGGGTTCGCGGGCGATGATTCACGACAACCTCATCCACCCGCACGCCGACCTCGCTCGCAAGCACCGGAATAAACCGATGCATTTCGCCGTACAGCTTCAGCGGTTTGACAGCTTCGGCGCGACACGCCTTCAACGAACACCCGTAATCGTGCAGGTGGACGCCGGTCGACCAAGAAATAATCCAGTTTGCGATCCTTGACGGCAATCGGCGAGTGAGCCAAGCATCGTACCGCTTCCGTCGCCAGCCGCAAACGATGTCATAGCCCTGATCGAGGCGAGCCATCAACTCCGGGATATCGGCGGGGTCATTCTGCAAATCGCCGTCCATCGTAATAATGACTCGCCCACTCGCTTGCGCGAAACCAGCCGAGAACGCTGCCGTCTGCCCGAAGTTTCGACGGAATCGGACGACCCTTATACGCGAGTCGTCAGCCTGGAAGTTCTTCAGCAGGTCGAATGTGGCATCGGTGCTACCATCATCCACGAACACCAATTCGTAGTCGCGACCGAACAGCGAAAGTGTCTCACTAAGCTCTCGATAGAGTTGTTCAAGGTTAGGTGCTTCGTCATGCAACGGAATGACAATCGACAGGTCACGTGCCATTGTGTTCCTGGCGAATTATAGGTGCTGGGTTCGGCCTGGTCAATTCAAGCTACTGTTAGTATTGGAGTTATAACAGATCGCGATCGCTTTCCGAGTAACCAAAGGAGGGTTTCAAGCGGCCGTGCTCCCCTTCGACTTCATTCTTCCGAATCCAACAGCCACCCTTGCTCAAGACGCACACAACTACTAACACTACCGTGCCCCATCAGGATCCAGCTCTGGTCAGCGACGATCGGCTTTGACGATAGTACCAGAACCCGTAAGCGACCCCACCCACCAGCAAGATAAGGAGCAAGGCCAAAGTGACCGCTTCGCCGTTCCGGCGCACGAACTCGACCGCCTGGTCGCCATAGCGCACCGCAAGCACTCCTTCAACCAGATACCGCGTGCCGCGGCCAATGGCTATCGCGATCGTGAAACGCTTCAGGGGCATCCTAGCGACGCCACCCATCAACACGAACACCTTAAACGGAGCCGGCGGTGGCAGTATGGCCGGCACGATCAGCGCGACCATTCCGTAACCGTGAAACCTTGCGAACGCGCGGTTGACACGCTCAGTGCCGAACCGCCGCCGCAGCAGCGCCTCGCCACCTTTACGACCGACGACATATAGTGTCAGGCAGCCCGCAATCGATCCTAGGGTGGCCATGGCGACGTAATAGAGCATCAACGTCTTACGCTGGGTGACCATCCAGACCAGAAGGATGTCGTTGATTTCTGGAAGCGAGAGAACCGACGAGTCGAGGAACGCTATCGCGAATAGCCCGAGGCCACCAATCGACATCGCGAATTCCTGCGCCCACACCATAAACCGGGCCATTACGTGTGTTCCTCTTTGTGAGCGCGAGCAACGGCCATCATCGCCTCGTGAATCCGGCCATTCGAGGCTAACACCTCCCCACCATGAACATTGAACTCGCCCCCGACCAGCGTCGACACCCGGCCACCGGCCTCCTCGACGAGCAATGCTCCAGCAGCAATGTCCCACGCCTCCAACCGTTGCTCCCAGAAACCATCGAGCCGCCCGGAGGCGACGTAGCACAAGTCGAGCGCCGCAGAGCCTAACCGCCGGACAGCGCGAGCCTGACCAACGAATCGTGCGAACAATCCAACGACGTCCGCGGCGGTCTCATGAACATCGTAGGGAAAACCGGTACATAGCACCGAGTCCACCAGGTCCTCGGCCTTCGAGACCCGCAGCCGGGTCCCGTTCAGAAAGGCCCCACCACCCCGCTCTGCCGTGAACAGCTCACGTCGCGTTGGGTCGTAGACCGCCGCGACCTCGACTCGCCCAGCGATTTCAAGCGCAAGCGATGCACAGAAAATTGGTAGCCCGTGAGCAAAGTTAGTCGTGCCATCAATGGGATCGAAAATCCAGCGGTGCCCCGAGCCGTTCGGGCTCTGGTCGGTCTCGTGCAACTCCTCAGCCAGAACCACGTGCTCCGGATAACGAGAGGCAATCAGCTTCCGAAACATCGTCTCAACAGCAACGTCAGCGTCGGTTACCAGGTCAATCACACCTTTTTTCTCAATACGCACCCCGCGCTTAAAGTGCTCCAGTTGAATGTCCCCGGCTCGGAGCACCACTTCGATGGCCGTGGCAAGAAATAGTGGTGGGTGCGGCATGACGCGGGAAGAATTTTAGACGGGGCCCGGTCTCAGACCTTCTGCTTGGGACGCGGCCATCCGGCCGATCATCGGCGTGAGCGGGGCCTGCGGACGCTGCCACCCCGTTCCATCGTGTGCAGGCGAGAGAATTACACAGTCCCTAAGAGCGGTCAAGCGCCGTCCTGGTCCTACGGGCGACGGCCCCCAACCCGGTAGATTACCTCTCGCGAAACCCTGCAGGCCACTCCGAAACAGGATGTTATAGTGCGCCAATGGACGGAACGGCCGCCACCAACGTAGTCGTGGAGCCAGCCTCACGCCTTGGAGGACATCTCGTCTGTCCGGGCGATAAATCAATCTCCCACCGCTACGCACTGTTGGGTGCCCTGGCAACGGGCCGGACCACCATCACCCGGTACGCGACCGGCGCCGATTGCTCGTCGACTCTGAAGTGTTTACGCACCTTGGGAGTCACCATCCTCAATCAGGCGGGCCCTGACGTCGCCGAGTCGATTGTCGAAATCGACGGGTGCGGCCTCGGTGGTCTATCCGAGGCCAACACGAGTGTTGATGCAGGCAATTCCGCTACCACCCTCAGGTTGTTAGCCGGCATCCTCGCCGCACATCCGTTCCGAACCACTTTGACTGGCGACCCATCGCTACGCCGACGGCCAATGGACCGGGTGATTAAGCCACTTTGCGCTATGGGAGCTCAACTGTATGGTGAAGACGGTTGCCCTCCGCTCACCATCAATGGCGGTACACTTCGGGGTATTGAATGGACCACTGCGGTCCCGAGCGCCCAGGTAAAGAGCGCGCTGCTATTCGCTGGCCTTCACGCCAACGGAAAAACCACCGTGCGGGAGCGAATCGCTACCCGAGATCACACCGAGCGCGCACTCGCGCTCTTCGGCATCGAGGTCGCGCGCTCCGGCCTCGCGGTGAGCGTTAAGGGTCCCGCCGTCCTCCGTGGATGCGCCGTCAAGGTGCCTGGTGATTTTTCTTCGGCCGCCGGTTGGGCAGTAGCCGCCGCTGCAATCCCCCAGTCGAAAGTTGATATCACGGACGTCGGTCTGAATCCCACCCGCACTGCATTACTCAACGTCCTGAGTCGCGCGGGAGCGATAGTATCCACCGAACTCGATCGTCGCGCCGACGGCGAACCCTGCGGCCGTCTGACCGTCGCACATCGAAACCTCCGGCCGATAGTAGTCAGCCCTTCCGAAGTCCCGGCCCTCATTGACGAATTGCCTCTCCTCGCAGCACTCGCGACCCATCGCGGCGGAGGACTCACCGTAACCGGCGCGAGCGAACTCCGAACTAAGGAAAGCGACCGTATCACGGCCCTTGTCGCGGGCTTACGGGCCCTTGGTGCGAACGCCACCGAACAACCGGATGGTTTCATCATCGTCGGTGATCGCTCGCTCGCCGGCGGCACAGCTAACGCCGCCGCCGATCATCGTCTAGCCATAGCCTTTGCCGTCGCCGCCCTCGGTGCCGAGGGCCCGTCAACTATTCTTGGTGCCGACGCCGTTGACGTGTCATACCCTGGGTTTTTCAAGACCTTGGCTTTGTTGCGAACCTAGTGACAGCCGAAACCGACACAAACCGGAACATCCAGACACCATCAGTGCGGGCAGATAAGGTCTACCTCGTCGGCTTTATGGCGGCCGGAAAATCTAGTCTGGCTCATGCGCTTGGCGAACGCCTCAAGTGGCGCGTCGAAGATATGGACGGGCGAATCGAGGCTCGGGAGCATATGACCATCACCGAGATCTTCCGCAGGCGAGGTGAGCCCTACTTCCGAACAGTCGAACGTGCGGTTCTAGCTGAGGTTCTGCCACTCCAGCACACCGTCGTCGCCACCGGCGGCGGCACTTTCGCCGACGCCAACAACCAGGCACTCATCAACCGCAATGGCGTCTCAATCTGGCTCGATGTGCCCCTGACACAAATTATCTCTCGGCTCCCGTCCGATAAACACCGGCCACTAGCTAGCAACCGGGAGCAACTCGAAAGACTGTATACCCTGCGCCAGTCCGCCTATAGTCACGCTCATCTTCGACTAGACGGCTCAGGCGCAACAGTCGGCGAACTGGTCGAACGGGCGGCGGACTGGTTGGATGGGTAATGCGTTCCCTCGTCCTGAGTGACATCCACGGAAACCTCGGCGCTTTGGAGGCGGTCCTCGAAACAGCGCCGCCAAGCTCGTACGACCGGCTACTCGTGCTGGGCGACCTGGTCGGTTACGGAGCCAATCCGAACGAGGTCGTTGACCGAATCTTCGCGTTGGGGCCCCACGTGTTAATCCGGGGCAATCACGATAGGGTTTCGTCAGGTCGAGAGGAGCCCACAAGATTCAACCGTATCGCCACCTTGGCCGCACTGTGGACCCGAGAGGCCTTAACGGAAAACAATCGTAAACGTCTCGCTGACCTCCCAGCTGGACCCATAATCGTCGATGGGCAGATTGAAGTTTGTCATGGTTCGCCTGTCGACGAGGACACCTACGTAATTGAAAAGGACGACGCGTTGCAAGCGTTGCAGGCCACCGAGCGGCCACTCTGCCTGTTCGGACACACGCATTTACCGGTGGTCTTCGAGCATGACGGCACGGTTCTCAACGTCGTGACCCCTAATCCAGGCGAACAGCTGGTCGTGACGATTCAACCCAATCACCAATACCTCATTAATCCGGGTTCGGTCGGCCAACCGCGCGACGGAAACCCCAGGGCGGCCTTCGCCACCTTTGATTCGGAACAAAACGAACTCGTCCTTCGAAGAATCGACTACCCGGTCGATTCGGCGCAACGGAAGATCGTTGGAGCAGGTTTACCCGGAACCTTGGCGGATCGACTCAGCCTCGGACGGTGACCGGCTAGGCTTGTGGTTCCTTCCGCGTCGCCCGCTCCTCGCGTCGTCGGAGCTCTGCGGCGTACGCGTCACCGGCCATGCGCGAGCCGAAGACCCAGCCGATCACCAGCCCCACAAGCAACACCGACGGAATGAAGAGAAAGTGCCCGGCTGTCATGCCACTCATGTTCAATGGATGACTAGGTAAGAGGTGTCAGCGTTTAGCCATCCGGCGGGCCAGGTCACCGAGTTCACGCTCCACGTGCGCGAGCCGCCGCCAGATCGACCACAGATAAACGAAGATTGCGAGCCACGCAAAAGCATAGGCCGCCACAAGCAATGGCGCCGCCGGGAGCTGGTCTTCAGGCTCCAGCTCTTCTACCGGCACGAATTCCTCTTGCTGTTGGGGCTGCACCGATAATGATACGGTCCCGGTTTCCACCGTCCCGGCCACCCCGATCCACAGCGTGAGTAGCACGCAAAGCATCCGGCCCCGCAAGACCATCCCCCTCACCTCATTCCTTTCGACCAATGTTCGTCCGACTGTCAGTCATCCAAGTCTCGATAAAGCCGATCCAGCGACGCCCGCTGGGATTCCAACCGAACCCGTGCCATCATCGTCGTCGTGTAAAGCAGCAGGAACCCAGCCAAGCTCCACCACAACGCAATGCGCATGCCAGGAACTAATGTCGGCACAACGTTTGTCGTTGGGTGAACGGTGCGCCAGACGTTAACCGACCAATAAACAAACGGTACGTTGGCCATCCCAAACAACGCCACGCCGGCAGCCAGTTTCTCAGACCCAGGACCGCCGTATTCTCGCAGCAGCAAATAGGAGATGAAAATCATCCAGAGGACAAGAGCCATCGTGAGTCGGGCATCCCACTGCCACCAGACACCCCACGCCTTGCGCGCCCACAACGGCCCAGTGACCAGTCCGATTAAGCCGAAGACAACAGCCAGTTCCGCCGCTGCGGCCGCGATCCGGTCCCCGGTGGCGTGTCCCTTAAATAGAAAAAACGCGCTCGCCACACCACACACGAGCGCCGACACGAACATCGCGGCCCATGACGGCATGTGAAAGTAGAAAATCTTTTGAACAAGACCCATCGTGGATTCATAGGGTGCCCAAGCTATCAACAAAGGCGCAACGGCGAAGACCACCGTCGCCGCGACCACTAATGGGAGGAACAGTCGTTGCGTCATGGCTCTGGCCTCGTCATTCTGTCATGACCGGCTCGAAGGTCCATAGCGAAAGGGTTATGAAGACTACGTCGAAAAACCCCAGCATCCCGATCCACGCGCGGGCCATCGCTATGTCCGCCTCTGGCTGTAGCAACGCGGCGGTGCCGCGGACGCCGGCAATGATGACCGGAATCGTGAGCGGATACAACAATACCGGAAGGAGAACATCCCGACTACGCGCTCGTATCAGCATCGCAGCGAACAGCGTACCAACAGCAGCAAAACCCACCGTGCCAAACGCTAGAAGCGTCACGATGAGCAATGGTTGCCGCAAAAGCGGTGCTTGAAATAAAAGCGCAACCAACGGAACGACAACGATCTCAACAGTCCCCAATAACACTAAGATACCGAGTAGCTTACCGACGTAGATTGCAGGACGATCGACTGGGGCCAGGAGCAGCGCGTGCAGGACGTCGTGATACCGCTCTCGCTCAAACGTCCGACCCAACGCGAGCGTCCCGGCGAACGCAATCGCAATCCAAAGAATCCCTGCCGCTGCATTCTCGACCGGCCGCCCGTCGCGCACGAAGCCAAAGGCGAACACCAGCACAGCCGACACGGCGAAGAACAACGTCGTCAACAAGAGCTCTCGGCTCCGCGCCTCGACCGTCAGATCTTTGCGCATGATCAGCAAGGCAACGCGAAGAAAACGCTTCATCCTGACCCTCCAGCATCGCCCACTCTGGGTGTCACATCCCGATAGCGGTCACGCAGCGACCCGCCCTCCGGAGCCATCGTCGTCAGCCGGCCAGCCCTTAAAAGTATGGCCCGGTCCACGACCATCTCGGCGATCTCGAAGTCGTGGGTCGACAATATTACGATCCGACCCGCAGTCTTAAGCGCCTGAAGCCGTTCTATCAGCGCCATCGATGCCCCTTCGTCGAGTCCAGTGAACGGCTCATCGAGAAGCAGTAACTGCGGTTCGTGCAGTAAGGCGCGCTCCAGGGCAACCCGCTGCCGCATGCCTCGCGAGAACCCGTCAAGGAAATCGTCTCCACGGTCCATCAATCCAGCACGCGCCAGTGCTTCAGCGGCTCGGTCCACACCCTGGTCGAGTCCATAGAGCGAGGCAAAGAACTCCAGGTTTTCCCTAGCGGTTAATTCAGGATAGAGCTGAAGCTCATGGGCGAGGACACCGATTCGGGCATTCAGCGCCAGGCCCAAGTCCTCTCGCGAACGCCCGCCGTATCGGACCTGTCCGGATGACGGCTGAAGGATGGTAGCTGCCAGACCGAGCACCGTGGACTTCCCCGCCCCGTTGCCGCCGAGCAATCCGACGATCTCGCCGGCTTCGCATTCGAACGATACGTGCGCGAGAGCCCGTCGCCGGCCGAAGTATTTCGACACATCGATAAAACTCACTCGGTCGAAATCCGCGACTCCGTTACTGGTGGAATGAGCTAGTGATCTAGGCACCGTGAATAACCTAGGACGACGTCATGCGTTTAGCTGGGCAGTCCGGTCTTCCCGGATGGCATCGCAACTGTATCGGGTTCTAGCCGCTGATACAGGCGCTCCAGGCGATCGAACACTACCCCCCGCCGGTCGGCATAGGGCGCGTCCGCGATCGCTCCCATTCGATGGGTAGTGTCGATGCGTATCAAATCAGCATATAACCGCTCGCGCCGAGATTCTAAATTTCGACGTTGTGACCCGTCATCCTTCGTGTGTGCCAGCGGTCTCGACTGCCAGAGCCACCACATGGCGACCAACCCAACCAAGAACAGCGCCACCCTTAGCGGAACTGGGCTATGGTGCGGTAGGCCGGATAGAAAGATCGACAGAGTCTGATTGGCGCCCAATTGCGGTCCACCGCCGACCAAGAATGTACCGGCCGAAACATTCATCTCCCGACTCTGTGTGATCTGTGGCGATGTCATTCGCATGTCCCCACGCTTCTCAGTGACCACCGCCACCTGTTCCACTGTCACTGGTACCGTTTGTTGGATCGTTAGGTCACCACCACGATAGGGAAGCACGTAGGCTACGTTAATTGGCGTCCGGCCTGGGCGAAACGGCCCAGCCACAGACACGTGCCGACCGTCGATCTCAGCTTGCGAGGTCGTACCCTCAAGCAACACTGCTCCCTGCGCGCCAACCGGCAACTCAAAGTCCACGGGAGTCACTGACACAACCGGGTCCCCGCTACTATTAACCGCCTCCAGCAAGTAAAACACCTCAACAGCCTCATCTGACATCTCGACGATCCATCGGGTGTCGCCGCCAAAGACGATCGTCCCTGAACTGGCTGGCACTGCGCCCGCTAGCAACGACGGTGAGCCGTCGGCAACGAGCATGACCCGGACGCCACCTACCGCGGGCACCGCAAATATTCGTGAGGTAAGCATCCCGCCGTCGACCGTTGCCGAAACCGAGACGGCGCTTCCAGCCTCAAGACCCTCAAACAGCGCGCGCCCGGACTGGTCAGTGGAGGCCTCCCGCACATCCCCGGCAATCCGCAGTTCCACCGGATGATCAGTGAGATTATTTGAAAGCTGACCGCGGATGAGCCGGACACTGACTGAAGCATTGGGCAGATCGCCGGAGGGCAGCGGAATGCCAGACATCTCCGAAGGGTCGGGCATTGGAATTTGCGCACCAGTGGCTATCACGGATCCAATCGCCGCTAAAACAACACTGGCTGCTCCCCGCCAGCGAAAACCGCTTTCGGTCACAACGACGCTCCGCAGTGCTTGCAGAATCTCGCGTCGACGTCGTTGACCGTAGCGCACGCGTTACAACTCGACCCATCATTAACAACGTCACCGGACCCCTCTCCTAATGTCATCGACTCACCGGCCGCAGCCAGGCGTGACTGAAGCTCGTGCTCGATCAATTCGCGGTAGCCCGGTGTATCCGAATCGAGCTGACGCATAAAACTAATCGCCCGCGCTCGAAGTCGGCTCGCCATTTCTTGAAAATCCTCCTCGGCAACCTTGCCCATCGCGCGATCGAACTCCAGTTCCTTAATGGACCGCAGAACGAGTGACTTCTCACGCTCAACCGCAAGCCGTATCCGGTCACTGACAATCCCAGACTCGACACCGTAATCGACGGCCACAAGCGGCCATAGTGTTCGCAAGAGTGCTAGGCCACAAAGCGCAGCGGCGCCGATAGCCAGGCTCAGTAGAATCATGGCAGCCGGGGTGGTATTGGAAGCCCGCAGCACGCCGCCGGTCGCCGCCATCAGCGCACCGAGTACAAATAAATGCCAGGGCCTGAGGGTGGAACGGTCAGTCGAGGTCTCGGAGTTCATCGTCCAGACGCGCCAATAAATGCGCATCGGCGTCGGTCGGGACGCCGGCAGGTAGCGGTAGGTCAGCAGCCTCGCGCATCGACCACCGCAACGCCACCGCACCGACGCCAACCGCCCCGGAAAGGCCGAGCAAATAGGGGAACAACCAGGCCAGGCGGTTGAACCCTTCATCCAGGGGCATGGCAAGCGGTTCCTGACTACCGTACTTCGCAATAAAGTATTCGAAGACCCCGTCCTTCGTCTTGCCCTCCTCGATCAACGCCGAGATCTCCTCACGCATCATGGCAGCCGTGCTACACGTGCATTCGCCCACAAGCTTCCGGCCACAGGTGCCGCACATGCAAACGATCTCATGGTACAACTCCCGTTCGGCGTCACTTCGGGGCACCGTCGGCACGGTCTGGGCAGACTCAATATGTTGCGCATGCAGTGGCGCTGATGTCAGTGCCAGTGCGAGTAGGAGCACCGATATCGTGGCCGCACCCTCAGGCACCCGCGAAGCAGCGAACGAGAATACCTGTTCCGGCAGCAGAGCAATCACTGTACCAAAGGCCATAATGCCAAACCCGAACCAGATCCAGTTCACGAGTGGGTTGACGGTAACCTGGAAACTGGCCGACTGGTCCTGCATGTCGAAGGCGGCCATTACGATATAGAGGTCTTCTGAAGCGCTGCGACGGATCGCCACCTCGGTTGTTGGCTCTTGCTCGTGCTTCCGAAAGAACCACCGCGCCGGATACATCAGCCCGACCTCTTCGTTCCCATCGAACACCCGCATGCGCGCCGTGATCATCTGCTTTTGTCCGTCGTCTCGAACGATGACCGCCTCATGCCGGATAACAAACCGACCGACCTCCACCTGCTGGCCTGGCGAGAGGAGTACCTGCTCTTCGAGTTTATAACCCTCGCCAGCAAAACCTAAAAATATGAGGACAATGCCGACGTGAATGACGTAACCACCATACCGGCGGTGCGACCGTGCCACGAGGCCCGTCAGCGATGTCAGGAAATCGGCGCCCGTAGCTTCCTGTCGAACCCGCGTGCCACGGATAAATTCCTGCACAATCGTCCCTGTCACAAAGGCACACAACATAAAACAGATGCCTGATGACCACACCCGGAAGCCAGCGGCATAAAGCGCGCCTCCCGTCACGGCTGAAACGGTTACCGGCCAAAAGAATTGTTCACCGAGATTCGCCAACGTCGACTTCCGCCAAGCGAGGAGGGGTCCGACGCCGGTCAGGAAAAGGAGCATCAGACCGATCGGAAGCATCCACTTGTTAAAAAATGGTGGTCCGACCGTTAGCCGCTCGCCCGTGATCGCCTCGCTCAGCGTTGGGAACATCGTGGCGAAGAGCACGAACACTGCGCAAAACAGCAGGATCCAGTTATTGAGCAGGAATGCCGCCTCACGCGAGGCCCATGAATCGAGTTCGTGACGCGCACGCAACAGCGGCAGCCGATAGATGACCAACCCAAAACTCACCGTAAGGATGACTGCCATAAAGATCCCAAACATCATGGCAAGATCAGGGTCTTCGCCGAACGCGTGCACCGATTGCACGACGCCAGACCGCGTCATGAACGTACCGAAAATGGTTAGGAAGAACGTGATAATCACCAGCGTCACGTTCCAGACCCGTAACATGCTGCGCCGCTCCTGCACCATCACGGAATGCAGAAACGCAGTTGCCGTGAACCACGGTAGCAGGCCAGCGTTCTCTACCGGGTCCCAGCCCCAATAGCCTCCC
>DBHR01000085.1:0-968 GCA_002296225.1 Acidobacteria bacterium UBA823 | reverse complement strand
CCAGCCCCAATAGCCTCCCCAGCCAAGTTCCTCGTATGCCCAAATCATGCCGAGCGTCAATCCGAAGGACAAGAAAATCCAGGCAAACATCGTCCACCGCCGCACCGCACGCAGCCAGGAGTCATCCAGGTGGCCAGTAATCAACGCGGCCATGCCAAACGCATACGGAATGGTCATGCCGACAAATCCAATGTAGAGCGACGGTGGGTGGATCGCCATGTAGGGATTCTGCAGCAGCGGGTTCAACCCTCGCCCATCGGCCGGTACCTGAGTCAGATAAGTGGTGAACGGATCCTTATTGAGCACCATCACCAGCAAAAAGAACATCTGAACGCAGGAAATGACGGTGACCACGTAGGGAATTAGCTCGCGCTGACGCTCGCGGTTTGTCGCGACGGCAATGGAGCCAAACACGGACAACAAAAACACCCAGAACATGATCGACCCATCGAGACCACCCCAGTAGGACGTCAGCTTGTAAATGAGCGGCTGGGCCGAATCCGAATACCGATCGACGTACTTGATCGCATAGTTCTCGGTTACAAAGGCGTGCACCATTATTGCTGAGGCCGCCGTCATTAAAGCGGTCAGCAAATAGAACGCGCCGATGCCGCTTTCGATGAGGCGCGCTGAGCGTTGGCGCCCACCGACAGCGGACACAGCCGCCGCGTATGCACAGACGACAAATGCCGCGAGGAGGATGAGGGAGCCTAGAGAAGCCATCGATATCGGTTACCGATCAGCGAACGTGGGAAAGAGGGAACGCGCTGCAAGCTCGCTAGGAACGTGCCAGAAAAATAGCGCTCCGTCGGAATGATCTATTGCCCGCCAGAATAACCGGCCGCCGGTGATACCACCGCAGTCTTTGGCTCATACTTCGACGGACACTTAGCCATCACGCCATTCGGAGCAACTATGAATCCGTCCCCTCCCAATTGCCCTGAAACCACGACCTCGGCGCCACTCTT
>DBHR01000047.1:2704-4786 GCA_002296225.1 Acidobacteria bacterium UBA823 | reverse complement strand
TCGCCATCTGCGCCCGTGACTCGACCTGGAATACGCCGATCGTGTCAGCCTCCTGCAGCATCCGGTAGACGTCGGGGTCGTCCGGTGGCAAATGCGCTAGATCCAGGCGCGCGGCACCCGACGTGCGATCCTCGCCGATGCCCTGGTTATTAATAAGCGCAACCGCGTCCTGCAAGACCGCCATCATGCCGAGTCCCAGTAAATCGATCTTGACGATCCCCATGGCGGCACAGTCGTCCTTATCCCACTGGATCGCAACGCGGCCAGGCATGCTGGCATTTTCAAGTGGCACAACCTCGTCGAGTCGGCCCCGGCAGATCACCATGCCACCAGAATGCTGGCCCAGATGCCGTGGCAGACCCTGCACCCGGCGCCAGAGCGCGGCGAACGCCCGCACCCGAGGATCCACAGTGTCGTACCCCGAGTCGTTGAGATACCGGGTCAGCGTGTCCTCGGAGTCGGTCCACTCAAAGCGGCTCATCAGTTTGGCCAGCCGATCGATCCGGTTGGAGTCAAACCCCAGCGCCTTGCCCACTTCACGTGTCGCACTGCGATCACGATAAGTGATCACGTTTGCCGTCATGGCGGCGCCCAATCGCCCGTACTGCTCATAGACGTGCTGGATGACGCGCTCGCGCTGAACGCCGCTCGGCAAGTCGAGATCGATGTCGGGCCACTCTCCACGCTCCTCCGAAAGGAACCGCTCGAATAGGAGGTCCATGCCCACCGGATCCACCGCTGTTATGCCCAAGCTGTAGCAAACGGCGCTGTTAGCCGCCGAACCGCGACCCTGCGCAAGAATCCCTTGCTGTCGGCAGAAGTTAACGATGTCCCAGACGATAAGAAAATAGCCGGCTAGGTCGAGCCTCTCGATGAGATTTAATTCGTGCGCGATCTGGTGTCGAGCACGCTCGTGGTACGGTCGATAGCGCTCGCGCGCGCCGACCTCCGTGATCTTGCTAAGAAACGACACCGTCGTCTCGCCCGGCGGCACGGGATACTCAGGAAAGCGATAGCCGAGATCAGCCATCGTGTACTGCAAGCGCTCGGCCAGGTCTTTCGAGGCCAAGAGCGCCTCAGGAAAATCGTGAAATAGACTAGCCATATCGCCGGGCGGTTTCAGATACCGCTCGGCGTTACGCAATAGCCGCCGGCCAGCCCGGTCGACCGTCGTCTTGTGGCGCACGCAGGTTAGAACATCGTAGAGCGGACGATCCGCGACCGCGGCGAACCGCACGCCGTTGGTCGCCAAGAGCGGTACGCGATATGCCGAGGCAAGGGCTGCCAGTGCCTGCGTATCGGCTTCCTCGTCACGGAGTAGATGCCGCTGTATCTCGACGTAGACGTTCCCGACACCGAACAGCCCGATGAGTCGATCGAGCATGCCTCCGACACCGTATCGCTGGCTATCTAGCGCCGGCTGGCCGGCCAACGCGACGAGCCCGCGCGTCGCGCCGTCAAAATCCTCGAGCGTGAATGCGCCTTCGCCTTTCGACGCCCGCAGCTTCATCCGAGTCACAAGGCGGCAGAGGTTGCGATAGCCTTCCTGTGACTCGACGAGCACCGGCAGCTGCCAAAGGCGCGCTGCGCTCCGTCCACCCGGACCATTCGCATCCTCTCGTAATACCGTCATCGTCAGCTCGCTTCCGATGATCGGTTTGATTCCCGCAGCTGTCGCCGCCTGATGGAACCGCGGCACGCCGTAGACCCCATCACGATCGAGCAGCGCGAGCGCCGGGTAGTCGAGCGCGGCTGCGCGATCGACGAGTGCTTCTGGCGTCGACGCGCCGTCGAGAAAGGAAAACGCCGAGGCGGCATGGAGCTCGATATACGTCAATCAAGAACCCCAGCAACAAACCATCCGCCATGTACGCGATCGCGATAGATCCGATAGACACCGCCGTCGAGCAGTGCGACGTCCCATTCGTCGCAGCTCCAGCTTCCGGTTGACGGTTGACGGCTGACAACCGGCAACGGTTCCCACCAGTGCCCCGACGATCGCCACGGACCGGCGCATCGCTCGACCGCGCGGTTGCCGACGCCGCCGCCCGCCGACACCTGGACCGGACATCCACGAACGAC
>DBHR01000047.1:1867-2412 GCA_002296225.1 Acidobacteria bacterium UBA823 | reverse complement strand
TGGACCGGACATCCACGAACGACCGTGACGCGCGCGGCCAGCGGAATATGAAATCGACGCAAGACCACCACGGTGCCGATTCGCTCTGCCGATTGGGGACGGACGGCTGGCAACCGTTTCGGATTAAACGGCTTGACGTCGAACGCGCTTGGATGGTGCGTATCGACTAGCGATGGCGTGCCGCACCGCGCCGCACTCATCAGCGCCGTCAGGCGGGCCAGCAAGGGCGCCCACTGTTCGGCCGAAGGGGTGGCTCGCTCGAGCAGCGAGAATTGCACGACACGCGCAGGTGCGGGGATGGCGGTCACCACCACGCGGTCGATGCCTGTCGGCGGTGGATGCGATTCGAGGTCGATCACCAGCAGTGTATGTAAGATCCTCGGGTCACGGATCGGCACTGGTAACTGCAACGTCCGTGTATGCCAAGCGCGCGTGACTAGCCAGAACCGAACGATCAAAACAGCGGCCGCGGCGTCATTCCGCGCGAGTTGTACCTCCAGCGACTCGAGTGCTAGGCCGAGCACATAAGCGAGCGGCTCGAGTCC
>DBHR01000047.1:0-1573 GCA_002296225.1 Acidobacteria bacterium UBA823 | reverse complement strand
ATAAGCGAGCGGCTCGAGTCCTTCGGCCGGCCAATCGAGATCGAGCGCCGCCTCGAATGGTCGGCCTTCAGGCGCTGGCACGAGCGGCCGCAACTCTTCGCCGCGAGCGCACCGCTGCCATGCAACGCCTTCCGCACCCAACCGCGAGAACAACTCGTCGCGCGGCAACGCCGCCAGATCCCCGAGCGTCGAGAGCCCCCACCGTCGCAGGGTCTGGATCATCCGGCTCACGTTCCGACACTCGTCCCGGTATCGCTTCACTGCTGGCGAACGGCCGAACCGTGTACGAACCGGAATCGTGCTACATGCATCACGCGCCTGGACAAACGTTGCCGCGCGTCTTTTCGAACCGAGATCCTCGATCCGCTCGAGTATGTCCAGGGGCAACGCGGCAACGGCCGTGCCTTCAGCCCCAGGCTCGACCACCGTAAGCGCATCAGCACGGCCGTAGACCAATAGCATCGCGGTGATTCGTGTCGCCGCCAATGCCACCCGGCATCGGATTCCCCGTTCGGTGGCCACCCGGAGCACAGCACGTCCGATCGTTCGCGGATCCCCCCACATCCCTTGCAGTCCCGCCACATCCAGCACGACCGTCTGTGTATCGATCGTCTCGAACCGTGGCGAAAAGTCTCGGGCCAGCCGGAGAAGATCCTCGATGATTCGATTACCAGACGATTGGTCTTGACAGGACTCCGGGACGTGCACACTTGCAAACACAACTCCACCTTCACGCACTGGAAGACAGTGAGGGGTGCACCGCATCGGTGGAGATAAACAACTGGCAAGAGCGGTTACCGTGCGGACGCCGGGCGCCGGTCACGTGGACGGCGACTTCAAGCCCTAACAGCAATCCGCCGTGGCCGGCGGCGCCGGACCAACGGACGGCGTCCCCGGCCGGCTGTAGGCGCAGTGTCACACCTCCGGCGCTCCGCGCGATCGGCCTGTCACCCACCAGCACGCACACCGTCGGTTGCCCTTCGATCGCGCGCGGCACCCGCATCCATGTCGTGAACGGAATTCGGCGTAGTGCGCAATCGGCTAGGTCGGTCAGATCCAGCGCAATCACCCCAAAACCACCCGCATGCAGCAACAGACCAAACGCTTTGAGCGCCCGATCTAGGGCACGCATCGTGCCTTTGTCACGGCCGCCCGGACACCCTCGGATCCACAGGAGACGCGACAGGTCGATCCCCGCCACTGCCGCCGACCCCGGGTCGAATGCATCGAGCGTATCGACGAAGGCGACGAGTTCACCGCGGCCGGTCGCTGCCGCTAGTACCGCGCACAGCGTGCTCATCCGGCCGGTCGAGCGCGCTCCGACGATCTCAGAGAGCTGCCCTCTTGGCAGCCCTCCATCCAGTTCCGCGTCAAGTGCATCAATGCCTGTCGGCGCTACCTGAATCTTCACTGGATCGTCATTGTAATTACTTGTAAATAAAGTACTTCCTAGATTTTTACTCCTGAGAAGGTCCTCTAATTCGGATTTTGTCAACATAACTAGTTTCGTATTTTATTCGCCTACAAGGAAAAATAGCAAGAGACCGAGCATATTGACCACGCCCCGGTAAAT
>DBHR01000002.1:5096-5809 GCA_002296225.1 Acidobacteria bacterium UBA823 | reverse complement strand
TGCGTCGCTTGAGTTATACCCACGTATTCCCTCCCTAATCTCGCACACACCGGATAGTGAAGCCGGAGCCTAGGCAAACTACGTCTTAGCCGGCTCCAAGCATCCGCTATCATATCCTTTCCGTCGTTGCTTTTGCGTCACCGGTGTGTGTGGCCCAATCGGCTCGCCTTGGCTGGTCGTCGGGCGTAGACTAGGGCTCGGGATGCAGTTCGATTATCTGAGTCGCCTAGCGTTGCTTTCTGGGTATTGGTAACGGCGTTATCCAGTCGCGCTTATTATTGGAGATCTGGCTATGCTTCGCACAATCTCGCTTCTCACTTTAGCCGTCGGATTCTTGTCGCTGCCGGCAACCTCGTACGGAGAGAACCCGTCTGTTCGAGACCAGCAAACGCCGCCCTATGCTTCCTCCCGCCCGTTCGGCACCCTCCGGGAGCAAGCTGCCATCCAGCAGGCCTGGCTAAGGGAACGGCTTGAAACAAATCTTCCAATGGTCATGCGTGAACACGGTGTGGATATGTGGGTTGTTGCGATGCGCGAGTACAACGAGGACCCCGTGTTTCGCGCGCTCGTTTCACCGACGAGCTTCGCCGCTCGCCGTCGGACGATTTATGTCTTCTTTGACCAAGGTGGGGACGAAGGCCTGGAGCGAATCGCCTTGGGCGGAAGCTCAATGGGCGGGTTGTATGAGGCTTACCGGACTGAGCTTCCGACTG
>DBHR01000002.1:3702-4710 GCA_002296225.1 Acidobacteria bacterium UBA823 | reverse complement strand
AATCCCCGAACCATTGCGGTCAACATATCTGACGAACACAACTTTGCCGATGGCCTTACTGCGGGTGAGTGGGAGCAAATGCGAGCAGCGCTCGGACCAGGTCTCGAGGCGCGAGTGGTGCGGAACCCAAGGCTGGCAATCGACTATCTTGCGACGAGGGTTCCAAGTATGACGCAGGTCTATCGCCGGTTGCAGGGCTTCGTCCACGAAATCATCTCTGCGGCATTCTCGAACCTTGTTATCACACC
Source organism: Acidobacteria bacterium UBA823 (assembly GCA_002296225.1). Taxonomy (GTDB): domain Bacteria; phylum Acidobacteriota; class Vicinamibacteria; order Vicinamibacterales; family UBA823; genus UBA823. Next base: position 4,462 of record DBHR01000002.1, on the reverse strand, counting down.
TGGCGTGACGACAACTGAGGATGTGGTGTGGTGGATGCGTCAGCGGGTGAACGACCTGGGCCTGCACACCTGGTTCCAGCCATCGGTCAGCGTTCAGCGTCGGGACTCGACAGCAGAGGGCCTGGGTGACGACCCGATCATCCAGCGTGGTGATGTGCTGCATTGTGATTTTGGGATCACAGCGATGGGGCTTAACACCGACACTCAGCACATGGCTTATGTTTTACCAGATGGCGAGACCGACGCGCCCGAAGGATTGAAGCGAGCGTTCGCACGGGCGAATCGCTTACAGGACATCCTCTTGGATAAGACCAAGGTTGGCATGACCGGCAATGAGGTGCTCCAGGCAGTGTTGCGCCAGATGCGGTCTGAGGGTTTGAACGGCACGATGTACTCCCACCCGATCGGGGACCACGGGCACGGTGCGGGTCCGCTGATCGGTCTATGGGATTACCAGGAGGCCGTTCCTGGTCGTGGAGACGTTCCTGTCCTGGCAAACATGTGGTACTCGACCGAACTCCAGGTAACGACACCAGTAGCTGAATGGAATGCCCAGCCAGTACGAATGGCGCTGGAAGAGGAGGCCGAGATTACGCCGGGTGGAGAGATGCGCTGGATGTTGCGGCGCCAGACTGAGTTACATCTCGTGCGATGAGGGTGTGCTAGCCGCAAGGTAGCTTCTTCAGTTCATTAACCTAAGGGAGTAAACGTCTCATTTTTTAGCTTAAACGTGGCGTCGAGCAACGGGTCGGTCGCTTGA
>DBHR01000002.1:0-3327 GCA_002296225.1 Acidobacteria bacterium UBA823 | reverse complement strand
TGGCCGGAACCGGCACCCAGCAACCAGACATTGTCTAGAGCCGGATGACGATCGACGATAAAGTGTTCATCGAAACTATTAGTCCGTGGGCTTACGCGGGTCTCTAGTAGCGGTTGTCCAGCTAGGGAGGGAAATGCGTCGTCGGTCCACTCGTGAATCCGTTGGATTTCGTCGCGGGTAACCGTCCGGTCACCAGTGTCCGGGTCCAGTGGACCAGAATCCCAGTAGGGGCCGAGCTTTAAGCCTTTCCCGTCGACGTTGGGAAAACCGTAGACGCCGCGGGTCACGAAGGTTGGGCAATTGGGAAAGGATAGCCGGTCATCGTTGTCGGGCGTGCCCACGAAGAAGATTGCCCGTCGGTTCAGTCGGAGTCTATTACCCAAAATCTCCGGAAACATCTTTACGTGCCACGGGCCACACGCGAACACGAAGGCTTGGGCTGCAACCGTCTCACCAGTTGAGAGGGTGACAGTTTGCAGTCGCCCGCCGACGCGGCTTTCGGGTGTTGCCCGCGCCAGTGTGAATTGTCCGCCCTGCTCTCTGAACGCATCAGCCACGGCCAGACATCCTGCGCGGCACTTCAGCACACCGGTGCTCGGAACCCAATGACCGACGGTGACACCGTCAAGATTGAACTGCGGATAACGGTACTCAAGTTCGGTGCGTTCGACCCGTTCGTTTTCGACTCCAAGTCGATCCAGCACCCTCTTGGTATCGTGCAGCGTTTGGGTCCACTCGTGGCTCAAGGTGATCTGACCGGTTGGATAGAGCAGGCGTCGGCGCCATTCTGCCTCACGTGCCTGCCAGCGGCTGAGTGCTTCGACTGCCCATCGCGAATAGATTTCTCGGTCACCGTAACTGGCTCTGATCTGTCGGGTCTCACCACCTGAACTTGAGCGTGCGTTACCTGGGCCGTAGGCGTCGACCAGCCTGACGGAGTGACCCATCTCACGAAGGTAGAGAGCGGTCCACCCCCCGAAGGCCCCGGCACCGACGACAACAATCTCCGGACTGGGCGAGGTTTGAATGGACGGAGCGTCACCGAACCGTTCGACACCGCCACCGAAGATCGGGGCGCTGATACTCGCCCCCGCTAGTTGTAGGAACGTTCGCCGTTTCATACTCACGACTGTTTCGGCATGTTGTTGCTAGAAATGGAAGTTAGCAACTGACGCAGCGATTGTTATTCGTCGCACCAAGGTAAACAAGGAGGTCGATGGTGTGAGGAAACGGTTGTGTTCGCTGAACCGGTCCGTTTGCTAGGTCGGCGGTAGTGTGACCGCGCCGGCTCACGGCGGTGACGTCAGCACCCTTTGAAACGAAATACTCGATGAGTTCGTTGTCACCTCGCGCTGCGGCGTGGTGTACAGGTGTATACCCCTGATGGTCCCGGGCGTTGACGTCGGCGCCCAACTTCTCTACGAGAAATCTCACAGTGGGTAGCCAGCCATCGGGCACGTGCCGATGGGAGTTGGCTGCAAAGCCCGCCCCGTAACCAACACCAGACGCTGCATGGATTGGATAAACGGCTGGTCCACCGAGCGGGATCGGTGGAAGGCCCGAATGGTCAGTGTCGTCGCCTCGCCGCCGGCGCTCAGGGACCTTGAGTGTGGGCAAGGTCGGGTCAGCGCCATGCTGAAGGAGCATCCGCATTGCACGCAAATCAAGTGCGTAAGTCGCTCGCCAAAACGGTGTAGCGCCAGTCCGGCCAACGCCCAACAAGTCCCGGTTGTAGGTCGTGTACCAAAGAGATTTTGTCAAACGAGCGTTCACATCTGCTCCAGCGTCCAGCGTTGCTTCCATTAGCGTTAGATAGGAAGTCTCCTGCTGCATATAGTCGGTCGGCTGCGGGTGCCGTGACTTAGGTGCCCAGTGCATGTTGAGGGCGGCATAGAGTGGCGTGGCGCCCGCGTCACTCGCTAAGGTCGGGTCTGCCCCTTGGTCGAGAAGATACATCGCCAAGTCAAAGTGTCCGTTGATCGTTGCCATCAGCATCGGCCTAGTCCGGTCAGAAGAACTCGGTCCATTAATATCGGCTCTCCCGGCAAGTAGTGTCCGCGTTGCTTCGGCGTGGCCTTCCCTAGCAGCCAGCAGTAGTGCAGTCAGGCCGCCGTGCGCTCCGACGAGATCGGGATAGCCAAGTGGTTCTGGTTCTTCCTGCAGGTCCACCTCAATTGATAAGAATTCGGTTTGTTCAGAGGGCTGCGCTAAAGCTGTGGTAGGAGTGGGAGATGGTTCCGATACTGGTCCGGGTTGTTCTTCGACCGGCTTTGGGCGTTCGATTCCCATTAGTTGATCGCGGAGGTTGCTGATGCGTTCACGGCGAGCGCGGGCGTCCTTCCGGTCCACTTTATCGCGCTCTGCAATGTTGACGACCTTGCCGGTCATTTGGGTATCGGCACCTGCTTCGAGTAATGCTTCGATCACAGCCACGCGGTTACTTGCCGACGCAAACATCAATGGAGTCTGTCCCCACCCAGCCTCACGCACGTTGATGTTGGCCTGGTAGGCAAGAAGTGCACGTACTGCTTTGATGTCACCCGACGCGGCGGATAAGTGGAGGGGGGTGACCCCGGTTGTCGTCATGGCGTTAGGGTCTGCCCCTGCGGCTAGTAGGGTCTCGACCACAACCCCACTTCCGAATTTACTGGCGACGTGTAGCGGTGTGTGTGAGCCGATTCGGGTGACCGCTGCAAGGTCGGCGCCGGCGTCGAGCAACACTGCCGCCGTCTCAATATCACCGTTTCTTGCCGCCCAGTGAAGAGCCGTCAGGCCATCGCCCTGTGCGGCGTTGACGTTAGCGCCCGTTGCGAGCAGGGCTCGCACAGTCTCCACGTCCCTCACCATGGCAGCGTTGGCAACGGGTGAATCCGGCGCAGCTGCCCAGGTGATCGCCGCGATACTGCCGATGCCGATCACTGTAGCAAGGCGAATCCTTCGCATCCAAGTCTCCATAAGCGGTCAGGCCGAGAGTGAGAACGCGCCAGTACTATCGCCGAAGCGTTCCTTCTCTTCGAGGCCGAGCTTCTGTAGCAGTGCGAGCATGACGTTTGCCATCGGTGTGCCGGCTTCGGCGCGCAGATGGAGATTACCGGGGAGCTGACCGTTTGCTCCTCCGACTACGATTAGCGGACACCGCTTGTGATTATGCACGTTGGGGTCGCCCATCGGTGAACCGTAAATAACCATTGTCTTATCGAGTAACGTCGCCTCACCCTCTTCAATACCCCTGAGTTTTTCGAGGAAGTACGGTAACAGGCTAACGTGATAATGGTTAATGAGAGCGAACTCCTCGATGTTGCTCTCTCGTCCACCGTGATGTGATGA
>DBHR01000095.1:23973-24181 GCA_002296225.1 Acidobacteria bacterium UBA823 | reverse complement strand
TCGCACGCAGCAAGTTTTGCGTTGGTCGTCTACGCGAGCGCGTATCTCAAGGTGCACTTCCCAGCCGCTTTTTATACGGCACTACTGAATAATCAGCCAATGGGGTTTTATCACCCGGCCACGCTGGTTAAGGACGCCCAGCGGCGCGGGGTGCGGTTTAATGAGATCGACGTGCAGCGATCCGGTTGGGATTGCGCGGTGGAGGTAA
>DBHR01000095.1:23443-23651 GCA_002296225.1 Acidobacteria bacterium UBA823 | reverse complement strand
CGGCGCGATCCGACTTGGGCTTCGTTATGCGTCCGGCATACGAGAGGACGTCGGGAGAGCCATTGAGGCCGGTGGTCGGGCTGAAGACAGGAGGCGAGAGATAGAGGGGAGGAAAGAATCGATTCGCTTCGCGTCGATCGAGGATTTGATCGCACGGACCGGGATCCGGCGAGATGAGTTAGCGACGCTCGCGGAGATCGGCGCGCTG
>DBHR01000095.1:4551-23144 GCA_002296225.1 Acidobacteria bacterium UBA823 | reverse complement strand
TCGCGGAGATCGGCGCGCTGAACGTGTTCGGGCACGACCGGCGTAGCGCGTTGTGGCAAATAGAGCGCGCGGTCAGGCCGGTAGGAGAGTTGTTTGAGGGGGCAGAGTCTAAAAAGCAGGAGTTAAAGGATAGAAGCCCAGAGGCCAGCGGGTCCCCCTTGGCGACGATGACGCCAGTTGAACGGATGATTACCGATTACGCTGAGATGGGGCTGACGCTTGGTCCGCACCCGATGACCTTTCGGCGTGGCGAACTGGCGATGCGCGGTGTTTTGCGGGCCGTAGATTTGTCGCGCACGCGCAACGGCCGGCGTGTGCGCGTGGCAGGGGTGGTCATCACCCGTCAACGTCCTGGCTCGGCCAAAGGTTTTGTCTTCTTGACGCTCGAAGATGAGACCGGTATCGCCAATATCATCGTACGCCCCGATCTGCTTACCGAGCAATTTCTGACCGTCATGGACGAGTCGTTTCTGATGGTAGAGGGGAAGTTGCAGATTCAGGAGAAGGTGACGTCGGTGAAGGCCGAGCGGCTGTACAAACTCGACGGCCAGCGTCCCGCGATTGACTCGCACGACTTTTACTGAGCAACCGTTTGCGTCACCCATGACCTCAGAGTTGCCTCCAGCACATCTGCACTGCTGCTGGGCTACGATTTAGGTAGGCCTGTCCGCTCAGATAGGTCACCTTAAGTTGCTTCACGTGATAACAGATCAATGAAAGTGGTGCAGTCCGTGGGACGAGTCCGCGCCGGTATTCATCGATGAGGGAGGTCAGTTCCAGACGCTTATTTCCGCTAAGCTGGCTTTCGAAGTGGCCAGCAATGCGGGTTAGTACGATTGCGTGGCGACGGCAGCTCGCCATCTTCGACACTGCGGTCATGAACGCCGATTCGTATTGCTTCGCGAGCGTTCGGCGACCGCACGATGCGCCGCTCGCCACCAGTCGGCCTAACGCCCGATAGGCTGAAGGTGAGTAGGCCATTAACATTAACTCATGCGCCGCGTGGAACGCGGCGAGTCCACCGACGGTCCAATACTCTAGAAACAGCTTTCGTAGCTGCTGGTAGGCCAACATTCGGTCGATGAAATGTTCGCGCCGCCGCGGGTTTTGTAAGCGGGCTTCGTCTTCGATGGGTAGGTCTGGAAGCGCGGACATGAGCGCCTCGGCGAACATCCCCCGTCCGTTTCCCACTGGCCTTCCTGCGTTATTCCAGATCCGCACCCGGGCCATTCCGCAGCTCGGCGAACCTTCCTTCAGGATATAGCCGTCGAGATTGGACCGTGCAAGCACTTTCACCTGCCGGCGGGCATAGTTGTACATGCGACGCGTCAAATCTACCGTTGTATTACTCGCCTGGAGACGCAGTCCGTTAGGCCCAACATCGCGACGCACCAAGCGGATCGGCTCGCGCGGGGTGCCCAGGCCAAGGTCCATTTCTGGACACGTGGGCACCCAGTCGACCAATGGCCCGAGAATGTCGACTAGGTAGGCATCACGCTTGTGTCCGCCGTCGTACCGAACAGCTTCGCCAAGTAGGCAAGCTGAGATGCCGATGCGCAGTGGATCGAGGGTGGCCATCGTCGGTGTGAAGGCTAGCTATAGCTATTCAATCCTACTCGCTACCGTCGGTGCTTTTGGAGAGCAATGTTTCTGGCAGTTGGTGCATGCCATGTTGTTCGTAGGAGCGATGCCCAGTGTCCACGATACAATTGAGACTATCGAGTGCGGGGCACGTTGGTAAATTGAAATCGTGGAGGCATCGGTGAGTGGGCGACGAACCTTGGAGCAGTATCAGAAACGGGCGAAGGTGCTGATTGAGCGACGGCGATCGAAGATCCACGGCTGGGGTGTGTTCGCCAAGACCCAGATCAAGCGCAGCACGAAAATTATTAACTACGCGGGTGAGAAGATCTCTCAGAAGGAAAGCGGCAAGCGTGAGGAGAAATACCTGGAAAAGGGGCATATTTGGTGCTTCGAGTTAAATAGCCGGTGGGTGAGAGATGCGGGCGTGGGCGGCAATATCGCGCGATTTATTAATCACAAGTGTCAGCCCAACTGTTGGATCGACATCGAAGACGGCATCATCTGGATCCGCGCAGCCCGGAATATTCGGAAGGGTGAGGAACTGTCCTACGACTATGAGACCACCGGGAGAAGAGACATTCCGTGCCTGTGCCGACGCGGTTGCACGAACAAGCTCTGAACACTTAGGCGGCCGGTACGTTCTCTACCGGGGAACACCTGGCAAGATGCACCTGTTCTACCTGCACGGGTTCGCGTCGTCAACTCAGTCGACCAAGGCGGCCTGGCTCGCCAAGCGCCTGCAACCGCTTGGGTATCGGCTGCACTGTCCTGATTTCAACGAGCCCGAGTTCGAGACCCTCACCACATCACGCATGATCGGACAGGTCGACGACGCAATTGCGCGCCTACCCGCAGGGCCGGTCGTCCTGATAGGTTCCAGTCTCGGTGGGTTTGTGGCTTGGCACACGGCTGCGCGCCAGCCTCCCGCCGTGGCGCGCCGGTCGCCGATCAGCCGGTTGGTTCTTTTGGCGCCGGCGTTGGACTTCGGTGCGAGCCGCCGAATGGGTGATCTCGGCACTGAGGGTATCAACCGGTGGCGTGAGACTGGCCATATTGAAGTCTTTCATCACGCCCTTGGCGAGACCCGTCGGTTGGAATATGGGCTCTACGCCGACGCGGCACGCTATGATTCCTTCGCGGTCGATACCGGTCCACCGACGGTAATCTTTCAGGGTCGTCAGGACGACGCAGTTGATCCGGCCATGGTCGAACGTTTCTCCCGAACGCGTAGTTACGTTGAGCTCCACCTGCTTGATGACGGTCACCAGCTCCATGACAGTCTCGACACGATCTGGCGCCGGATCGCGGATTTTCTTGGCCTAGGAGGGGAGGCGTGACCGTCGACGGGTGCGCACGGTCAGCGGCGAGAAGGAAGCCGGCCCTTCGTGGTGTTCCGATTAAAGGGGTATGAGGCACGTGAGCGATCCCTTCGTTTCGGTTATCGTTCCCGTACTGAATGATGCGGACCAACTCGCAGGGCTGCTTGAAACGCTGCCGGCGTGCGACGTCAGCCGCTCAAGCGAGGTCATCGTTGTCGATGGCGGAGCTGACCCAGCCCTTGAGATTCTGCGGACCAAGTTCCCAGGTATTTGCTGGTCAGCGGCAGTAGCCGGGCGAGGTAGCCAGATGAATCACGGCGCCGGTTTGGCAAGTGGGCGATGGCTGTGGTTTGTTCATGCCGACGCCCGTATCCCCGAAGAGTGGGACGTTGAAATAGCGAGGGCAAACGCGATACCAGACGTGGTTGCCGGAAGCTTTCGGTTCGCCGTGAACAGCAGCAGTTGGCAGGCCCGTCTACTCGAAAGCGGTGTGGCGTGGCGCGTGCGGTGGTTGAACTTGCCGTTCGGCGACCAGGGACTATTTGTCAGGCGCGAGGTGTTCGAGGCGCTCGGCGGTTTTCGGACATGGCCATTGATGGAGGACGTTGATTTCGTCCGCCGGTTAAGACGCCGAGGCCGCCTATGGCATACGGATTCACCGATACGGGTGTCCGCACGCAGGTGGCGTCGTGACGGCTGGTTCGTCCGGAGCGCTAGCAACGTTGGGCTGTTGATGCTGTATCTGGCGGGCGTATCGCCGGAGCGGCTGGCCCGGTTCTACCACCGTGATGGTGTGCCGTCGCCGGATCAGCGAACCTTGTGAGCCCCCTCGTACGACTGAGCCCGGCGTTACCCATCGGGTCACCCGATATGGACACTGAAACCCTCGTCAAACCTCTTGACGACGCCAACCTTGAACTGCTGCGCCACGTGCACCCTGCCGGATGGCGAAATCCTGACGGCAAGGGCGTTTATGACCTGATCGTCGTTGGCGCCGGCCCGGCCGGCCTCGTGAGCGCTGTGGGTGCGGTAGAGCTGGGGGCACGGGTTGCGATCATTGAGCGAGCCCTTATGGGTGGCGACTGTTTGAACGTCGGGTGCGTGCCGTCGAAAGGTTTGTTGCGTGCAGCCCGCCTCGTAGGCGAGGCGGGCAAGGGCGATGCACTCGGTGTGCCTATCGAGGTGGCGGAGATTGATTTTGAAAGGGTCATGCGGCGGATGCGCCGCCGCCGAGCTGACATTAGCTCGAACGACTCGGCTCGGCGGTGCGCGGATTTGGGAATCGATGTCTTCTTCGGCGATGCCCAGTTCACTGGTTTGGGCGAGGTTGCTGTGAAGGGCCAGAGGCTGCAGTTCAGGCGCGCCGTCATTACGACGGGCACGCGCCCGGCCGCTCCGCCGATTCCCGGACTCGCTGACACGCCCTATCTAACCAACGAGACGCTCTTTTGGATCACTGAGCGACCGAGTCAACTATTGGTTGTCGGCGGTGGGGCAATCGGCTGCGAGATGGCGCAGGCGTTCGCGCGCCTTGGTAGCGAAGTGATTCTGTTCGACATGTCGCCCCAACTTCTGCCTCGAGAGGGCCGGGATGCGGCGGAGGTCGTGGCGCGTCAACTCGGGCGCGATGGAGTGAGGATAGAGTTGGGGGTGCGGGTCCAACGGGTGGGAAAGACGGCTAACGGTATTGAGTTGGAGTTTGAGCGGGACAGCACGTTAGGTCGAGTTGTCGGCGATCATCTGTTTGTGGCGGCTGGCCGCGCACCAAACGTTGAGACGCTTAATCTTGAGGCCGCCGGCGTGGGCTACGGCGAGGAGGGAATCGTCGTAGATGACCGGCTGCGAACGTCGAACAGGCGTATTTATGCCGCAGGTGACGTCTGCTCGCCATTCAAGTTTACCCATGCAGCTGACGCGATGGCGCGAATTGTCATTCAAAATGCACTGTTCTTTGGTCGCAGGAAAGTTAGTGCGCTGGTGATTCCCTGGTGCACCTATACCGACCCCGAAATCGCCCACGTGGGTTTGTGCGAGCAGGAAACGCGAGAGCAAGGACGGCAGATTGAAACGCTGACGATTCCGCTAACCGACGTCGATCGGGCCGTACTCGATGAGGAAACCGATGGGTTTATCCGGGTCCACCATGACCGCGGTAAGCTGCTCGGATGCACCATTGTGGCCAGTCACGCCAGTGAGATAATCGGCGAAGCCTCCTACATCATCACGCATAGCGGGACCCTCGACGACCTGTCCGCGACCATTCATCCGTACCCCACACAAGCTGAAGCGCTCAGGAAGGCGGCTGACGCCTACCGGCGTGCGCTGCTCACGCCGGCTGTGCGGGTCTGGTTCGAACGCTACTTCAAGTGGACCCGGTCGTGGTGACGCTGAACGCGAACTGGAACGATGATGGGCATGTTTTCTTTGACAGGACGCAGGGGTCCAGTGGACTATGAGCGACGTGGGGCTAGCGCCGACTGACTACGGAAAAGAAGCGGAGCGCATCGATGCTGATACAGAATCCACCAGACATCGCATCGTCAGAAATTACTGACGAGCACGCCTACCTGAATCGGCGACAGTTTGTTCGGGGTGTTACCGGCACGGCGCTTGGCGTAGTCGCCGCCGGCCTCGTGCCAGGGACTGTCGCAGAGGCGGGGGACGTAGGTCAACAAGAGATACAGAACGTCAAGCCGGGGCCCTTCAGGACGGACGAGCCGCAAAACTCGTTTGAGGACATCACCAGCTATAACAACTACTACGAGTTCGGTCTTGACAAGCGCGACCCATCGCGTAACGCGCACACGCTGACCACGTCGCCTTGGACCATTCAGGTCGACGGCCATGTAGCGAAGCCCGCCGATTACCATATCGAGGATCTGCTCAAGGGGATCGCCTTTGAAGAGCGCGTGTATCGGCTGCGATGTGTCGAGGCGTGGTCGATGGTCGTGCCGTGGGTCGGCTTTCCGCTCTCCACGCTCATCAAACGGTTCGGGCCAACGTCCGGCGCGAAGTACGTCGAGTTCACTACGGTGCTTCGTCCATCAGAGATGCCAGGCGTGCGTCGGCCGGTGCTCGATTGGCCGTATGTTGAAGGGCTCCGCATGGACGAGGCGATGCACCCACTCACCATCTTGGCCGTGGGGCTTTACGGTAAGACGTTGCTAAACCAGAACGGCGCACCGGTACGTCTGGTGGTGCCATGGAAGTATGGCTTCAAGAGTGTTAAGTCGATTGTCCGGATGCGCTTCACAAGCGAGCAGCCCCGCACGGCGTGGAACAAGGCTACCCCGAACGAGTACGGTTTCTACGCTAACGTTAATCCGACGGTCGATCATCCGCGATGGAGCCAGCGGTCCGAGCGGCGCATCGGTCGGTTCTTTCGTCAAGCAACTTTAATGTTCAACGGCTACGATGATCAGGTAGCGTCGCTCTACAACGGGATGGACCTGCGCCGGTTCTACTGAGATTGTCCGGCTTGGAGTCGCGGGGTCGTGTTGTGCGAAGGGGGTCCCTTAAGTGGCCGGTATTCGTCGGCTGCGTGCTGCCAGTCCTCTGGTTAATCGGCCGAGGAATTACTGGGGATCTTGGCGCCAACCCTATCGAGGAGATTACACACGAGACCGGTATTTGGACCTTCCGATTTCTACTTGGCACGCTAGCTATCACACCGTTATGCGCCCTGACGGCCTGGAGTCGGCTCATGTCGGTTCGGCGCATGGTCGGCTTGTTCGCGTTCTTCTACGCGTGCCTGCACTTCTCGACCTACTTGGTTCTCGACTGGTTCTTCGATTTTGAGGCGATCATTGACGATGTGGTCAATCGTCGCTATATCACGGCTGGGTTCATCGGATTCGCCATGCTAATCCCGCTAGCCCTCACATCGACACATGCCATGCTGCGGCGTCTCGGCAGTCGCCGGTGGCAGCAGTTACATCGGCTGGTATACGTGAGCGCGATCGCCGGCGCGGCGCACTTCCTTTGGCAGGAAAAGGCCGACTTGCAGCGGCCGGGCATCTACATAGGCTGCTTGGCGTTGCTGTTGGGCATTCGAGTGTGGCAGCGCGCTAGGTCGAGGTGGCGCACACGGGTTTCGGGCTAGAGCCCCGCAGTATTTAGTTACCGCATACGTCGTTCAAGCTCCAGTCGTACTTCAAGAACCTAATCTTCAGCGTTCTAACCCGAGTCAGCGAAGCGGCTTCTGGGGGTCCATAGGCCGCAACCAGCCCGAGAAGCGCCCGGGTGCCTTCGGGTCGTTCGGTGTCGATCTCGTCTGCAAAGCTTGACACAAAATCTTCGCTGAACCAGTCCAGGATGGCTGTCAAGTACAGCGTGTTGCCATCGAGTTGCAGCCAATTTTCTCGGGCGAGGGCTTTCCGGGTCGAGTCGGCAAGCTGGGCTACAAGTGTGTCAGCACGATACGGTTCGTCTCGAAGCGGTGGGCAGCTCACCGCAGCGCAATTGATTGCGAAGTGTATGAGCGGTTCGTTGAAGCGCGGGCGAAGGATTCGGTGCTCGATTTCATCCAACGTGAGCGTGCGCCCGCCCACTTGCCACGTAATCTCGTCCCAGACGCCATCGATTTGCCGAATACTGTTTCGAGGATAGACACTAAACCAACTCCCCTGAATGGGATAGTGGTCGACGATAACCCGCAGTGTGAGTAGATTGTACGCGTTTATCCAGTAAGCGAGACGCTGCTCACGGGTCCAGCCGTTGAGCGCCACTGCGGAGACCGCTGATAATTCTTCACTAGCATCGTCAAGCCCACCCCTGTTCTTGGCAAGACGCTTGTAGTCGACTCGATGTCCGACGAGGAAGTCGGACAGGACACGGGCGTAGGCCAGGTAGTTGTGGTCGAACGTCTGGGCGGGGTTCACCGGCGTTGCGCTAAGCGCTGCTCCAATTACAATCGCGATGACCGTAATTACCTGTCGCCTAGGCATGTTATGGTGCTCCCTCGACTTCCCGTAGATAACGTCGAATCGGGCCTGAATATTCCACGATTCAAAACACTGTGCGTTGCTGCACGGTTGCCTTTGAGGCGAGCGCGAACCGTGAACTGACGGGGCCACCGTCCACAATCCTTTTGGCCACGTATTCGCCGACAGCCGGCCCATGCTTGAAACCGTGGCCCGAGCCACCGCCGACTAACCACACGTTGGCATAATTGGGATGCCGGTCGATCAGAAAATCCCCGTTCGAGGTGTTTTCGTACTGGCACACGCGCGTTTCCAGTAGGGGCGCATCGCCGAGCGAGGGAAAGCGAAGCTGCAGGAAGTCGCGGGCCATTCTCAGTTGTTCTGGTGAGACGTGGCGGTCATCGGTGTCAGGGTCGAAGGATGGACCATGGCGATCAATGCCCACTTTGAGACCACGCCCGGCGAGGTCTGGCATACCGTAGACTTCCTTGCCGAAGTCGATCCAGGCGGGCAGCTGCGGCGGCGCGAAATTACGGTTTCCAGCCGGACACCCGAAATAGAACACCTCTTGACGCGTCAGGATGATACGTTCTCCGAGCAGTCTCGGGAAGACTTTGGGAAGCCAACCCCCGCACGCAAAAACGTAGGTGTCAGCGCTGACGCGTTCGCCATCCGTCGTTGCCAGCGAGGGCCAGTGGGCGTCAGTTGGTGGCATCACGTCGGCGATTCGATACTCAACGCCGAGCGCGATCGCCGCGTCGACGACGGTCTGAACTGCGCGCCTTGCCATCAGTACGCCAGATTCTGGCTCAAGGACGCCCCAGGCCATGTCGTCCAATCTCATTTGCGGGTAGCGACGCACAAGCTCGTCGCCGTCGAGTCGTTCGAATTGAATTTTCAGTCGCTGTAGTGTTACGAGGGTCGCTCGCATCTGAGCGTCATCCGGTCTGGCAAGCCATAAAACTCCGGTGCCGTGGAGCAGCGGTTGTTGCTTAGCTGTGAATAACGCTGTCCAGCTGGTTAGCGACTGTGCCGCCCACCGTGTGTATAACTCAGCGTCACCGTAACCCATCCGGATTAGGCGCGATTCGCCACCCGAGCTAGCGCGCGTGTGGCCCGCGCCGTGGGCGTCAAAAAGCGCGACCGACTGGCCGGACTGGCGAAGGAGATACGCGATCCATGCGCCAAAGACGCCCGCGCCGATCACGGCCACGTCCGGCGAATTTGAGGATGTCGTCATGTCGTCTAGGTAGGACGTGGCTCCGGAACGTCTTTCTGACGATGCGCGAGTTTATTGTGCCTCAATCAGTTTGCAAAATCCGAAACTGAACGGTGGGTGGCCAGCCAACCGGGCCTAAATTTGCCCAATCAACCCGCTAAAATGCCCGTTAGACCAAGATTGGGAGGTTTGGCCCAGGAAAATCGTTGTATTCTAATGCCATTCAAGGACTTTGTGAGTTATGCGTAGGGTGCGCCGGCGCCAGTTTGATAGCTCTTGAGGGGTGAGGCATGCATAAGCCGATCAAGTACGTTGAGAAGGCGATGACCTACGCGGCGTCAGCGGCTTGGGTCGTGTTCGACGGGCTAAATCAGATTAATCAAAAGCCCTCGTTCACGCCGAAGTGGTCCGACAAGCCTTTACTCAAGTCACACGAGAAAGTTAAGCCGCCCCTAGGCTGGCCTCGAGAGACCGATTCGCTGTGCCCGGTCTGCGTGCGCGAGACCCGCCAGGCGATTGTCGACGGTAAGCAGGACTACAGGATCCTACTGAACGAGAAAGTCGGCGAGATCAAGGCCACCATCCTTGAGCGAGACGGCAAGATACTAATGGTGAAGGATTGCCCAGAGCACGGCCACTTCGAAGACGTGATGTCGAACGACCCGGCGTTTTTCGGTCACCTCGAGGAATCGTTCCCGGGTAGCGACATGCGCGCGCACAACGACGAGAAGCTCCATAAACACGGTAGCAGCACGATCAAGTACGGCCGTGGCTCGGTGTTAACCATTGACCTGACGAATCGCTGCAACATGATGTGCGATCCGTGCTTCATGGACGCCAACCAGGTCGGCTTCGTTCACGAGCTCAGCTGGGACGAGATCAAAACCCTGCTTGACAATGCGATTTCGATTAAGCCCAAGCGGCAGATGTCGGTGCAGTTTTCTGGCGGCGAGCCAACCCTGTCGCCGCACTTTCTCGACGCGGTTCGCTATGCGCGAAAGGTCGGCTATAACAGCGTACAGGCAGCAACCAACGGCATAGAGTTTGCCAAGAACGTCGAATTTGCCGAGGCGGCTGCTGAAGCCGGCCTACGTTTTGCGTATTTGCAGTTTGACGGGGTCGGTAACGAGGCGAACTCACACCGTGCCGTCGGAAACCTGTTCGACGTGAAGCTACAGGCGATTGAGAATCTGCACAACGCGGGTGTCGAAATCGTGCCCGTCATAACGATTCTCAATGGCGTCAACAATGAACAGGTCGGACGTGTCGTCAACTTCGCGCTGGACAATCCGAAGAAGATCAACTTCCTGTCGTTCCAGCCGGTGTCGTTCACTGGTCGAGACGAGGAGATCACAGACGAGCGGCGGCATGCGCAGCGCTACACCCTGTCGCACCTGGCGCACGACGTGAAGAGCCAGACAAACATCGGCGAGCCGGTGCGCGACTGGTTTCCGATTTCCTATATGGGCACGTTCACTGATTGGGCTGATCTTGTTCACGGGCCGACTAACGATTGGGGGCAGATCAATTGCGGCTGCCATCCCAATTGCGGTATTGGGATGGCTGTGATGGTCGACAAGGAGACGAAGGAGTCGGTGCCGATAACGGCATTCCTCAAGCAGCGCCTTTCGAAGGACATCACCCGGGTCAATGACGCAGCACGCGGTAAGGCATTGTCGGTACTGGGAATGGCGCTGGCACTGATGCGTAACTATGACCCGTTCAAATCGCCAACCCACTTCAAGCTGACCGACTTACTGAGGAAGTTCGACAAAACCTTCAACGCTACTGGCCGTGACTATGGCAGTGTGACCAAAGATCGAACCTTGGCCGACATCGAGAAGCGTCGAGGGGATCGCTGGAATTTCTTGTTTATCGCGGGGATGTGGTTCCAGGATCTGTTCAACTACGATTTCCGCCGCACGGAGCGGTGCATCATCCCATACGCGACCCAAGAGGGCGAAATCTCCTTTTGTGCCTACAACACGGGAGTTGGCTGGCGGAACATCATCGAAAAGATGCATATGACCGCCACGCTGACGAAGTGGTACGAGGAGCATGGACGCCACGAAATCTTTGCGGGCGGTAAAGAGGTGGGACTTCCCACGGCGCAGCACAGCTTGCAGCTTGACGCTGAGGCGGTTGCCGCGGGCCGTCAGGACGACCTCGATAAACAGGGAATCGCGAAGACGGCTCGTGAGGAGAAGCTTCGCGCGCGCGCTGGGCAACGGAAGCAGGATGCTGAGAACGAGCGGATGGCCGCGTTGTATCGGCAGCACGTGCTCGGTGAAGCGCCGGCGGAGCCGGTCGTTCAGATTCAGGGGCTCGGCTCGACGACCGAAAAGGAGCCTGCAACGACGTCGTGAATCGCTGCACGGTGCATCGGAATGTTGACCGGAGGGCCTTCGTTGTGAGGCCCTTTTTTCCAGGGTAAGGCGCTACTGGATAACCGGGCGCTCTACCCGCCTCTGGTGTGCATTTCCAGATGGGGCTCTTCCCGGAGTCGTCGGACGGGGATGAGTGGCGCGCGCTGGTTCGCGGCGAGACGAGCTTCCGCCCCCCGATCGGCTCGCGCCTGCCAGGCCGATACGATCTGGTCTCGCAGATTTTCAATCGAGGCGCCTTCGCGAAGGGGTTTCCGGAGATCGAGGCCGGTTTGAGCGTACAAGCAGAGATACCAGAGGCCGTCAGCTGTCAGCCGGCTGCGGTCGCAACTCCGACAGAACGGCTCGGTCGTTGAGGAGATGATGCCGAAGGTCGTACCGTCGGACAGCGTAAAACGATCGGCGGGCGCAGAGGTCTGTTCGTTGACTGGCGTGATGGGGCCGTATCGCTCGGAGAGGATGCTCAGCATCTCCTGTCGCGACACGACCGCGTCAGCCGACCACTGCGTGGCACCGCCGACGTCCATGTATTCGATGAAGCGGACCTCGATGCGCTGTCGACGGCTGTAGTCGATCAGGCTCGGCAGTTCGTCTGCGTTGACGTCTCTCATCACCACGGTGTCGACCTTGACACTGTCGAAGCCGGCCTCGATGGCTGCGTCAATACCCGTCAGCACGGCTCGGTGTGAGTCGAACCGTGTGAGTTTAACGAAGCGCTCGGGTTTCAGCGTGTCCAGGCTAATGGTGATGCGGTGGAGCCCCGCGGCGCGAAGCGCGCGAGCGTGGTTGGACAGGAGTATGCCGTTCGTCGTGAGCGCGAGGTCCCGAAGAGCAGCTTTCGATGCGAGCAGTTCGACGAGCGCCTGAAGATCCTGTCGAAGCAATGGCTCGCCACCCGTCAAACGTATTTTGTCCACGCCAAGGTCGGTGAACACATCAACGAGACGGCTGGTCTCTTCGAATGTGAGGATGCTCTGCCTCGGCAGCCACACATACTCGGCCTCTGGCATGCAGTAATGGCATCGCAAATTACACCGATCAGTGACTGACAATCGCAGAGCGGCAAGCGGGCGATCGAGCGCGTCAACGACTCGCATGGGATTTGTAATTATGCCATGATTGACCGGTTGCGGTGATTGTCCTTCCTTCGGGTTCGCCGCCATCATTGACCATGATTTTCGCCTCCCCAGCCGATTGCTGAGCTACGTACGAGCACAAGATAGATGATTTCAACTGTTCGGGGCATGCGGGACATCCTGCCGGCCGACATGGAACGCTGGCAGCGGGTGGAAACGGTGGCGCGGCAGATCTGTGGCTGCTACGGATACCGCGAGCTACGGACGCCCCTCATTGAACGCGAGGAACTATTCGTTAAAGGCACGGGTGAATCGACGGACATCGTCCAGAAGGAGATGTATGCGTTCGCTGATAAGGGCGGTGAGCGTGTTACGTTGCGCCCGGAGGCCACCCCCGGCATCGTCCGCGCGTTCGTCGAGCACGGCCTGGAGCAATCGCTGTCCGTGCCGAAGCTATTCACGCTCGGGCCGATGTTCCGGTATGAGCGGCCACAGAAGGGCCGATATCGCCAGTTTCACCAGTTGAACATTGAGGTGTTCGGCGTTGGCGATGCGTCGCTCGACGCCGAGGTCATCGAGATGGCCTGTACGCTTGTGAGCGCGCTCGGAATCGATGAGACTGAGCTTGTTATCAGTTCGGTCGGATGTCCAGTGTGCCGACCGGCCTTCAGTGAAGCACTCCTGAAGGCGCTGGGTGAGGACCTGCCTAAGTTGTGCGGTGATTGCCAGCGGCGGGCGACGAGTAACCCATTGCGGATCTTTGACTGCAAAGTACCGGCCGACCAACCGATCGTTGATGGGCTACCACACTCAGAGGACTACCTATGCGATGCGTGTCGCGGGCACTTCGAGGCGGTTCAGGGGTATCTGCGGGCGTATGACCAGCCGTTCCAAGTGTCGCATAGGCTGGTCCGGGGGCTTGATTACTATACTCGGACGACGTTCGAGATTCGTTCGTTGAAACTGGGTGCCCAGAACGCGCTTTTGGGTGGCGGACGTTACGATGGGCTGGTCAAGGAGTTGGGCGGGCCAGACCGTGCAGGCATAGGTTTCGCGGCTGGTCTTGAGCGGTTGGTGTTGGCCTTGCCGGAGTCAGACGATGCGGTTCTGCCAGATGTTTTCGTTGCGGCCATCGGTGAGGCGAATCGAGAAGCGGCGTTTGTGCTTGCGCGTGCGCTGCGGGCGGGCGGGCTCCGGACGCTGGTAGATTATGAGGCCCGAAGCGCCAAGGCGCAGATGAAACGGGCCAATCGCGCGGGCGTACGCCACGTAGTTATTGTGGGCGACGATGAATTGGCACGTGGTGAAGTGACGGTGAAGACGATGGCGACCGGAGAGCAGCACGGTGTGGCGCGCGACCGAGTCGTGGATTCGCTGTTGTCGGCCTTGTGAACGGGAGGTGACGGCGGTAGTGCGGGAACAACTGGGAGACTTGGTCCGAACGCATACCTGCGGCGCACTCCGTGACGTTGACGTTGGCAAGCAGGTTGTCTTGTTTGGCTGGGTCCATCGCGTGCGCGATCTCGGCGCGCTTGTCTTCTTCGACCTGCGGGACCGATATGGGATAACGCAAATTGTCGCGCGAGATGACGGAAGCCTGTTTGCTACGGCCAAGCGGCTGCGTCCGGAGTTCGTGGTGGCGGTAGTCGGGTCGGTGGAAATGCGTTCGGCAGAGACCGTCAATCCGAAGCTCGACACGGGCACGGTGGAGGTCTCCGCCGTTGAAATCAGGGTTCTTAACGAAGCCAAGCGACCGCCCTTCCAGATTTCCGAGGAGGCTCCCGTCTCCGAGGACCTTCGTCTGCGCTACCGGTATCTCGATTTGCGCCGGACCCGAATGCAGCGGAACATGCGCTTGCGTCACCGTGCGACTAGCGCGGTCCGGCGGTTTTTTGACGAGCAGGACTTTCTGGAAATCGAGACACCGGTACTGACCAAATCGACGCCGGAGGGCGCCCGAGACTATCTCGTGCCGAGCCGGGTCCATCCAGGCGAATTTTTTGCGCTGCCTCAGTCCCCCCAAATCTTCAAGCAGCTCCTCATGATTGCTGGCATGGACCGCTACTACCAGATCGTGCGGTGCTTTCGCGACGAGGATTTGCGAGCCGATCGCCAGCCGGAGTTTACGCAGGTTGATGTTGAGCTCTCGTTTGCTAGTCAGGACCTTGTTTTAGGGCTCATCGAGTTGCTGATGGGGGAGCTGTTCGAGGCCGTGGGTTTCGGGGTCGTCGACGCGCCGTTTCAACGGCTGCCTTACGTCGAGGCGCTGGCTCGGTATGGTACTGACAAGCCAGACATGCGGTTCGCGATGGTCATTGAGGACGTCTCAGCGGCCTTTACCGATTCGAACTTCCAGGTCTTTCGACAAGTGGTCGATTCGGGTGGTGCGATCCGCGCCCTACCGATTCCTGGCCGCGGTGCGGCGTCGCGGCGCGAATTGGATGACTTGGTCGCCCGCGCGGGTGAACTAGGTGCGGCTGGGTTAGTCTGGGCGCGGTATGGCCCCGCTGGCGATGTCCAGAGTTCGGTGCTCAAGGTGGCAGGTGAATCCGACGTCCGACGTGCACTGGAGTTGGCGGGAGCCGGGAAGGAGGACCTCGTCTTGCTCGCGGCGGGCGACGGGTTAGTCGCGTCGAAGTTGCTGGGGCAGCTTCGGCTGGAGATCGCGCAGGAGGCGGGATGGCGTGACCCGAAGCAATTCGCTTTCGCGTGGATAGTGGAGTTTCCACTATTGGAGTGGGACGAGGCGGACCGGCGTTACACAGCCGTGCATCATCCGTTCACCTCACCAATCGACGCCGATCTGGAGCGGCTCACGAGTGATCCTGGTGCTGTGCGGGCGAAGGCCTACGATCTCGTGTTGAATGGGACCGAGATCGGCGGCGGTAGCATACGAATTCACGACCACAAGATGCAGCAGCGGATGTTCGAGCTCCTCAAAATATTACCGGATGAAGCTCGCGCGCGATTTGGGTTCTTTCTTGACGCGCTCGAGTACGGCACACCCCCGCACGGGGGTATCGCCCTCGGTCTCGACCGGATCGTCGCGGTGCTCGCGGGTGAGCCGTCGATCCGCGACGTCATCGCCTTTCCGAAAACGGCAGCGGCTGTGGATTTAATGGCCGGCGCACCCGCGGGTGTCGATCCGAAACAGCTCAAAGAGTTGCGGCTTCGGTCGGACGGTTGACCCCGCATTGGCCTCGTGGTAATCTCGAGCAGTTAATCTATTGTAATTAAAGGAGATACGCGGCTAATCCCTCCATGTTGAAGATAGCGATCCCGGCAGAGGGGATCGAAACGTTGTTCGGTTCGTTCGACGAAAATCTCAAGACCTTCCAGCTCCTGTTTAACGTCCAAATCCGCACTGATGGGCACGAACTGCTTGTCGACGGGGTAGCGGCAGACGTCGACCGAGTTGCGCGCTTGATCGAGCAACTGGGGGGATTGGTTCGCGACGGCCACGAGTTTGCCAAGGGCGACGTGAAGCGAGCCGCACAGCTTATGGCCCAAGATGACACCATCGACCTCGGCGACTATTTCCTTCGGGGGGCAGTGCAACCGTCAAGTAAGCGCCGGGTGATGCCCAAGAGCGTCAACCAGCGCAAGTATCTGAACGCCATAGAACGGTTCGACATCGTCTTCGGCGTTGGTCCAGCAGGCACTGGCAAGACTTATCTAGCGATGGCCGAGGCGGTGTCGTTCCTCATGGGAAAAAAAGTCAGCCGGATCGTCCTGGCTAGGCCCGCCGTCGAGGCCGGGGAGAAGTTAGGATTTCTGCCAGGTGACCTCCAAGAAAAGGTGAATCCTTATCTGCGACCCCTCTACGACGCTCTCTACGACATGCTTGATGGGGCTAGGGTCGAGCGCTTGTTCGAGCGTGGCGTGATCGAAATTGCGCCGATTGCGTTCATGCGTGGTCGTACGCTGAACGACGCGTTCGTCATTCTCGATGAGGCCCAGAACACGACTTCTGAGCAGATGAAGATGTTTCTGACGAGGCTCGGTTTTGGGTCGAAAGCCGTCATCACTGGTGACATTACTCAGATCGACCTTCCTCCAACTCGAGTTTCAGGCTTAATTGAAGCGATGAACGTTGTTCGTAACATCGACGGAATCGCGTTCGTCCATTTCGATGACCGTGACGTTGTGCGGCACAGTCTGGTGCAGCAGATCGTCAAGGCCTACGATACTTGCTCGACCGGTGTCGCAGGCGTCGGCGAGACGCCCGGGCAACCGTTGCCGGCGGTTGGAGGGCGTTGGCCCTCGGCCGTGCAGGAGCAAAAAAGATGATCACACACGACCAACATGTCAGCCCGCGTTCGTCCTAGCTCCCGCGGTCGGCTTACCGTGGTAGTGACCGATGCAAGGGGCCGAGGCCTTCGCCAGAGCCGTCTTACGGGGTGGCTGCGCCTGGCTGCGCCAGCCTCGGCGCGCGGCTCGATGACGGTAGCGCTGGTGTCGGACGCACGTATTCGAGCCTTGAACAGACGGTTTCGTGGGGTTGATCGGGTTTCCGATGTGCTGTCGTTTCCCATGGAAGAACCGAAAGGGCACCTGTGGGCCCGCGGAGCCGAGCGACATCTGGGCGATGTTGTCATCGGTACCGGACGAGCCGAACGACAGGCCCGCACGGCTGGCCATACGCGGGCCACTGAGTTAAAGATTCTCGCGCTGCATGGGCTGCTCCACCTTCTTGGTTACGACCACGCCCACGACGACGGTCGGATGGCCCGTGTGGAGCTGGAATGCCTCCGTCGCGGTGGTCTGACAGCAGGGCTCATTGCGTGCGCCGGCGTAACCTCTTCTTCCGGTCGGCGGTAATCCTAACGGGGGTGCGAGACGTATGAAGGCCGGCTTTGTGTCTTTCGTGGGACGGCCGAATGCCGGAAAGTCGACCCTCCTCAATCAGATCATTGGCACGAAACTTGCGATTGTTTCGGACAAGCCACAAACCACCCGCAACCGGATCCTTGGCGTTAAGCCTTACCCTCATGGGCAGGTTGTCTTTATGGATACGCCGGGAATCCATCGCCCGTTGCATCGGATGAACGTCCGCATGGTAGATCTCGCGCTTGATTCGATCCATCGCGTTGACGTGCTCGCTGTGATTGTGGATGCCTCCCAGCCAGTTGGCGGTGGGGATCGATTTGTCATACGGCGGCTGGAGCGGGCAAAACTTCCAGTCGTATTGGTCCTCAACAAAATTGACCGGATGGCGAAACCCAAACTGCTTCCGGTCATGGCATGGTACCGTGCGCACCGTGAGTTCGAAGCTATTGTGCCGGTGTCAGCGCTGACCGGAGATGGCGTGCCGGAACTTGAGTCGCTATTCCTTAAGCATCTGCCAGATGGCGAGCCGCTCTATCCGGATGATTATTTAACGGATCAGCCAGAGCGGGTCTTTGTGTCAGAAACCGTGCGCGAGAAGCTCTTGCAGCATACCTACGACGAGATTCCGTTTTCGAGTGCCGTAATTGTGGATCGATTCCAAGAATCTGACGAGCGCGGCGTGATCCGCCTTTACTGTTCGATCATCGTAGAGCAGGCGTCGCAGAAGCCGATCGTGCTCGGGCGCGGGGGTTCGATGATCAAGCGAATCGGCACGGAGGCCAGGCTGGATCTCGAGCGGTTCTTTGACGCGAAGGTTTATCTTGATCTGCACGTCAAGATTCGTGCCGAGTGGCGCGAAAACGATCGGTTACTTGACGACCTCGGTGTGCAAGGTCCTCGCGATTGAACCGGGCCAACGACGCCGTGCCGTCTCCCAAAGCCGATCGTGGCCGTTCTCAAAGATTCTTTGGGTCGAGGTCCCTAATCAGGTGAGTTCGGAATGGCCTTGGTCCGCTGGTCCGATGATGGCGGGCAAGGCTATCTAGCGCCTTGCATTTTCTGTTTTCGGCTTCTACCAAAGAGACCGTGAAAAGGTCCGAGAGACCGTTCTAGTCAGTGAAGGCTCCGCGGGATGTTTAGCGCTGAGTGTTGTGTGCTACCGTAGGGGGTTGCCGGCTGCGCCATGAACGACGAGAGTCAGCCATCGAACCCTAAACCCGCTGCCGCGAGAGTGAACCATGCCTGCCCAGCGCCGAATC
>DBHR01000095.1:4039-4209 GCA_002296225.1 Acidobacteria bacterium UBA823 | reverse complement strand
CAAGCGACTGCAGCGGATTGGTGCTGACGCTAACCTTCTCAACCTACTTCAAAAGCAGCATCCGGCCGATCTAGCCCAGATACTTGGCGCGCTGACCGAACGCGACCGCCGCGCCGCCTTCGCTTTGCTTGTGGAGCGCTACGGACGGCTCGCGATGGAGGCGATCAGCG
>DBHR01000095.1:2520-3739 GCA_002296225.1 Acidobacteria bacterium UBA823 | reverse complement strand
CGCGATGGAGGCGATCAGCGAGCTCGAGCCAGACGATGGCGCGGCAATGCTCACCGATCACTCAGCCGAGGAACTCGCCCAACTACTCCAGGAACTTCCGAGCGACGACGCCGCGCCGTTGATCGAACATCTGCCGGAGGAGTTGTCGGTGGCGGTGTTAGACCTTCTGGAGCGCCGAGAGGCGGGCGATGTCCAGAATCTGCTCGAGTACGCTGAGCAGACGGCTGGCCGCATCATGAACCCGAATGTTTTTGCGCTATCTGAGGACCTGACGGCAGGCGAGGCGATCGGGGCGCTTCAGACGTCGCGCGATGTGGAGATGGTCTTCTATCTTTATGTCGTGGATGTGCGCCGGCACTTGGTTGGCGTCGTCTCGCTCCGGCGATTGCTGTTGGTCGCAACCGAAACGCCACTCAAACGAATAATGACGACCGATATCATGAGCGCACGTGTCGATACCGACCAGGAAGAGGTGGCACGTGTGGTTGCCTCTTACAATCTATTAGCCATTCCCGTCGTTGACGAGGAGCATAAGCTGGTCGGCATCATCACGGTTGACGACGTGATCGACGTCATCAAGGATGAAGCGACCGAGGATATTTATCGCTTGGCCGGCATGGCTGGTGACGAGCATGTGTCGACGCCGCCTGCCGAGGCGCTACGCAAGCGGTTACCTTGGCTCGGGGTGAACTTGGTTACGGCGGTTATGGCAGCCGCCGTTGTGGCCCTGTTCCAGGAAACGATTAGTCAGGTGGTAGCACTTGCCGTCTTCATGCCGGTCGTTGCCGGTATGGGTGGTAATGCGGCTACGCAGACCCTCACGGTTACTGTGCGAGGCATCGCACTTGGCGAGTTGACGTGGGAAAATTCGCGTAAGGCGCTGGTCAAGGAAATCCTTATCGGTCTTGGCAACGGATGCGTGCTCGGCTTCGTGGCTGCGGGAGTGGCCTGGGCAATGCAAGGGAACCCAGTTCTTGGTTTGATTCTCGGCGTTGCGATGGTCCTGAATATGCTCGTGGCGGCGACGGCCGGCACCCTTATTCCGATTATGCTGCGAGCGCTGCACGTCGACCCGGCTCTGGCGTCGTCAGTGTTCATCACGACGCTAACCGATGTTTTCGGCTTCTTATCGTTTCTGGGGCTAGGCACGCTATTTTTGCCGTATCTGCTCTAGCCCACCCACTGGAACGGGCCACGAGTACACTAGAATACTGCGCGT
>DBHR01000095.1:2009-2205 GCA_002296225.1 Acidobacteria bacterium UBA823 | reverse complement strand
TAGAATACTGCGCGTCGGGGTTCCGCGACCTACGGGGCACTGTGACGGCTGACTATGCCACTGTTCAGCTCAGAAGCGCTTGTTCTACGCACCTACCGGTTGGGGGAGACTGACCGGATAGTGGTCTTCTTAACGAGCGATCGCGGTAAGAAACGTGGCGTTGCCAAGGGTGCAAGGCGCACGCGGTCAAGATTCG
>DBHR01000095.1:1367-1693 GCA_002296225.1 Acidobacteria bacterium UBA823 | reverse complement strand
TGGTGCGTTGGAACCGTTCACGCGTGTACACGTGTGCTATTACGAACGAGAGCACCGGGACCTGGTGCGGGTGAGTGAGGTGGAGACGGTCCGATCGCCGCTAGTGGCGAAACACCCCGAGTCGCTCAACTATGTGGGCTACTTCGCCGAACTCATAGATGAATGGGCGCCCGAAGCCGATCCAAACGAGCGGTTGTACCGCCTAGGTGCGTCGATGCTCGAGGCGCTAGCGGTTGGGGCGCCGGTCGAGCAGCTGGCCCGTTATTTTGAGTACTGGCTCCTCCGGTTACAAGGGCTCTATCCGTCGACGATGGCGTGCCACGTCT
>DBHR01000095.1:590-1023 GCA_002296225.1 Acidobacteria bacterium UBA823 | reverse complement strand
TCAGAACGCCGGTGCGAGTATTGCCCCGCGTGACGGTGTGTTCCTTTGTCGCCGTTGCAGCGGCTCGACGCAGAACGTCGTGCTGTCGCCGCCGTCGATTCAGTTCCTGCGCGGGGCGGCGCGGGCCCGGCCGACCAATCTGGGAACGTTACCGTGGTCGGTTCAGGTCGGCCGGGAACTGGAGGCTGCGCACCGCCTGTTGATTTCCACACACTTGGACAAGGAACTGAAGTCGATGCGGGTCCTCAAGGAGCTACAGCAGTGACTGATGTGCCGCTGTTCGCTTTCATCTGATACAGCCAATTGTGACCCTTCAAGACCTTATTGCCACTCTTTCCGGTTACTGGGCCTCGCGCGGCTGCCTGATTCAGCAGCCGCACGATCTCGAAATCGGCGCCGGAACGATGCACCCCGAAACGTTCTTGCGCGTACT
>DBHR01000095.1:0-267 GCA_002296225.1 Acidobacteria bacterium UBA823 | reverse complement strand
GGACCGTCGCCATGGCGCGTGGCCTATGTCCAGCCCTCACGGCGTCCGACTGATGGCCGTTTCGGTGAAAACCCGAACCGGCTGTTCAAGCATCATCAATTTCAGGTGGTCTTGAAGCCCTCGCCTGATCAATCTCAGCAGCTTTTTCTGGAAAGTCTTGAGGCCTGTGGGATTGATTGCGCGGCTCACGACGTTCGATTCGAGGAGGATAACTGGGAATCGCCGACGCTGGGTGCGTGGGGAATCGGCTGGCAAGTTATGCTAGAC